>CAMGOT010000019.1 GCA_946060685.1 uncultured Bacteroidales bacterium
TGGCCGAGGTGCGAAGGAGGAAGGTTTACCAAGCTAATTTATAGAACATCCCTTTTTTGTTTTTTTCCGTTGAAGAAGTGTAGGCCCGCATATTGGCCTCACACATAGATGGAAGCTTCTTTCATTCCGGGAAGAGGCTGAAGAGTTCGGCATCTATACGCGAAGTGATTCGGTCGAAGTCGGCAGCACACTGCTGGAAGTCAGCCTCGTCGACCTCCACCACCAGCACCTTGCCTTTATATTTGTGGAAGATAAAGTCGTCGTATCTTTCGTTCAGTCCTTGCAGATATTCTATCGGCATACCCTGTTCGTAGTCCCGTCCGCGCTTTTGGATGTTCTTCACCAAGTGCGGCACCGAAGCTCTCAGGTAGACCATGAGGTCAGGCTTGCCCACTACGCTCATCATTTGCTCAAACAGTTCCATATATGTCAGGAAATCCTTTTCCGACAGGTTCCCCTGCTCATAGTTGTTGGCAGCGAACACATGTACTCCTTCAAAGATGGTTCTGTCCTGCACGATGGTGGTTGGGCTTTGGGCAATGTCCAAAGCATCCCTGAAGCGTTCTTTCAGGAAGAACACCTCAAGGTTGAACGCCCATCGGTCGGGGTGCTTGTAGAAATCCGCCAGGTAAGGGTTGGCTTTCACTGTCTCAAAGTGAGGAGTCCATCCGTAGTGTCGTGCCAGCAGTGTGGTCAGCGTGGTCTTTCCGCTTCCAATGTTGCCGGCTATGGCTATGTGCATTTGTGGTATGTGTGTGTTTTTTTGAAGGGATGGGGAAGGAGTGTGGGGTGGGACAGTCAGGGCACCATGCCATACAACAGGCTTGTGCCGTGGCTTCCGAAAACTCAGGCCTCATGCGTTGGGGGGCTGGTGTTTTTCTTTATTTGCAAGGTGTCGGCCTGCCCTTGCAGCCATCGCTTCGGCCCACTCAATCGGTGGCAAAAGTATAAAAAATATCCCATACCCACAAATCAAAGTCTAAAATTTCGGAACATACGTAGAAAAGAAAAAAAATGCGGTGAAAAAGTAGCGAAATTCCTGCGAAAAAGCACTTCTTCAACCCCTCCGTTACTGTTTTTTTTTCGTAAATTTGCGCCCAAAATATGATTGGCATTCTGTGGCGCATCGTTCATCATGCGCTTCGTTGTTGTTCAGCTTCTCAGCGATATGTGATACGCGATATGTGATACGCGGCATGGTCATGATGACGACAGTGCGACTGCTACACAGAACTGGAAGTCTTTATCCTTAGTCGTACTGTATACGTCGTGCTGTATACGTCGTGCTGAATACATCGTCCTGCCAGACGCTGATATTGGTTTATCCCTTTCTGCGTCCCGCTTCGCTTTGCTCATAACAGAAAATTTCACCAGAAAATTTCAACGATAGAATATGGAGAATTTAGCTTTTGCATTTCAGTTGCTCATCGTGGGCATGCTCACGGTTTTCGTCATCCTTCTGATCGTCATCTATGGGAGTAAACTGCTGATTACCATCGTCAATCAGATTGCTCCCGAAGGCGAGAGTGTCAGAAAGACGAAAATGGCCGTCAACAATAGTGCTGCTATCCTTGCTCATGAGCCTTCCGCTCCTGCGGCTGCCAGCATCGATGCCCCCACGATGGAACTGCTCCAGCAGGCGGTGGCACAGATTACGGGAGGAAAAGGCCGTATCACCGATGCTGTGAAACTTTAGTGGTGTGGTTTGCCCCGTCGTCAGAATATTATTCGTCCCAAGATGAAACAATCCCGATGAAATCAGATTCAATCTATTCGTCCAAGCTATAAAAATATGAAAGAAATAAAATTCAGCCTTGTTTTCCGCGATATGTGGCAGAGTGCCGGAAAGTATCAGCCCCGTGTCGACCAGTTGTTGAAAATAGCCCCCGTCATTATCCGCATGGGATGCTTTGACCGAGTGGAGACCAATGGAGGCGGCTTTGAGCAGGTAAACCTTCTTTTCGGTGAAAACCCCAATAAGGCTGTCCGGGCCTGGACACGCCCCTTCCATGAAGCAGGCATCCAGACCCACATGCTCGACCGTGCCCTCAACGGACTCCGAATGAGTCCCTGCCCCAAGGACCTTCGACAACTGTTCTATAAGGTGAAGCACGCACAGGGCACTGATATTACGCGCATCTTCTGTGGCCTGAACGATGAGCGGAACGTCATTCCCTCCATACACTATGCCAAGGATGCAGGCATGATAGCTCAGGCTGCACTCTGCATCACCAGCAGTCCTATCCACACTATCGAATATTATGTGGCACTTGCCGACAAGTTCGTGAAGGCCGGTGCCGATGAAATCTGCCTGAAGGATATGGCCGGCATCGGCCGACCGGATTCGCTCGGGAAGATTTGTGCCGGCATTAAGGCCTTGCATCCTGAGGTCACGGTGCAGTATCATGGCCATGCCGGTCCGGGATTCTGCATGGCATCCATTCTGGAAGTCTGCAAGAACGGTTGCGACTATGTGGATGTCGGTATGAGTCCGCTCTCCTGGGGTACAGGCCATGCCGATGTCATTGCCGTTCAGGAGATGCTGAAGGATGCCGGGTTTAAGGTGAAGGAAATCAATATGGAGGCATATATGGAGGCACGCACGCTCATTCAGGAGATGTGCGATGACTTCCTGGGCTATTATATCCCCCAGCTGAACCATCTGAACAATTCGCTCCTCGTCAAGCCGGGATTGCCGGGAGGAATGATGGGGTCGCTGATGACCGACCTTGAGGATAACCTTGCCAGTCTGAACAAATGGAAGGCGAAGAACGGCCAGCCTGAACTGACCACCGACCAACTGCTTGTGAAACTCTTCGACGAGGTGGCATACGTATGGCCTAAGGTGGGTTATCCCACGCTCGTCACCCCCTTCTCGCAGTATGTCAAGAATCTTGCCCTCACGAATGTGATGCAGATGGAAAAAGGGCGTGGACGCTGGACAATGATTGCCGACAATATCTGGGACATGATTTTGGGTAAGGCGGGAAAACTCCCCGGCAATGTGGACCCTGAACTGATAGCGATTGCTGCCGAGCAGGGGCGCGAATTTATGACCACCGACCCGCAGCAGAACTATCCTGACGACCTCGATGTCTATCGTGAGAAGATGCGGGCCAACGGTTGGCCTTTAGGCGAGGATGAGGAGGAACTCTTTGAGTACTCCATGCACCCGGCACAGTATGAGGCGTTCAAGAGCGGAAAGGCAAAGGCCGACTTCCTGGCTGACCTGGAGAAACGCAAGGCTGCCAGTGAGCCGGAGACGACAGTGGCAGAATTGCCGCACACCATCACCGTGTCGCTCAACGGACAGAACTATAAGCTGAATGTGGCCTATGGCGATGAACTTCCTGCACCTACCACGGCCCCCGTGGCTACCAGTGCCAATGATATCGAGACGCTCGACGGTGAGGATGTCACCGCTCCTCTGGAAGGAAAGTTCTACCGTGTCAAGGATGCACAGGAGGTGGCAAAGTATGTCGGCGACCACGTGGCGAAGGGCGACATTCTCGGCTATATCGAAGCTATGAAGACCTACAATGCCATCCGTGCCGATTTCGACGGTACCATCACTGCCATTCTCTTCAATTCGGGCGATCCCGTCGAAGAGGACGATGTCATCATCAAGATTTCCAGGGACCGCGCATAATGGAGTGCTTCTTTACGCTTCGTCGCGAATACATGGTTCATTGCGAATACATGGTTCATTGCGAATACATGGTTCATTGCCAATATATGAATTGATTCTTAACACATGAATGTGATATACGAAATTTTCGACAAACTCTATTCGATGACCGCTATAAGCAGCATCGTGGCTGATCCTACGTTCATCGTCATGTATCTGCTCGCGTTCGTCCTCCTCTATCTTGGCATTGTCAAGAAGTATGAGCCGCTGCTCCTCATTCCCATTGCCTTTGGCGTGCTGATTGCCAATTTTCCGGGTGGAGATATGGGCGTGATGCAGGCAGATTCGCAGGGTTATGTCACGCTGCCCGACGGCTCGCGCGAGATCATCTGGGATATGCCGTTGCATAAGATTGCCCATGAACTCGGACTCATGAATTTCATCTATTATATGCTCATCAAGACGGGATTCCTGCCGCCTATCATCTTCATGGGTGTGGGCGCGCTCACGGATTTCGGTCCGATGCTCCGCAACCTGAAGTTAGCCATTTTTGGTGCAGCCGCACAGATGGGTATCTTCAGCGTGCTCATCGTCAGCATTCTTGTGGGCTTCACGCCGCAGGAGGCAGCATCGCTGGGCATCATTGGTGGTGCCGACGGCCCTACTGCCATCTTCACCACCATCAAGCTCGCGCCGCATCTGCTCGGCCCTATAGCCATCGCGGCATATAGTTATATGGCACTGGTACCCGTCATTATTCCCCTCGTGGTAAAGGCTTTGTGCAACAAGCAGGAACTGATGATCAACATGAAGGAACAGGACCGGCTCTATCCCAACAATACCGATATCCGTAATCTCCGTGTGCTGAAGATTATCTTCCCCATTGCCGTCACCACCATTGTGGCCCTCTTCGTTCCCACTGCCGTTCCTTTGGTGGGCATGCTGATGTTCGGCAATCTGATTAAGGAAATCGGTGCCGATACCAGTCGCCTGTATGATGTGGCAGCGAATGCCATCATGAACACTGCCACTATCTTCCTGGGCCTTTCCGTGGGTGCCACCATGACCTCTGCGGCTTTCCTCAATGTGCAGACTCTGGGTATCGTGGCAGGTGGTTTCTGCGCCTTTGCCCTCTCCATCGCCTCAGGCATTTGCATGGTGAAAATCTGGAATCTCTTTGCGCGCAAGAAGATCAATCCGCTCATTGGCGCTACAGGACTTTCTGCCGTGCCAATGGCCAGCCGTGTCTGCAATGAGATTTCCACGAAATATGATCCCAAGAACCATGTGCTGAACTATTGCATGGCCTCCAACATCGCTGGTGTCATCGGTTCTGCCGTGGCTGCGGGTGTGCTCATATCTTTCTTGGGATGATAGGAGCGGCTTTTTGCGGCTTTTCCGGACAATAGGGGGCATTTGCCAATCCTTGTCCCCTCATGCTTCCCTGCTTATCCACTCTTTCAAATTATTACAATTCATGCACATAGCCATTATTGGAGCCGGTGCAGCAGGATGTTTCTGCGCCATTGAGCTGGCGCAGCGGTTGCCCCACGCCGTCATCAGTGTTTATGAGCGCGCTGGAAAGCCATTGGCCAAGGTGGCTGTTACGGGTGGCGGGCGCTGCAATCTGACCAACACTTTTGAGGGGGTGCGCAGTATGGAGTCTGCGTATCCCCATGGAGCACGACTCATGAAACGACTGTTGCGGGAGTTCAGCCATGACGATGTCTGCCGATGGTTTGAGCAGGCGGGTGTGCGCCTTGTGGCCCAGGAAGACCATTGCGTGTTTCCCGTTTCGCAGGATGCCATGGAAATCGTGCATACGCTCACTCGTCTGATGCGTCAGCATGGCGTGCGCCTTTTTACACATGCCAGAGTGACCCGTATAGCCCATGCCGACGATGGGACTTATTCCATCGGCATGGCTGATGGCAGTACGGTGCAGGCGCAGTGTGTGGTTGTCACTACGGGGGGCAGTCCGAAGTTGTCTGGGCTGGATATGCTCCAGCCCCTCAGCCTGGAAGTGGTTCCTCCGGCTCCGTCGCTGTTCAGCCTCTGTCTGCCGAATCATCCTCTTTGTCAACTGATGGGTACGGTGGTCGATGAGGTCACTGCCAGTATTCCCGGCACGAAGTTCAGGGCTTCAGGCCCCTTGCTCCTCACCCACTGGGGCTTGAGCGGCCCGGCCATCCTTCGCCTCTCGTCTTATGCTGCCCGGTATTTGCAGGAGTGCGACTATCAGTCAAGACTCGCCCTCAACTGGTTCGGCGATGCCAGCGAAGCCGAGGTGTTGGCACTCCTTCAGGATTTGTGGCAGCGGCATCCTCAGAAGCAGTTGCAGAGCGTCTATCCTCCTTGTCTGAACAGTCGTCTGTGGCATTGCCTCCTGGAGTTGTGCCAGCAGCGTCCCGCTGCACGGTGGAGCGAGTTGCATCCCAAACATTTGGTGCGGCTTTCCGCCATGCTTTCCCATCATGTGCTGTCAGTCTCAGGAAAGAACCGCTTTAAGGAGGAATTTGTCACGTGCGGAGGAGTGGCACTCTCCAATGTCGCCCCTTCCACGTTGGAAAGCCGCCGTCATGCAGGGCTTTATTTTGCCGGTGAGGTGCTCGATGTCGATGCCGTCACGGGTGGTTTCAATCTTCAGGCAGCATGGACCATGGGCTATGTGGTAGCAAAAAGCATCGCTGCTGCCCGCCTCCTCCCCTGATGCTGTTGGGCTGATGAAACGGTAGAATGAAACGGCAGAGGGTTAGAACATAACATTTGTGGACACAAAAAAATTAGACGGTTCGCATATAGCGAACCGTCTAAATGAAGAAGTAGCGGGGCCGGGGATTGAACCCGGGACCTCATGATTATGAATCATGCGCTCTAACCAGCTGAGCTACCCCGCCAAAAGGGAAGTTATTGGAGCATTGCTGCGTTGCTTCCGTTTTGCGAGTGCAAAGTTAGGGCAGTTTTCGTTAACGGCAAAATTATTCAAGGGAAAAATATAGAAAAAATAGGGTTTGCTTATCACTTTTGCTATATAAACCCACAAAAAAGCGTTTTTTAGACCTCCTGCACCCCCTATATCCACTGAAAAGCGGTAATTTTGCGCATAAATCGTCAGTACTTCAATCGTCAGTACTTCAATCCTCAGTACTTCAATCGGCGGTTCCTTCATTTCATCTCTTGAATCATCTACACGTTATGGACCTCATCACCCTGCTTGGCCCCACGGCCTCTGGCAAGACAGGTTTTGCCGTGGCACTGGCACGCCGTCTCGACGCTGAGATTATCAGTGCCGATTCCCGTCAGGTGTATCGCAGGATGGACTTGGGCACGGGCAAGGATATGGAGGAATATGGCGAGGTTCCTGTGCACTTGGTAGATATCGCTGAGCCTGGCACGAAATATAACCTCTACCGCTATCAGCAGGATTTCCTGGAGGCATATAATAATATACGCGCGCGCGAAAAAAAGGTGATTTTGTGTGGCGGTACCGGCCTTTATCTGGAGAGCGTGGTGAGGGGTTATCAAATTAGCGAGGTGCCAAAGAACGAGCGGCTGCGTGCCGAACTGGAAGGCCGCAGCCTGGAGGACCTGACGGAAATGCTGCGCACACTGAAAGCACGCTCCGGTACGGCAATGCACAATACCACTGATGTGGACACAGCCAAGCGTGCCATCCGTGCCATAGAGATTGAAACTTATAATCTGGAGCAGGATCCTTTGGGACGTCGGGCTTTTCCACCTTTGACGAGTGTGAATCTCGGCCTCGATATTCCGCGCGACTTGCGCCGCCAGCGTATCACCATGCGCCTGAAAGCACGCCTGGAAGCTGGAATGCTGGATGAAATCCGCAGTCTGCTGGCAGAAGGTATTCCTCCTGAGGACTTGATATACTATGGCCTGGAATATAAATATCTGACACTCCACGTCATCGGGCAACTGACGTACGACGAGATGTTCACCCAGCTTGAGACCGCTATCCACCAGTTTGCCAAACGGCAGATGACGTGGTTCAGGGGAATGGAGCGCAGGGGAACGCCTATAGCATGGATCGACGCCACGTTGCCTATGGAAGAAAAAGTGGAAAAGGCGATTGAAGTGATTCGTCAGCATCGGACTGCATGCCGTTTTCCTGATGAATAGTCTTTCGTTTTTTGCACTTTTCTGATACTACCAGTCTTTTCACTCTCACTACTCCCCGGAATATTGGACGAACATCAACCCCATCAGCATAAAAAGTACACGTTTGACTTCCTGAAGGTCAAGCGCATCGACTCGTTTATCCTGTCGAAGTTCCTTCAGCTCTTCGTTGCGGCCTTCTGCGTGTGTCTCTTCGTCTACATGATGCAGTTCACCTGGCGCTACGTTGACGATTTGGTGGGAAAGGGCCTGACGCTGGATATCCTTGGACGTTTCTTCTGGTATATGGGTCTCACGCTTGTTCCACAAGCTTTGCCGCTGGCATTTCTTCTGGCCTCGCTGATTACTTTCGGCAATATGGGCGAGAATCTGGAGCTGCTCTCCATGAAAGCTGCGGGCATCCCTTTGCTTCGGGTCATGAGGCCGCTGATTCTCTTCGCGGTCCTGATGTCGGGAGTGTCGTTCCATTTCCAGAACTCCACATCCCCTGAGGCCTGGCGGAATCTTCGCCAGTTGATTATTTCCATGCGCGAGAGTCAGCCTGCAGTGGAGATACCGGAGGGGATATTCTATAATGGTGTGCCCAAGGTGAATCTTTATGTGGAGAAGAAGAATGCCCGGACGGGAATGCTCTATCAGGTGATTATCTACAAGACCGACCAGGGGTTCGACAAGGCGCAAATTGTCATTGCCGATTCCGGACGCTTGTCCATGACGGCCGACAAGCTGCATCTCCGGCTGGAGCTTTGGAACGGGCATCAGTTCCAGAGTCTGGAGCAGGGGCAGTCCAGGAATATCCGTGCCACTTCACCTTACGACCGTGAGACCTTCCTGCACAAGGAACTCCTGATTGACTTTGACTCCAATTTCAGCCTTTCCGAGAATGAGTCGCTCCAGAATATGCCTGCAGCCAAGAGTATGAAGCAAATTGTGCATGATGTCGACTCCATGAACGCTCGCCTGGACAGTGTGGCACTGGAATATGTGAGCGTTGTCGGGGCAAGGCGGATGGCACGGGGCGGAATCCTCAGCAAGGCTGATACGCTCCGCCTGGAGAAACTCTTCAAGGCAAAGCCTGTGAATATCGACTCTGTCTTTGTACGGCATAAGGAAATGATGCGTACCAAGGGCGCAGCCAATTCGGCTGTCAAGCAAATGGTCTACGATTTGACCTGGAAGGACGAGGTGAACGAGAATGAGGAGTACTATATCCGGCGACACTGGATAGAATGGCACACGAAGATTACGCTCTCGCTGGCCTGCATCCTTTTCTTCTTCATCGGTGCTCCTCTTGGAGCCATTATCCGAAAGGGAGGCTTGGGTACCCCGGCCGTCATCAGCGTCGGCATCTTCATCTTCTACTATATCATCAACACCTCTGGTATGAAGATGGCACGCGAGGGCAGCATCAGTATGGTGCTGGGCATGTGGGTGTCTACGGCCATCCTGCTCCCCGCAGGCTGTTATCTGACGTATATGTCAAACCGCGACTCGCAGGTGTTCAATATTGATGCCTATAAGGCCGTGTTCCGGAAAGTCTTCGGCATTCGTGTGAAGCGTAATATGGTGCTCAAGGAGGTGATACTCCATGACCCCGACTATCCGGCAGCACTCCTTGAAGTCCGCCTTCTGCGCGAGGTACTGGGCAGTATGAAGGTGAGTCCGTTGATGGCTGTCAACTATCTTCGCTACCGCAGGTCGAAGTCTCTGAACGATTTCATAGAACGGCTGGAGGCATTGATAGAGGATCTCGCCAACACGCGCGACCTCTATATCTTGCAGGCCCTGAACAATATTCCCAATGTCAGCAAGCGCCATCTGTTCTCCGATAAGCGCAAGATGCTCCGTGCCTTCGAAGCCCTGGAGCAGCATATTGCGAAGTATGTGGCAGAGGATGAGCCGGAAATTCCGGTATATCCGGCCACTCTCGAAAATCCCCTCCTCTAACCCTAAAATCATCACCATCAAAATATGTCAGAAAGCCCCATCTGCTCTGTAGAGCAAGCCCTTGAGGACTTCAAGGAAGGAAAGTTCGTCATTGTCGTTGACGACGAAGACCGCGAAAACGAGGGTGACCTCATCACCGCTGCCGAACTTATCACACCTGAGAAAATCAACTTCATGCTGAAGAACGGACGCGGAGTGCTGTGTGCCCCCATCACCAACGAACGGTGCCGTGAGCTGCATCTGGAGCACCAGGTGCAGGAGAACACCTCGATGCTTGGCACGCCATTCACTGTCACTGTCGATATGCTGGAAGGCTGTACCACAGGAGTCTCCACCCACGACCGTGCTGCCACCGTACGGGCCTTGGCCCATCCTGAAGCACGGCCGGAATGGTTCGGACGGCCGGGACACATCAATCCCCTCTATGCTCAGGACCGTGGCGTGCTGGCAAGGGCAGGCCACACTGAGGCTGCCGTCGATCTGGCACGCATGAGTGGATTCTTCCCCGCAGCTTGTCTGATTGAGATTCTCAATGAGGATGGCACCATGGCACGTATGCCGCAACTTGTGGAGTTTGCCAAACGCGAAGGACTGCATATCCTGACCATCAAGGATCTCATTGCCTACCGCCTGCAGGAGGAGTCGCTCATTGAACGGGGGGAAGAAGTGGATATGCCCACTGAATACGGGCATTTTCATCTTATCCCCTTCAAGCAGAAGAGCAATCGCATGGAGCACATTGCTCTGATAAAAGGTACGTGGGAGAAGGATGAGCCCATCCTTGTACGTGTGCATTCCAGCTGTGCCACTGGCGATATCTTCGGTAGCAAGCGTTGCGACTGTGGCGAGCAGCTGCATGCTGCCATGCGCCGCATTGAGCAGGAAGGCAAGGGCGTGATTCTTTATCTGAACCAGGAGGGTCGCGGCATCGGCCTGATGGCGAAGATTGCCGCTTACAAATTGCAGGAAGAAGGCTACGACACCGTCGATGCCAATATTCATCTAGGCTATGACCCCGATGAGCGCGACTATGGCGTGGGAGCTTCCATCCTCCGTGAGTTAGGCGTGACGAAGATGCGGCTCATCACGAACAATCCCATCAAGCGTGTCGGCCTGGAAGGCTTTGGCCTGGAGGTTGTGGGCAACGAGCCTGTTGAGATTACGCCTAACCCTTACAACGAGCGTTATCTGCGCACCAAGAAAAACCGCATGGGCCATATTCTGCACTTTGGCAAATAATCTTTTTCCTGGCAGTTCTGGAAATTCTAGAAATCCTAGATATTCTAGATAATCTAGAAATACTAGAAATTCTAGAAATCCTAGCAAGCCTAAAAATCCTATCGAATTTAGTTTAACCCCAAATATTGTTTGAATCATGTACAATCAGAGTTACGATTCTGCTGCTTACCGCTCCGGTGTCAGCAGCGTTTCCTTCCCTGCAGTGATGAAGAATGTCTATCTTTGGATGACCTTGGCATTGGCCATGACGGGCCTCACTGCCGCAGCCGTTGCCACTCAGCCACAAATCCTCATGGCGATTGTCACCAACCGCCTGCTCTTTTGGGGATTGATGCTGGCAGAACTCGGAATGGTCTTCTATTTCTCCGCACGCGTCATGCAGATGTCGCTGACCACTGCCGGACTTGTCTTTGCTGCCTATTCCATCCTCAATGGAGTCACGCTGTCCTTTATTTTCATGGCATATACCATGCAGAGCATCGCCACCACCTTCTTCGTCACTGCCGGAACATTCGGAGCGATGACGCTGGTGGGATATACCGTCAAGAAGGACCTCTCCACTTTAGGACGCATCCTCTTTATGGCACTCATCGGAATCATTATTGCCACCGTGGTCAATATCTTCGTCGGTTCTTCAGCCCTGCAGTTCGGCATCAGCATCCTTGGTGTGCTGATTTTTACCGGACTTACCGCCTACGACACCCAGAAAATCAAATGGATGATTCAGAACTACGGCGACCGTCAGGATGAGACCGCCATGAAGCTTGCCCTCATCGGCAGCCTCACGCTCTATCTTGATTTCATCAATCTCTTCCTCTATCTGCTCCGCTTCTTGGGCAGCAGTAGAGACTAAGCATGCACCTTTATATTAGAAAACTATGCATCTTTCGGAACGTTTGAACCGCCTTGCACCTTCTGCCACCCTTGCCATGTCGCAGAAGAGTGCCGAATTGAAAGCACAGGGCATCGATATCATCAACCTCAGTGTCGGTGAGCCCGATTTCAATACCCCCGACCACATTAAGGCCGCAGCCAAAAAGGCTGTCGACGACAACTGGTCAAGATATAGTCCGGTGCCGGGCTATCCTGCACTGCGGAATGCCATTTGCGAGAAGCTGCGTCGTGAGAACGGCTTGGAGTATGAACCTTCACAGATTGTGGTGGGAAACGGTGCCAAGCAGGCGGTGTGCAATGTCATCCTCGCGCTGGTCGATGCCGGCGATGAAGTGATTATCCCTGCTCCCTATTGGGTGAGCTATCCGCAGATGGTACTGATGGCCGACGGTACTCCCGTTTTCGTTGAGGCCACCATCGAGCAGGATTTCAAGATGACCCCCGAGCAGTTGGAAAGTGCCATCACTCCCCGCACCCGTGCCCTTATTCTTTGCTCTCCCTCCAATCCCACCGGCTCCGTATATTCTGCCGATGAACTTGAAGCCCTTGCCGTCGTGCTGCGCCGTCATCCCGAAGTGGTGGTCATTGCCGACGAGATTTACGAGCACATCAACTATGTCGGCGCACATGCTTCCATCGCAGCATGCGAGGGCATGAAAGAACGTACGGCTGTCATCAATGGAGTGAGCAAGGCCTACGCCATGACAGGATGGCGCATCGGATTTGTGGCAGCTCCTGCTGATTTGGCCCGTGGTGTCAACAAACTTCAAGGCCAGTACACCAGCGGTCCGTGTTCGGTCAGCCAGTTGGCCGCCACTGAGGCTTTTGCCGCCGACCAGCAGTGCGTCGAGGAAATGCGCCAGGCATTCCTGCGTCGCAAGAATCTCATCGTCGACCTTGCCCGCCAGATTCCAGGCTTTGAGGTCAACGATCCTGCCGGAGCGTTCTATCTCTTCCCCAAAATTTCCAGCTATTTCGGCAAGACCGATGGTGAGCACGTCATCAACACCTCCACAGATTTTGCACTTTATCTCCTGGAAGTAGCCCACGTCGCTACCGTCGGAGGCGATGCCTTCGGCAGCCCCGAATGTTTCCGAATGAGCTATGCCACGAGCGATGAGAATATCGTGGAGGCCATGCGTCGCATCAAGGATGCATGTGCAAAACTGCACTAATTCCTCCTTCTCATCATTCACAGACCACTTGGGGTGTTGTTTTCATTTCCGTGAAGACGACCCTAAGTGGTCTGTTTCTTTGTTGTTCTTCAGGGTACCCTGTCTTTTCCTGGCATGATGTCCGATGGCTTGTTGTCCTCTGTTTGTCCAGTCAGTTTTCCCTTTTCCCCCTTTATGGTTCCTCAAAAAAGGGTGTTAAAAGGCAATTTCGGTCTTTTTTCAAAAAATAAGGGGGCAAACAATAAAAAAAACAGCCCTCTTCTGCTTTCGAATGAAAAATATGTCGTATTTTTGCCGCGTTAATTGTGCAATGTACCTTTTGCAATCGGTGTTTCAAATTGCAACTTCTGCTTTCTGACGAACTTGCCGTGCTTGTGTCGGCAGATTTGGCACCCGCTTATGAAAAACGATAAAACACATTTATAATATTAATAACTTAAATTTTCTAACTATGAAGAAGTTTCTGATGTTCTTCTTTGCGCTTGTGGCTGCTACCGTGGCAAACGGCAAGACCATCAACAGTCTTGACGAGCTCAGCAACGACAAGACCTATTCTATCCGCTGTCAGAGCGGTGAGGGGTACATTTGCTACGCTCCTCAGTTCACAGAGGATTACCTTTATGTTTGCGGTGCTGAAGAGTATGTCTTCACCGATGGCGGTTCTATAGCAGAGAACCTGCTCGTTCCTTTCGATGCTAAGAATCCCAACAATCTTTGGCAGATTGTGAACGATGGCGAAAACTACTACCTCTATAATGTAGGTGTCAAGAAATTCGCCAAGATGGTCACTGGTTCTACGGGTAAGACCTATGGTTTCGTTTCTGCTCCCACCGCTATTTTCGTAAGTGAGAATGGTGATGGCACCTTCGGTTTCAACACCACGGGCAACCAATATGAGTATCTTTGTGTCAGCAATCGTAACAACGAGGAACCGGTACGTTGGTGGACTGTTGATGACCATGGTTCAATCATGGTTGTCGAGGAGGCAGAATATCCTGCCGACGATGTGCTTGCCAGTATGAATCTTGCCGGCCAGTTTGCCGATGCTCTTGCTGCTGCCAAGGCTCAGTATGAGGCTGGAAGCAACTATTTCATGAGCGAGAATCTCTTTACCGATCCCAGCCAGTTCTATTCTGAGTGGACAGAGTCTTCTGAGGGTTCCGTTGCAGGTGCATGCGATGGTGACCCCGATTCTTTCTGGCACTCTGCCTGGAGTGGCGGTAACGTAGCTCCTGGAACGCATGACTTCTATATCACCCTGCCTGAGGCTGTAGGTGGCGAGATGCAGTTCGCCATGACTCGTCGTAATCAAGCAATTAACGACCATATCCTCGCATTTGATGTCTATGCTTCTTCTAAGACTTCGCACAATGCCACGGATTACGAGTTCGTAGGAACGGTCAACACACCTTTTGCCAGCAACACTGAGACTGTGAAGGGAGCTTTCACCGTTCCCGAGGGTACTGTAAGCGTTCGCTTCGTCATTGCCAAGACCGACCTGGATCGTGGCTACGGCCACTTCGCTGAGTTCCAGCTTTACGCACGCGTACTGGATCCTGCTTGCTTCAACGCGCAGAACCCCAATGCTGCTGCTGCTTTTGCTGAGGCTATCGCCAAGGCTGAGAGCGTAGAGCATCCTACGCTTGCTGATGTGGAGGCTCTTCAGGCTGCCATTGCCGCTTACGAGGCTGGCGATCCTCTCGTAGCTTCTATCCGCCTGAATGACACTGACCTGTATTTCAGCACTACCGAAGTTCCTGACAACAGTGTCACCACCTATTCGCTCGCTGCTGAGCCTGAGTACTTCACCTTCACCGCTACCGAGGATGGTGGCTATGTTCTCCAGAGCACCTCTACCGGCAAGTATGTAGGTCATGGTGTCATCTCTTCTTGGGACTTCTCCGATGATGTCAGCACTTGGTATATTGCCGACCTCGAAGGCAATCCCACCACCATTCTGAAGAATGCTTCCCAGGGATTCGGCGTCGACAACGCTGAAGCCGGCAAGGGTGTATACACCGACAAGAGCGGACAGTACTGGGTCATCGAGGCCAAGACCGCACTGCCCAAACCCGACTCCTTCGTATATGTAGAAGCTGTTCCTGAGAATGGTGCTACCGTTGAGGAGCTCAGCGTCATCACGCTCACCTTCAGCGATGCAGTGCAGATTGTTCCCGCGGCACAGACCTTCAACGGTGCTGTCGTGATGAACTCCAAGGGCGAAGAGGTGACCATCACTTCCTTCGAGTACGACGAGGCGAACCCCAACGTGGTGAACATCGTCCTCGCTGAGCCTATCACCAAGTTCGGCAAGTACAGCATCACCGTTCCCGAAATGTTCGTATGGAACAGCAAGGCCAACTTTGAGGCCGACGATATGGGTCTCTCTCGCGGTGCTGTCTACAATCCCGAGTTCACCCTTGAATATATGGTTGCCAAGAATCCTCTTCCCGAGGTTGGCAAGTACTATTTCATCCGCACGGAGAACTTTGGTATTACTAGCACTACTGTCTATGTAGGTTCCGGCGAGACTCCTGTCTACACTCCGATGGCATGGCTCTGCTCTAAGGATGAGGCCGGCAAGTACGTCTTCACGAACAATGATGGCGAGACTCTCCACTTCCGCGGATGGGCAGAAGGTGGTACGACTTGGGAGATCACTCCTATGTATATGCTCAAGAATTCTGACATGAACCAAAATTCTCTTCCCGAGGAATATGTCAAGCCTGAGGTTGTCGTCATGAGAGGTTACCACAAGGATGGCCGCTTCCTTTATCTTAATGTGAATCTCAGCACCGGTAATTATGACCACGGTGCAAATCTCTTTGCTCCTTGGAACAGCAGTTACACCTCTTTCTTCGTGTTCGAGGAAGTTACTGAGTGGAGTGGTGATCCCGAAGAAATCGAGTTCATCCCCGCTACTGAGGTGACTGAGGCTGCCGACCTTATGAACGACTTCAAGGTTGAATTCCCCTGCGCAAGCAGTGTAGAGCCTTCTGCATTCGGACTCATCGGTGGTGTTTATGATGAGACTGGCGACATCGTTGGTATCATTTTCTCTGGTGAGGACTATGACCTCTTCGGTTCCGCTTATGCTGGCAGAAGCAATATCTCCCTCGACTTTGCTCCTGTAGGTGCTAACGCCACTGCAGCAGCTGCCAATGTCATCAAGCGCGTTGCCGACTATGCTCAGCCTGTTGCAGGTGAGGTAAGCGTTTACTTCTGCCCGAAGAGCTTCAAGGTTGACGGCAACACTGTAGACTGGACGCTCTCTGCATCTTATCAGGTTTCCGGCGGTGGTACCACTGGTATCGAAGGCATCAATGCTGAGAACAAGAAGGCTGAAATCTTCGACCTCCAGGGTCGTCGTGTAGCAGTTCCCGTGAAGGGCAACCTCTACATCCAGAATGGTCAGAAGGTTTTGAAGTAATCCCTGTCAGGCTTTGGCCTGAATAGATAGTTTCTTTAACCGCAATCCCAATATGGGGTTGCGGTTTTTTTCTGTGGCTTTGGAAATAGGGTGTCCAATTTGATGTGTCTGTTTTTGTTTTCTTTTTTAGCATACAACAAAATGATAAACAGTTGCCCTTAGTATTCCAAAGCGTTGTCAAAGTTGTCTTGGTTGTCGTTTTTGGTTTTGACGATAACAGGGACAACAGAGGACATTTTTTTCTTGTTGTCATTGTTGAAGAAAGTAGGATATAAGTATTTTCTGAAACACAATCTATTTGAACTTACGAAACTTGAGCTATTGAAAAAAGGACAGAACGGACAGGCTGCCAGGGAAGCTTCTTTGACTTGGACAGTACTACTGATTTTTCAGAGAAGATATACTTCATCGGCAAAGTAAGTATATCTTCTCTGGGCAAGTAAGTATATCTTCTCTGAAAATCGGGTGTTTTGACCGTCGTCAGCATCTGCCCTGTTTCCGGGTAGCGGTGGCATGAAATTCCGATAAGTGTGGCGTGCTGTCCCGGGCGATGTGCATCTTGATTTTCAGCACTCATTCACCATTCTACTGTAGAATATTTCCGTCCTCGCATACCCCTTTGTTTTTTTATGTTTTGTTTGCATTATCGCCATTTAAAACACTTTTTTTGTGGTATCGTATAATTATTTCAGTAAAAATACGACTGCGAAACATTCGCTTTTGAAAAAATATCGTATTTTTGCCGAATAAATATGTAGTATGCACTTTGCCCGCTCCCTATATTCGCCACCTGGCGGCTGCTGATAGTGCTCAGTAACAGGCTATTGTACGGCTGAAAAATGAAAGATCGGAAACTTTTTGTTTCTATATATAATTATTAACTAAATTCTGACGTTATGAGAAAAATTTTCCAATTCTTCTCTTTCCTTCTGCTCACCTTTTGGGGAGCATTAGGAGCGATAGCCCGGCCCCCATTGCTTGAGATGGCTGCCGTCGCTGCCGTTCAGGAAGAGGAAACAGTCGATCCTGTTTCTGTCAGTCCTGAGAATATGGCAAAGTATGTCCTCGATGAAGAGGGCGGCTTTGGCATATTGGTCACCTTCAACGAAGAGGTTAAAGTAGATCCTGAGAGTGAGATCCACCTCAAATGCAAGGTCCTGGGTCTCGATTTGGTTGCGGAAGTCGCAAACTATGGCGAAGACCGCACCCAGTTTGTACTCAGCTTTCCTGACGTAGAGCAAGCGGGCAACTACATCCTCGTATGCCCTGCCGGTGCTTTCCGTACCGTAAAGGGGGATGTCAACAGCACAGCCTTCACCAATTATTATACGTTGGTGAAGCCCTTTGCCTACACCTCCGTGAGTCCTGCCAATGGTTCCACCGTCAGTGGTCTGCATACCATTACGTTCGGTTATGCTGATGCCGTCAACATCCCCCCTGTGGCACAGTCCACTCAGAGTGGCGTGAAGGTGGTGGGTCCTGAAGGTGAAGAATATCTTGCCTCTTTGCAGTACAATGGCGAGACTGCCGTTCAGCTGGTAGTTTCTGAGAAACTTACGGCTCCTGGAACTTACACCATCACCGTTCCCGAGCAGTATGTCTGGAACAGCCAGGTGGATTTCAATGCAGATGAAGTGACCTATACCGAACTTGCCGCTTGCAATTCTGCATTCACCCTCACCTATACCGTCAAGCCTGTGGCACCTTCTGCTGTTACTCCCGAGAATATGACGGAGTATGTCATGGAGGAAGACGGTTTTGGCGTAGTGCTTACCTTCCCCGAAGAAGTGCAGTATACCGGCAATGCTCCTGTGCTTTACGGCAAGACCTCCCGCGAGCCGCTTCCTATGGAAGTGCTCAGCAATGGTGAGGATGCCAAGCAGATGACTCTTGTCTATGGCGATGCCATTCAGCCCGGTAGCTATGCTCTCGATATTCCTGCCGGAGCATTCCAGACCGTCGACGGTGGCTTCGACTGTGCAGCTGCCACCTACAACTATATGTTGAAGAATCCTGCCGACAGCTTTGCCTATACATCCGTTACTCCTGCCGACGGTTCTACCGTTTCAGGCCTTAAGACCATCAAGCTCAGCTATCCTGAGAATGTCACCCTTCCTCCCGTTGTGGGAACATCGATGGGTGTAAAGGCTGTTGATGCCGATGGCCATGAGGTGATGGCTGCTATGGACTACGATGCCGCAGGCGGTGTGCAGATTGTACTTTCCGAGGCCATCACTACGGCCGGCAAGTACACCATCACCGTTCCCGAGCAGTATATCTGGAACGACCAGGTGGATTTCGATACAGAGTATGTGGGTGACTTTGCAGTCTACAATTCCGAATTCACCCTCACCTATACCGTCAAGCCTGTAGAGCCCGTTGCTGTTGTTCCCGAGAACATGGCAAGAGTCTCTATGGACGAAGAGGGCTTCTTCGGTGTGGTACTCACCTTCCCCGAGGATGTGAATTACGACGAGGCAAATCCTGTGGTGCTCAGGAAAGGCAAGGGTACTCCCGTGCCTGCCGTTGTGCGCAACATGGGTGACGACCGTACGCAGATGACCCTTCTCTTCGATGGTGTGACCGAAGTGGGCAACTATGTACTGGATGCTCCTGCCGGTGCCTTCCGTACGGCCAATGGCGAGTTCCCCTGTGCAGGTTTCAACTACTATTATACCATCGCCAAGTCTGCCGACAGCTTTGCCTATGCCCAGGCAGCTCCCGCCAGTGCTACCAGTGTGAAGGAACTCAGCACCATCAAGCTGACCTTCCCCGAAGAGGTAGGATTCGTCATGCCCTTCGCGCGTACCGGTGCCGTGAAGGTACTCAACGCCAAGGGTGAAGAAGTGTGCGGTGCAGATGTCGACACGATGGATGACGACTGGAACGCCGTGCTCATCCAGCTTGCAGAACCTTTGACGGAGGCCGGAACCTACACCATCACGGTTCCTGCACAGTCCGTTTGGGACCAGCGTTTTGACGACGAGGCCGAGGATTTCGGTGTCGAGAAGAATCTCGCTACCCACAATCCCGAATTCACGCTGATGTATCATGTGGTGCCCTCCTCGAAGAATCCTTCGATGGATTATCCCACACTGAGCCCCAACCTTGAGAATCCCGAGGTGGTGTATGAGACGCTCCCCGGTGTGGACATGACCTTCAAGGGTGTTGTGAAATACAATGAAGAGAATGACATCGTGGTAGTGAAGAAAGGCACCAGCGACTTCCTGAAGGCCGCCGTTTCCTTCGGTCCCGCTGCTGCGGAAGGTGCTACTGCACATCTGACCTTCGAGCCCGCCATCACCGAGGCCGGTGAGTATCAGCTCATCGTTCCTGCCAACACCTTCATGGATGCCAATGCCCTGCTCAATGACTATCGCGTCTACGACTTCGTCATCAAGGCTGCCCCGAACAGCTTCGTTCCCGCCAACCGTCCTGTTTCCGAGGATGTAGTGGCAGGGCTGAAGGATGTCAAGGTGACGTTTGCCGAGAAGGTAGGCTATGTCACTCCCGAGGGTCTTGACGGAACAGCCCTTACGGTGCTTGATGCCAATGGCCAGCCCTTGGAGAATGTGAATGCCAAGATCAAGTTCGATGCCTACGACCTCAATGCCATCCACGTGGTGGTTGATCCCGCTATCTATGTTGCCGGCAACTATACCATCAAGATTGCCGAGGGTACCGTCTGGAATGCACGCTATGATGAGGCTGCTGCCGACAAGGGTGTCGCCAACGGTGCCGTCTACAACAGCGAGCTGGCACTGAACTATACGCTCAATATCCTCGCTCCCGTATCGGCTTATCCTGCCAATATGTCGAGCGTCGACTTGGATGAGGAAGGCAGCTTCGGAGTAGTCCTCACCTTCGCTGAGGAGGTATACTACAACGAGAAGAATCCCGTACAGCTCAGCAATCGCGACTTCACCTCCCACACTCCCTATGTGCTGAACAATGGTGAGGACCGCACGCAGATGACGCTGGTATTCGATGGTCTGGCCAAAGCCGGCAACTACGTGCTCAATGTGCCTGCCGGTGCTTTCCGCACGGTGAATGGCGACCTCGACTGCGATGCCTTCACTTACTATTATAAGCTCTACAAGCCTGCCGACAGCTTTGCCTACACCAAGGCAAGTCCTGCCAGCGGTTCCACCGTCAGCGGTCTCTCCACCGTCAAGCTGACTTTCCCCGAGACTGTCACCATCGCTCCTGTAGCCGAGACAACCCAGGGCGTGAAGGTGGTAGATGCTGAGGGCAATGAGTATCTCACCGCCCTTCAGTATGATGAGGCCGACTTTGCTGCCGTAGACATTGTGCTTGCAGAGCATATCTCCAAGGCCGGAACTTACAGCATCACGGTTCCCGAGGGTTACCTCTGGGATTCCAACTGCGACCTTGACCAGGATGACCTCGGTGCAGAGAAGAACTTTGCTACCCACAATCCTGAGTTCACCCTGACCTATACCGTAAATCCCGTACAGCCTGTTGCTGCAAAGCCTGAGAGCATGTCGGCCGTAGTCCTTGACGAGGAAGGCGGTTTCGGTGTTGTCCTCACCTTCCCTGAGGAAGTGGAATACAACGAGGAGCATCCTGTTCTCCTGAGCAAGCGCAACTTCACCTCCGCTACTGCCACTGTGGTGAACAATGGCGAGGACCGCACGACGATGACGCTCGTGTTCCCCGATGTGACCGAGGTGGGCAACTACGTGCTCAATGTTCCTGCCGGTGCCTTCCGCACTGTCAACGGCGGTTATGACTGCGCTGACTTCGTATACTATTACACGCTGCTCCAGCCTGCCGACAGCTTTGCCTACACTGAGGCAAGTCCTGCCAGCGGTTCTACTGTCAGCGGTCTCTCCACCATCAAGCTGACCTTCCCCGAGAATGTCACCATCGCTCCTGTAGCCGAGACCAACCTTGGCGTGAAGGCTGTGGATGCTGAAGGCAACGAGTACATGGCTGCTCTTGCATACGACGACAACGACTGGAGTGCAGTGAATGTGGTACTCTCCGAGACGCTTTCCGCTGCCGGAACCTACACCATCACCATTCCCGAGCAGTATATCTGGAATGACAAGGCAGATTTCGATGCCGAAGACTACGGTGTATCGAACTTCGCTGTCCACAATCCTGAGTTCACCCTGACCTATACCGTAGAGCCTGTGGTGCCTGTTGCTGCAGAGCCTGAGAGCATGTCGGGCGTGGTTCTTGACGAAGAAGGCGGCTTCGGCATTCTCCTCACCTTCCCCGAGGAGGTAGTCTGCATGGATGAGAGTCTTGTAGTGCTCAGCAAGCGCGACTTCACTTCCCACACTCCTTATGTAGTGAGCAATGGTGAGGACCGCACGATGATGACGCTCGTATTCCCCGATGTGACCGAGACGGGCAGCTACGTGCTCAATGTTCCCGCCGGTGCTTTCCGCACCGTGAATGGTGGCTATGACTGTGGAGCCTTCCTGTACTATTACAACTTGCTGGAGCCCACCGACAGCTTTACCTACACCGAGGCAAGTCCTGCCAGTGGTTCTACCGTCAAGAGTCTCAAGACGGTGAAACTGACCTTCCCCGAGAATGTCACCATCGCTCCTGTAGCAGAGACCTCTCTGGGTGTTAAGGCTGTAGATGCTGAAGGCAACGAGTACATGGCAGTTCTTGCATACGACGAAAACGACTGGAGTGCAGTGGATGTGGTACTCTCTGAGGAGCTTACCGCAGCCGGAACCTACACCATCACCATTCCCGAGCAGTATATCTGGAATGACAAGGCAGATTTCGATGCCGAAGACTTTGGTGTATCGAACTTTGCTACCCACAATCCTGAGTTCACCCTGACCTATACCGTAGAGCCTGTAGTGCCTGTTGCTGCAGTGCCTGCCGATATGGAAAGCGTCATGCTGAATGAGGAAGGCATGTTCGCTGTTCAACTCACCTTCCCCGAGGAGGTCATCTGCACGGATGAGCGTCTTGTAGTGCTCAGCAATCGCGGTTTCGCATCCTTCACGCCGAATGTGCTGAACAATGGTGAAGACTTCACGAAACTGACGCTCGTATTTGATGGCGTGACCGAGGCCGGCAACTACATTCTGAATGTTCCCGCCGGTGCCTTCCGCACTCTCGACGGCGACTTCGCCTGCGCTGGCTTCACCTACCACTATATGATGCGGAAGCCTGCCGACAGCTTCGTTTATGCTGAGGCTGATCCTGCCGATGGCTCGACCGTAGAGGAACTCTACACCATCAAGCTCACCTTCCCTGAGGGGGTAGGATGCATCATGCCTTTCGCGACCGGTGCTGTGAAGGTACTCAACGCCGAGGGTGAAGAAGTGTGCGGTGCAGATGTCGACACGATGGATGACGACTGGAACGCCGTTCTCATCCACCTTGGAGAACCTTTGACGGAGGCTGGAACCTACACCATCACCGTGCCTGCAAAGTCCATTTGGAATATGTACTTCAATGAAGAGGAGGAAGACTTCGGCGTTGAGAACTACGGTGCTACCTTTAATCCTGAATTCACGCTGACCTACACTGTTGCCGAGAACTACAATGGTGGAGTAAGCGTCAACGAGAATGGTGAAGAGGAAGAAGAGTACACCGTAAGCTTCGAGGATGCTGAGGAGGTTGAGGTTACCGACAATCTCTTCGGTGTGGTACTCGACAAGGATGGCTTTATCGCTGCCGTTGCCTACACCACACACGAGGAGAATATGGGTGCCTTCGTGACCGACGAGGCCAAGGTGTGCGTTACCTTCAACCGTGTAGAGGCACTCACCGCCGAGCAGCTTGACTATGCTTATAGCATGGCTACCGAGATGAACCTCAACGGCGAGGCTGGAAAGACTACGGTCTGCTTCCGTCCGAACAGCTTCACCGTCAACGGTGTAGCCTACGATAAGGAAATCAGCAAGAGCTTCGCAGTTACCGGTATTGAGGCTGTCAAGACCGAGACGGAATACAACGTCTTTGACCTCCAGGGTCGTCACGTAGCGAACCCCGTGAAGGGCAACCTCTACATCAAGAACGGCGAGAAGATGCTCAAATAAACCAGACCCTTCGGGTGGCTGTTCAAACTGCCACTTGATTGCATAAAAAA
>CAMGOT010000020.1 GCA_946060685.1 uncultured Bacteroidales bacterium
GGCCGAGGTGCGAAGGAGGAAGGTTTACCAAGCTAATTTATAGAACATCCCTAAAGCAATATTACAGGTTTTTATGAAAGATTTCAAAAGCGGACAAATCCTGGTGTTCGACAAGCCCCTGGGCTGGACATCCTTCCAACTGGTGGGGAAGGTGAGGTGGATGCTCTGCCGTGCCATCGGCGAGAAACGACTGAAGGTGGGACACGCAGGCACCCTCGACCCTCTTGCCACGGGCGTGATGGTCATCTGCACGGGCAAAGCCACCAAACGCATTGAGGAACTTCAACTGGGAGAGAAGGAATACATCGCCCGCCTGCAGCTCGGAGCCACTACCCCCAGCTACGACCTTGAGCATGAAGTGGATACCACCTTCCCCACAGCCCATATCGATGAAGCTGCCGTGGACCATGCCCTGGCACAGTTTCGCGGAGAGATAGACCAAGTGCCTCCTGCATTCTCGGCCTGCAAGATTGATGGCAAACGGGCGTATGACCTGGCACGGAAGGGCCACGATGTGGAACTCAAAGCCAAGCGTATCACCATACACGAACTGGAGCTGCTGCATTTCTCCCCCGACGCCATGACGCTCGATATCCGTGTGCGCTGCTCAAAGGGAACCTACATCCGGGCGTTGGCACGCGACATTGGCGAGGCATTGCATTCCGGAGCACACCTGACCGCACTGCGACGCACGAGGGTAGGAGAATACGATGTGGAGCATGCCTTCCCCGACATCGATGCATTCGAAAAATGGCTGGAAGCAGACACTGCCGACCACGCATGATGCAGTAAACGCTCTTGAGGGGTGTTCTTTGCTTTTCAACCACTTACATAGCTGGCTATGCTCGTACTTGAAAAACAAAGAACTGCTGCACGATAGGCACAAAATCGCCTCAAGCTAATTTATAGAACACCCCTTGAACAATTCCCCACTCTGACAAAGCGAATTTTTATAGCACACCTCATATATCAATAATGAAACTCTCACAATTCAAATTCTCTCTCTCAAAAGACCATATTGCAGAATATCCCGCACCACATCGCGATGACTGCCGGCTGCTCGTGTTGCATCGCGAAAGCGGAAAGATAGAGCACCGCAATTTCATTGACCTCCTGGACTATTTCAACGAGGATGATGTGTTCATCTTCAACGATACCAAGGTGTTTCCTGCACGTCTGTTCGGCAACAAGGAAAAGACGGGAGCCAACATCGAGGTGTTCCTGCTCCGCGAACTCAACGAGGAACTTCGGCTTTGGGATGTGCTCGTGGAGCCTGCCCGCAAAATCCGTATCGGCAACAAGCTCTATTTCGGAGAAGACAATTCCATCGTGGCAGAAGTGATCGACAATACCACAAGCCGTGGACGCACATTGAGATTCCTCTATGACGGCGACCATGATGATTTCAAGCAGCAGCTCTATGCCCTCGGCGAGGCTCCGCTCCCCAACCATATCATCAAGCGCAAGGCGGAACCTCAGGACCTGGAGGATTTCCAGTGTATCTTCGCCAAGCATGAGGGAGCAGTGACGGCTCCTGCTGCCGGACTGCATTTCAGCAAGTCGATGCTCAAGCGTCTGGAAATTCGTGGTATCAAGCAGGCTTTCATCACGCTCCACTGCGGACTGGGCAACTTCCGGCAGACTGATGTGGAGGACCTGACAAAGCACAAGATGGACAGCGAAGAGATGCGCGTGACGACGGAATGCTGCGATATGGTGAACCAGGCCAAGCGCGAGGGAAAGCATATATGCGCTGTAGGCACCACGGTGCAGCGGGCTTTGGAGACGTGTGTCAGCACGGGCGGTGAAATAAAGGAGTTTGAGGGCTGGACCAACAAGTTCATCTTCCCCCCTTACACCTTCAATGTGGCAGATTCCATGATTTCCAATTTCCACCTTTCGGAAAGCACCATGCTGATGACGGCTGCCGCTTTTGGCGGGTACACCAATACCATGAAGGCCTATAAGGAAGCCATCAAGGAGGGCTATAAGTTCGGACCCTATGGGGATGCCATGCTGATGGTCGACTGACACAAGGAGAATTTCCCTCTCGTCTCCCCCGTACGGTTGAATCCCATGACTCTTGTGGCTTGCTGATGTGGCTTGCAGAAAAGAAGGCGCAGCCAGCCGTACCGGCAGGAAAAGTTCCCAAAAACCTTATTCCTTATTCTTTCCTATATATCTCTATTTCTATACAGTATGCTTTTATACGTAGGCTTAGGATCAAACTTGGGGCAGCGTGAAGAGTACATCCGCAGTGCCGTCAAGCTTATTGGTGAGCGTGTGGGACATCTGGTGAAATGCTCCTCACTCTATGAATCTGCCCCCGTAGACATGAAGACGGACAATATGTTCCTGAATGCTGCCGCCATTTTCGATACGGAGATGGAGGCACACGACATTCTGAACGTCACGCAGCAGATTGAGCGCGAACTGGGACGCACGCAGAAAAGCGATGCACGGCATTACGACCGCACCATCGACATCGACCTCCTGCAATATGGCGACAACAACTTTGAGGAGGCGGAACTCACACTGCCACATCCCATGGTGCCGGAGCGCAGGTTTGTGCTGGAGCCACTGGTGGAGATGGATCCTGATGCGCGCTTCATGGCACCGCCTTTCCCTACCTTCGCCCAATTGCTGGAGGATTTCGACACGGCAGAGATTACCGTGCCGGAAGAACCGCTTGCCATCGACTGGCGTGCCGTGAATTTCCTGCTCAAGCAGTTGTCGCCGGGAAAAAGCATCACATGGACAGACTATCAGCAGATATTCGAGACCCCGAACAATTATCTCGTGTTCCTTTCTGACTATGTGGAAGACGTGAAGCGCCGTGTGGGAATGGCCACACTTTGCATCACACAGTCGCCCACAGGAAAAAAGGCCTGGGTGGAGGATCTCGTCATCGACCGGCCCTTCCGAGGACGAGGGCTGAGCCATCGCCTCCTCGCCTGCCTGAAATGCAAGGCGGCAGAGATGGGAGTGAAGAAACTGATGCTCACCTCACGTCCGGTCAGAGTGGCTGCCAACCGCCTGTACCAGCATGAGGGCTTCGAGCAGCGCGAGACGAATGTCTATGCTTTTGAGGTGCGTCCTGAGGACATCGGCGAATATAAGAACGCCACCGGCGGACAGCGGCTGAAACGCGTGGGAAAACTGATGGACGACTGACCTCATGGCAGGAAAAGAACAGTACGCCATGACAGCCATCGATGATTATATCCAGGACCATATATCGCCAGAGCACCCTTATCTCTACCGCCTCTACCGTGCCACCAACACGCAACTCCTGCGTCCGAGAATGGCAAGCGGGCACCAGCAGGGACTGTTGCTGAGGATGATTTGCCAGATGCTGCACCCCATGACGGTGGTAGAAATTGGCACCTACAGCGGATATTCCGCGTTGGCAATGGCAAGCGGAATGCCTGCTGCCTCCCGGCTCTACACCTTTGAAATCAACGATGAGCAGGAGGATTTCACACGACCCTGGATAGAGGGCTCGCCATGGGCCGACAGAGTGAGCATGATCATCGGGGATGTGGAGCAACTGCTGCCGGACATGCATCTGCCCCCCATCGACCTCGTGTTCATTGATGCCAACAAGCGCGACTATGTGGCATACTATCAGTTCCTCCGCCCGATGATGCGTCCTGGAGGATGGATGATAGCCGACAATACGCTCTGGGACGGGCACGTGACGGACCATGCCTATGACCGTGATGCGCAGACCATCGGCATCAGGGCTTTCAACGACCTCATGGCAGCAGAGGCAAGGGCGGGAAACATCGAGACGAATATCCTCCCCCTGAGAGACGGGCTTACCATCATCCGCATCCCCGAAAGCATACAGAAATGAGCTTGACAAATGGATAGTATTTGAGGTGGGGGCTATAAATTCCCACCGTTAAAAGGACTAACAATCAAGAACTGACGTTTTGCCATCTTTGGGGTTCTTTGCGAAAACGACTCCAAAATCTGACAAAGCGAATCTATAGAACCCACCTTGACAAATGGAAACTACACGACAACAGAAAATAGCACGACTCCTGCAAAAGGAACTGAGCGACATCTTCCAGAAGGATGCCAAATCCATGCCGGGAGTCATCGTGAGCATCACGAAAACCTATATCAGTCCTGATATGAGCGTATGCCGCGCCTACATCAGCGTATTCCCTTCCGAGAGGGCCGAGAGCATCCTGAATGCCATCAATGCCCAATGCTCCAAAATACGCTATGAACTTGGCACACGGGTGCGCTATCAATTGCGCATCATCCCGGAACTGAGATTCTTCATCGACGATTCGATGGACTATCTGGAGCATATCGACGAATTGCTCAAGAAATAGGAGCCGCAGCCTATGCACCTTCCCTTTTTCATCGCACGGCGCTATCTCTTCTCCAAGAAGAGCCATAACGCCATCAACATCATTAGCGGTATCGCTGCGGCGGGCATTGCCATCGCCACAGCAGCCATGGTGTGTATCCTTTCCGTCTTCAACGGCTTTCACGACCTCATTGCCACACTCTATTGCAGTTTCGATCCGGAACTGCAGGTGACCGCCCTTCACGGGAAGACATTCGAGGCCGATGATGCTGCCATACGGCTGATGAAAAGACATGAGGGAGTGCAGTATGCTTCGGAATGCCTGGAGGACCATGCGCTCTTCCTCTTCAAGGGGCATCCTCTCGTCATCACCGTCAAGGGTGTGGACAAGGATTTTGAACATGTGACGGGCATCCGCGATATCCTGTACGGCGAAGGAACCTATCGCCTGCAGAGCGGCGAGGTGTATTATGGTATTCCCGGCATCGGACTTGCCGCACAGATGGGCGGGGCGAACTATGGCACTTTGCAAATCTGCGCACCGCGCGGAGGAGAGCGCATCAATCTTGCCAATCCCATCGAATCGTTCTCGGTAGAAGATATCCAGAGTCCGGGCGTGGTGTTCGATGTGAACCAGCGGAAATACGATGAGCACCTCATGCTCACCTCTCTCGATTTTGCCCAAGGCCTGTTTGAGAAGGAGGGACGCATCTCATCGCTTGAAATAAAGGTGAAACCCGATGCTGATGCCGACCGCGTGAAGTCAGAACTGCGCAAGATGGCCGATGGGCGCTTTGCCGTAAAGGACCGTATGGAGCAGCAGGCAGAAGTGTTCAATATCATGAACATCGAGAAGCTTGTGGCCTATCTCTTCCTCACATTCATCATTCTCGTGGCGTGCTTCAATATCATTTCCTCGCTCTCTATGCTCATCATCGAAAAGCGTGATGATGTGCGTACGCTGCAGCATCTGGGTATGACCACAGGCCGCATACGTTCCGTCTTCATGACTGAAGGACGGCTGATCAGCATCTTCGGCGGTGCCATCGGCATCGGCATCGGCGTGCTGCTCTGCTATTTGCAGCAGTATTTCGGAATCATCCGTATGGGCAACGGCCAGGGGTTCATCATCGATGCCTATCCCGTGGCGGTGCATCTTGTTGATGTGCTGGTGGTGTTCGTCACCTCCGTCGTCATCGGCTTCATCAGCGTGTGGTATCCCGTACACCTCCTCACGCGGCGTCTGCTGTCCGATGCTCCGTCGGACTAAGCCGGGAAGTCCTTCAACGCCCAATTCTTCATTGCACATTCTTACAGCCACTCTCTCCCTCGTGGCAGAACACCTTAAACAACGACTATGAAAAAGAAAATCAAAACCCTTTTTTCCGCCATCCTGCTCGGACTGTTCTCGCTGTCGGCAGGTGCAGAAATCACCGATGGCACGTACTATCACATTGTGAATGTTGCAACGGGGAAAACCATGACAAACAAGGAATTCAACGACAACAACCAGTACATCACGCTTGTCACCGAGAACGAAACGAAATGGGGACAGGTGTGGGAGGCCCGGCGCTATTCCAATGGCGTGTTTTACCTCGTCAACCCCTATTGCGAAAAGGCTCTCGACCAGAATCCCTATGGTGGCGGACTCCTGCTGCAGTGGGACTATTCCACGGGAGGCAGCGGTGCCAACCAGCGTTTTTATATCAGCCCGACCGATGTGGATGCCGACATATGCCTCATCTATAACAATGAAAAGCCGCAGAACGGCAGTTATAATGCCCGTTCGCGGTGCATCGGCGTGCAGGATGGGGTGGTCATGATGACCGACGACACATCATCGGCCAGCAGCCAGTGGCAGTTCAAGGAGATTGACCCGGAAAAAGTGGTGCCCCCCACGGCTGAAACGAGCGACAACATTTGGGAGAACCAGGCTATCTTTGGCATCAACAAGGAAAAGGCACATGCCTCCTTCATCCCCTATCCCGACACTCCATCCCTGAAGGCCGATGCCGAGACTTTTGCACGTCCATGGATTACGCCTCAGCATAACGCCTCCTACCTTTCCCTGTGCGGAACCTGGAAATTCCTCTTTGCCGACAACACCGATGAGCGGCCGCAGGAGGAGTTCTACGGCGATGAGGTCAACCCTGAAGCCTGGGATGACATCCACGTGCCGGGATGCTGGGAGATGTTCGGCTATGACAAGATGATGTATCTTAATGTGGAATATGCCTTTGCCGACAACCCTCCTTTCATTCGCAATAAAGTGAGCAATGTGGGCGACAACCCCGTGGGATCCTACCGCAGGGACTTCACCTTGCCGGAGGGTTGGGAGAAGCAGCGTGTATTCCTGCATTTCGACGGCCTCTACTCGGGAGCCTTCGTATGGGTGAACGGCAAGGAAGTAGGTTATACTCAGGGTGGCAACAATGATGCAGAATTCGACATCTCCGACTATGTACGCGAGGGCAGGAACAATGTCAGCGTTCAGGTGATTCGCTGGACCGACGGCTCCTATCTCGAAGGGCAGGACATGTGGCACATGAGCGGACTGCACCGCGATGTGTATCTCTACGCCACGCCACGCACCTTCCTGCGCGACCATTATGTGGCCTCCTCGCTCACGGCTCAGGCAAACTATAAGCGCGGAAAGATGACTTTCGAGATGGAGATGGACAACCGCGACGGCAAGCCTGCCACAAAGACCGTCGATATCACACTCCTAGCGCCTGACGGCGAAGAAATCAAATCCTGGTCGCAAACTTTCACGATGACCGAAGGCGAGACCAGCAAGACTGTCAAGTTCACTACTTCCACCCTCACCGACCTTCAGCTTTGGAATGCGGAGAATCCCGTGCTCTATACCCTCGTCTTCAGCCAGAAGTCGGAGGAAGGCACCGAGGAGATGGCTTTCCAGACCAAATTCGGATTCCGCAATGTAGCCATCAAGAACAGTCTGGTCTACATCAACGGGCAGCGCGTATATTTCCGTGGAGTGAACACGCAGGACACGCATCCTCTCCTCGGACGTTCCATCGACATCGAGACCATGCTCAAGGACATACTGATGATGAAGCAGGCCAATGTCAATACCGTGCGTACCTCTCACTATCCGCGTCAGCCGAAGATGTATGCCATGTTCGACTATTATGGACTTTATGTGATGGACGAGGCGGATGTGGAATGCCATAAAAACTGGAACGACGGCCTGGGCATGTCGAACGATGTCTCGTGGCAACCGCAGTACATCGACCGTACGGAGCGTATGGTCTATGGCCACCGCAATCATCCTTCCATCATCTTCTGGAGTCTGGGCAATGAAAGCGGAACGGGCCAGAACCTCAATGCCACCTACAATCGCTGCAAGGAACTCGACAGCCGGCCCGTACACTATGAAGGTGCCACACGAGGATGGGCAAACTATACTGACCTGCATTCCCACATGTACCCCAGTCTCGACGAGGTGTCGGGCAGTGCCACCGGCAACTATCGCGCCATTCCCTATTTCATGTGCGAATATGCCCATGCCATGGGCAATGGTGTAGGCAATCTCCGCGAATACTGGGACATCATAGAAGGCAGCGCAATGGGTGTGGGCGGCTGCATCTGGGACTGGGTCGACCAGTCGGTATGCGATCCTGCCGTCATTCCCCACAGCATGCTCGTGCCAGGAGTGGGATATGACCCTGAGCAGCTTGACCCCGTACTCTCAGAGAACGGTTTCCCACGCTATGTGTCGGGCTATGATATGCCTGGACCTCACCAAGGCAACTTCCTGAACAACGGTATCATCACCCCCGACCGTGCATGGACTCCGAAACTCTCGGAAGTGAAGAAAATCTATCAGCCTGCCAGCATGAAGCTCGCAGAGGACGGAAAGGGCGTGGTTGTTACCAGCAAACTGAACTTCACCCATCTCGACGAGCTCTGCACCCTGCACTTTGAAGGCCTCAAAGGCGGCCGTGTGCTTTCTGAAGGAGAGATGGAATTGCCCGAAACGGCACCCGGGGCTTCCGTCGTAGTGCCTATTCCCGACGCTTGCCTGACGGATGCCGATGGCTACGTGAATCTGGAGCTGCGCCTGAAGGAGGCGGCATCCTATGCTCCCGAGGGCTATGCCATCGCTACCGAGCAGATACAGATTGAGGCTGCGGCTGAGCCTGAACCGGCTGAAGATGCGGAGTCCTCCACCCTCAGCATCACACGCAACGGGGCGGAAAAGACCTATACTATTGCCGGCGAGCGCGTGCGGCTCGTCGTTGGCGACGATGGCTTCCTCAAGGAATTTGTGAGCAATGGCGTGAATATCCTGGCCGACCAGACACCCATCAATCAGCCCATCTATTCCAACATTCGCTGGATAGAGAACGAGTCGCCCTATGGCGGCCACGTCTTTGGCAACACCACCGCTGGCATTACTTCCACCACGCTGCTCAAACCATCACTCTCTGCCGCTGGCACGAAAGCGGCCTTCCGCGCTACCGTCACCGATGAGCAGTGCAACTACAACATCGTGTACACCCTCTTGAACACCGGTGAATTACAGATGAAGATTTCCTATACTCCCGTGGCAAACGGTCTGCGACGTATCGGTATCGACATGAAATTCCCGGCAGGCTTCGAAGAGGTCACTTATTATGGCCGTGGTCCGCTGGAGAACTATATCGACCGCTGCGATGCTGCCTATATGGGATGCTTTGAGACTACCGTCGATGACCTTTATCAGCCTTATATCCATCCCCAAAGCAACGGCAACCGCATGGACACCCGCCTCATTGAGCTTTGCAATCCTTCCACTGGCCAGTGCATTCGCATCAAGAGCGAGGAGGGCACGAATTTCTCTCTCTCACATTACGACCAGAGCCAGTTCCTCAAGGCTGTGACGCACAACTGGGAACTGGAGCGTCAGGATGAGATCTTCGCCACTTTCGACTATATGCAGCGCGGACTCGGCAACGGTTCCTGTGGTCCGGGTACCATCTCCGAATACTATTGTCCTTCAAGCGGCACCTACACGCAATATCTCTCCTTCATAGGAGCCAGCAACGACGACACTGCCATCCGGCAAGTCACCACCGATGCTGTCACCGATGATTCTGCTGCCGCCATTTATAATCTCGGCGGTGTGGGTGTGCGCATTCCCTCTCTCGATGGCCAGCCTCATGGCATCTACATCGTAAAGGATGGAAAAGGCACGCAGCGCATCCTGCGTAAGTAAGTAATTCAATTTTCGCTGGGTTCAAATAGATTGTGTTTCAGAAGTAACGGTACTTCTGAAACACAATCTATTTGAACCCAGCGGAAGTTAAGTAAAATAATTAAAGGTATGGCACTACCGATAGCGTCCATACCAGTGTTGACTGGTGAAGTGGCTCGGCGATTCGAGGAGCGTGCGCAGGCTAATGTCCAGCGATACCTCCACCGCACGGAAGAGGAGAAGACGGCAGACGAGGAGATGCTTGAAAAGAAGTTTGCCGAGTTGTATAGCATGTTGTCAAAAGTCCATTCATGAAGAAGATGAGTTTCTTGAAAGAACACTGCTCGCTGTTTTCCGTCAATGATACAAAGGAACCTCTTTCTCTATGTCTGCCTTCGACTGGTAGAAGGCCTGACGGCAATGGCCAAATAATCGGCATGCAAGCGACACTTTCGTATGTTGCCTGCCGACCGGTTCTGATGTTATTTGATACAAGAATACTTTCAAATGAAGAAGCCAACAACGACCGGACTGCCCGTACTTTTGCCTCGGAAAGGCACGTCAATAGAATATGGCGAAGAGTCACAGCAAGCACTCATGCTATTAGAGGATGCCACAATTGCGGGCGTAAAGGTGCGACAGAATGATAGCAGCCACAATGTGTATTTACATGGATGCTTACTCGGAAGTCTGCCGTAGCGAATAAAAATGTAGCCCGCCTTACGAGCAAGGGATGGATATACAAAAAAGCACTGAATATCTTTTGGATACTCAGTGCTTTAAGTTTTGATGTCGGGGTGACTGGACTCGAACCAGCGACCACACGCCCCCCAGACGCGTACGCTAACCAACTGCGCCACACCCCGAATCATTATGGAGGTTTTTGCTCTTCAGAAGCATTTGCTCCCGGATTGCGAGTGCAAAGTTAGGGCAAATTATGGAATGCAGCAAGCGAAAGGCAAAAAACTTTTGTGATTTTGATGTTTGCTGGTTGGTTTTGCTATCTCGCTTTGCATTTTATGCAGCAATCAGGCTGTTTTTCCGGGTATTGAAGAGGATGGGCCGGCAAGCCTGGATATTCCGAGGAATTAGCGTGAATCGGGTGCTTCGGATATCCGGGCTTTCCGGCCCATCTTGGTTTTCAAGGGTTTTGGCTTGTGCCTCAGCCCCCGTTACTTACTTGATGACCTTCTTGCCATTCACGATGTACATTCCCTGTCGGGCTTGCTGTACGCGGCGGCCTTGGAGGTCGTAGGTGATGGAATTCTGCGGGAGAGCATTCTCTACGGTGGTGATGCCATCGGCAGGCTCGCTGACCTTCACATTGACGGTCTTGGAGGTGGAGCCCCAACTGTTGGTGGCCGTCAAGGTGACGGGCTGGTCGCCGTCGGCACGGAATATGAGAGAAGTGCGGTCAGCCGCATTCGACTGTACGAGGAAATTGCCTTCCCACGTGGTACCGTTGTAGACTACGGGGAAACTACCTGTAAGTGCCGGTGTTCCAAGTGCCGTGGTCAACTGGTTCTGCTTGTCGTCGACCACCTTGCTGCCCTCGTCGCGGCGTGATGTCATATAGCCGCCGCTGACTGCAGTAGCCTTTCCGATGTTGGGGAAGTAGATGTAGCCATCATTGTCGGTACCCTGGTCCTCGAAGGTGAAGTAGCCGCGCAGGGCATCAGGAACCTTGTCGGGAGCATAGCCGTTCATGGCTTCGCGAACCTCATCGTCGGAAAGAGCTTTGTTCCATATCTGCACCTCGTCGATCCATCCGGTGAAGGATGCGAGGTTCGTCATGGAGCCACCGACATAGAAGGGAGCTCCCTTCCAATAGTGCGGGTCGGCACCGCGGCTGACGGCTTTTGCTACAGGTTTGCCATTGAGATAGAGGGTGATGTTGCGGCCGCTGCAGACTACACAGGCATGATACCATACTCCAGGACGGAGAGAATAGCCGTCGGTGAGGAGGTCGACATCATTATTGTGCTCATAGTTGTAGGTACCGGCAAGAGGACCATGGATGCTGACGGAAATCTCATTGTCGGCATTGTCGCGCTTGAGATTGCTTCCCTTGCCATAACCAGCAGGACGTATGGCCGTCCACATCTCGCCCCATACGCTCTCCGTCCATGTGCCGCCATAATTGCGGTTCACCTTGGTCATCAGGAGCGTACCGAGGCTCTGGTGGCTGAATTCCTGCACCTTGAACCAAAGACCGTAGGAAACGTTCTGGTATTCTGTAGCCGTGAGGATGTCGCCACCCACAGTGAACTGGTAGGGGCTTTGCATATACAGCGAGCGGCTGACGGAGCATTCCTTGCCATCGAAGGTGTCGCCCGTGCTAACCTCGGCGCGGAAGTCGGCAGAATCGCCTGCACGGACAACATCGGACAACTGGGTGATGCCGTTCACCTCAGGCATGCGTCCTGTCTCTTCCTTGGAGACGAGGATGATGTCGCGGTGTATATCCGTGCCGTTGGCCGTGGTCACCTCCACATCGTAGCTTCCCACTGTGGGGAGGCTTGCGGTGAACTTCAGTACCTGCTTGGCACTGGCCTTCTCTTCGCCCGTCATATTGTCGAGAATGCGTATGTCGGCAGGGAGATGGTTGGGATCCTCAAAACCGATGGTGAAAGTCTCGCCCGGCTTGATGACCGGCTTGTCGACATTGATATCATCGATAATGGCCAGCTCGCTCTCCATCTGCTTGCTCCAGGTGATGGGACTCTTGGTCTTTCCATCGCGGCCCACGGTGCGCACACCAATCTGATAGGTGCTTTCCGGACCGGTGAGGGGAGCTTCCACAACATAGTGGGCCCATGATGTGGTAGTGGCAACCAGCGTCTCCGTGTCGCCCTGACGGACCCAGATTTCATAGTACCATGCACCTACCTCCTCATTATAGATGGGACGTCCTTCATATTCTGCCGGACGAGTGCCGGAGAAAGGAAGGTCGAATACCACCTTGAAATCAGTGCGGTTGTAATAGCGCTTCATGATTTCCGTATGGGTGATGACAGGCTGTACAGGTTCCTCGTTGAAATTGGCGGGAACATAGCTCATCTCGCCGAGCAGGGTATTGAAGTTGGCAGGAGTATTTTGGAAGGAGAGACCTACGCATGCCACCACATCGCCAGCGGCAAGACCGAGGTCGGCAGCCTTCAACTGCACATGGTTCCATTCGCCCGGCTCTACATTGCCCTCGGGCTTGAGGTCGATATACTTGAAGGTATTCTCGGCCCCCTCCTTGCTGACCATGAGCTGCATGGTGCCTTCTGCAGAGGTCGGCTTATAGGTGAGTGCAAAGGCATCGTCGGTGGATGAAACCTCCCACTTGGTTTCGAAGAGGCGGACGTCAGAGCGCGTGGTGGCCCCATGCACCTTCAGGCAAGAGCCTCCGAACCAGGCATCATCGAAGGTGAAGTCCAGCTGGATAGCATCATCGGCAGGAGTCTTTCCATCGCCATCGTCAACCCACCATCGCCAGGTGGGGAGGAGGTCCTGCATACCCAGGTTGTACCATTTGTGTGGATTGGTGGTCACGCCCTCATTGTTGAACATGGCACCGTTTCCAAGGTTAAAGCGTGTGACGAAAGGCAGTTCGTCGAGCGTACTCTGCTCGATGACCGCAGTGCTATAGCCGTGCCACTTGGCAAGCGAAGAGTAGCTGGCGATGACATTTTCGTCGGTAATCTTCGGACGGTTGAGCACATTGCGTGTGCCACCGGTGAAGAGCATCTCCTGCTTGGTCTGGTATTCACTCTGGATGGCTTTGTCGGAAGTTCCCCCTTCCGTGCTGGAGGTATAAAGCTGGCTGCGGTCGTGGGCTCCCCATACGCAGATGCTGACGGGATACTTCATGAGCGTGGTCCATCCCGCATTGCCGTAGCGTCCGTAGCCACGTCCCTGCTGGTCGAAGCCGGCATAGACATCGAAGGTGTTGCCTCCGGCAGCCTTTGCTGTCTCCACAGAGGTGTTGAGACCTGTCTCCGTCCAGTTGTAGTTGAGCATATAGACATCGGTGACGGGAGTTCCCGTGGATTTCTCCATGAACCAGGTGTCGCAGTCGGAGGTCAGCGCGCTGCCACTGTCGGTGAGACGTCCGGAATTGTTGACAAAGGCATACCAGTCCACGTGGAAGGGCCAGCCTTTGGCTTCTGCCACACGATGGCATTCAGCAAGGAAGCCCTTCACCTGGGTCTGCAGTGTTCCCTGCCAAGTTCCCTCGGGGTTGAAGCCTATGCCGTCGATGCCATAATAGCGCAGGTATTCAATGAATTTTTCGGCATATTTATACTTGCCGCCACTTTTCGACGAGAGTTGGTAGAGGTATTTTCCGATGTTTCCCTCCGTGTTGGTGACGGAAGCTCCCCAGTCGATGAAGAGGAGGCATCCTGTGCGTACACCGTTTTTGTGAGCAACATCATTGAACGAACCGGGCACACGCCACCAGGAGTTAGACCAGTTTCCATGAATGTTGATGTACTGCCACATATTGAAATTGTCGCCGTCGAAATTCCATCGTGGCAATGGTCCCCATTTCTTGGTGAGTTCACCAATGGGTGCCCACCAGCAGAGGTTTTTGGCATTCTCGCCGGGTACGAGGTCAGTGTTGGCCTGCTGCGAAGGACGCGAGAAGCGGTCTTTCAGTGGCACGCGCGAGATGAAGAAATTGTCGTCGGTATAGTCCTCGCCCTTCTCGCTGGCCATACCGGAAGCCTTTCCAGGCTCCCATGTAGGCAAGACAGCCATCATTTTCTCCAGACCTACATAACCGAAGTCGACGTACATTTCATGTGTCGGCACGCTTTGTGCGCTTGCCTGCAGCGTAAGAGCTGCTGACAGCGCAAGTAGGGAGTAGCGTAATTTCATGCTTTTCTATAATTTAGGGTTAACAATAATGTCGGGTTAGCCATCTTTTGTGTGGAAACAGATTCCCTTTTGTTTTAATTTCACGACAACAGTGACAACAGGGGAGGGATAACTTTTTTCCTGTTTCCTTTGTTGTCTGAGTTGTCCTGCTTGTCGTGTTTCTCCTCCTGCAAATTGCCCTTTTTCTTCCTTGCCGTTCAGAAAGGCCAGAAGAGGGGGACAAGCCATACACTGAGGATGAGGCAGAGGATGTTGAGAGGCAGGCCAATTTTGATAAAGTCGGCAAACCGGTAGCCGCCGAGACCCTGCACGATGAGGTTGGTCTGATAGCCGATAGGCGTGCAGAAACTGCATGACGCAGCGATGCAGATGACGACGATGAACGGCATGGGACTTACATGAAGATGCGTGGCGACACTGATGGATATGGGGAATATCAGTGCAGCGGCCGCATTGTTCGTCATCAGTTCGGTGAAGATGCTGCAAAGTACAAAGACGAGCGCCAGAAGCAGATAGGGGCTGCCATTATGGCTCATGTCGACAGCCCAGGCAGCGATGGCATCGGCCATGCCGGAATTCTGCATAGCCTTGGAGATGGCAAAGGCCATGGCAATGGTGATGAGTACATCCCAGGAGAAGTATTTGGTGTATTTTCTGGCATTGAAGATATTCAGCCATGCCATGATGACGGTGACGATGCAAACCCAGAAGAACATATCGAACTTCATGCCAAAATGAGTTTCTGCCCATACGCGGGTGGCAGGAAGTTCACCAATGGCGGCTCCCAGAATCATGAGGAAGAGCAGAATGACGGTGAGCCAACGCTTGTTGCGCCCCAAAGCATTTTCTTTCTGCGGTTTTGAGGCATCGACCATCAGGAAAAAAGACGAGTCGCCCCAGTTTTCCATAAAACTGTCATCGGCGAGAAGCACCAGCCTGTCGCCTTCCTGGTAAATCTCCTTGCGGAGGTCGTGGATGACATAGCATACGCCGCCTCTGTGCAGTTCAAAGACGGAAGCACCATATTTTTGCTGGAAGTTGTAGTCGCGGATTTTCTTGCCAATGGCAGGAAAGCGAGGTCCGAGAACAACGTCGACGCGATAGAAACGGTCGCCCTCACCGCTAAGGGTGGAGGTGGTGGATTCTGAGGTGCGGCGTTCGGGCAGCAGCCAGCGCGTGGTGACAAAAATATACAGGAGTCCGAAGATGGCGATGAAGATGCCCACTTTTCCCAATTCAAACATCGTCAGTCCGCGTACGGCAGGATTTACGGCCGATTCTTCGAGAGCCATACCATGGACGACAAGATTGGTGGAAGTACCGATGAGGGTACACATACCACCCAGAATGGTGGCAAAGCTTAAGGGAATCAGGAATTTTGTCGGAGAAAGTTGATGCCGCTCTGCCCAGCGCTTGATCATAGGCCCGAAGATGACGACCATCGGCGTGTTGTTGAGGAAAGCCGAGAGTGCCGCGATGATGGGCAGCAAGCGGATTTGTACACGCTCGATAGTGGAATGCCCTTCAGGCAACAGCCGGCTGAACAACTGCTCCAGCAGTCCGCTGCGGCGTACACCCTCGCTGACCAGAAACAGAAGGGCGACGGTGATCATGCCTTTGTTTGAGAAACCCTCAAGCAATTCTTTCGGACTGATAATGCCAACGCAGAGAAAGATGACGGCTCCCGAAAAAAGAATCAGTCCGGGACGCATCATTTCCTTCATCAATGCTATGAGCAGGATGATGACAACGATGGTGGTGAATATGGCTGAAGCTGACATCATGGTGATATGTGTTTTCCAAAAGTTCTGTAAGAAGGGCTATGCACATACTCATGCGCATAGCCTATAAAGGGGGAGGGGGAATCGGTGGCGGCATTATTCTGCCGCCTTCACGAGGAAATAGGGATTGAGCAGGTCCTGACGGTTATAGCACAGAGGCTCACCGTTGGCTTGGCGTACAATGGCACCTGCCGCCTGACAGACGGCATGGCCGGCAGCGGTGTCCCACTCCATAGTGGGAGCAAAACGCGGATAGTAGTCGGCTTTTCCCTCTGCCACCAAGCAGAATTTAAGGCTTGAGCCTGCGCTCACCACATCAATTCCCTCAGGGTGCAGCTGTTCGAGGTTGTGGATGAAGGTTTCGGTATCGGCATTCAGGTGGGAACGGCTGGCCACAACGGCAGGCCGGGAACGAAGATGGGCATGGATAGGAGTGGGACAGAGGTGGGGGAGGGCATATACCCCCTGCGGCACCTCTGTTCGCCATGCTCCGTCAGGACTGCCGACATAGAGCATGCGTGTGACGGGGACAAAGATGATGCCCATCAGTGGATTTCCGTCACGGACAAGGGCAATATTGACGGTAAATTCACCATTGCGCTTGATGAACTCCTTGGTGCCGTCAAGCGGATCAACGATCCAGAGTTCGCTCCAAGCCCGACGTTCCGCATACGGAATCCTGCTGCCCTCTTCGCTGAGCAAAGGAATCTTTGTTGCGGCAAGGGCCTGTGCGATGACCTCATGGCTGCGACGGTCAGCAAGGGTGAGCGGGCTATTGTCAGCCTTGTGCTCTACTTCCCACTCAGCCTGTGGGGCATTGTAGACTTCCATGATGGCCTCGCCGGCCTGGATAGCAGCCTGGACTGCCAGGGGAAGCAGTGTGGCTATATTTGTTGATGCCATGTTTTTTGTCAAACTTGTGGAGAAATGCTCGGGGAAATCAATGACGGTCGCGGCGTACGGAGAGAGTGCCCGACTTGGACGATGAAGTCTTGCTCTTGGCAGGCTTGGAGGTTTTGGGAGCCTTCGTGGTCTTCGTGGCAGTCGACGACTTGGTGGGAGTCTTGGCCGAAGACTTTGAGGATGCGGAAGAAGCGGGACGCCGTGACACGCTGCCGGTAGTGCGGCGTGAAGTGGCGGTCGACTTTTTCGTTGCCTTCTCGCTTTCCTTGACATTTGGAGCCTCCACGCCCTCAGGATTAGGATAGTCGTAGGTGATCTGGATGGGCTTTCCTTCATGGTCGAGGAGCGGTTCGCCCTTTTCGTTTACGGCATATCCCCGTTCATTGACGAGCACGGCCACCATGCGAGCTTCAGGTTTGAGGTTCTCGGGCGATGCCACCGCAACGCTGTCAGCTACAGCAAAGGCGATGCGTCGGCCCTGCCCGTCAATCAGGCGTCCCTCAGCATCCCGTGTGATGACATTTCCTGTAGAGTCGGTCACCACCTGTCCGAACACATTGCGCACGGAGTCACGGGCATGTCCCCATACCTGGTCCTCAAATCGCATGAGTTCGGATTCTATGCGTTTGCGTTCTTTCGCCTGGCTCACCTCATCTTCGGCATACTGTGCGATGATGCGGTCTTGCAGGTTGGTGGTCTTATAGATATCGCCCTGATAGCGGTTCATTGTGAAATAGTCGTCAGCACTGATGACGGAGGCATTGTTGATGCTCGAACCCATAAGGGACAGTTTTGCGAGATAAGGAGCCGCCTCCTCATAGTTCACCCAGAAAAGCGGAATGCGCTGGCTGTCTTCCTCTCCAAACTCGCTCATGCCACTCACCATGACGGGGCAAATGGCGGTGACTTTTGTGCGGAACGAGGCCGTGTGCTGGTCATAGCACACGCTTTCCTTCACGAAATAGAGTTTGACATCCTCAGAAGGAAGGTCGGCATCATTGACACGAATCTTACCATCGTTGTTCTCATAGTAGATATTGTAGGTGTCCATGATTTTCTTGCCCTTCAGCACGTGCGCCTCGTCGAAGTGCTCGTTGGCGTCAAGGGTATATTCGTAGGCCTTGATGTTTCCGCGCAGAATCTGGCGGAAGAGGTAGACGAAGAGGTTCTGCCTTCCTCCCGTGGGGACCACAGGATAGTAGAGAACGGCGTTAGCCTCTTTGGTGAGGTCGATACTGCGGTAGATATCGCGTCGCCATGCCGCATCTTCAGGCACAGCTGCTGCAGTAGGGAACTCCCTGGTGAAGTTTGCCGTGCCTGCCGCTGCTGTGGACGCTTTCCGTGACTGTGGCCGTACGGGCGTTTTTGCAGCGGTCTTGGTCGGAGTGATGGCAGGCTTCTTGTCAGGCTGGTCGTCATCGGCAGCCTTTGCGGCATTGCGTTCGCGTGCCGTGGGCAGTTCCGGACGTGTCTCCGAACTGACAGCCTCAGTCTGGCTTTTCTTGGCGTTCATCGTGCGTCGTGCCGGCATCTGTGCAGAGGCGGTGATGGTGCCAAGGAGCAGGGCGAGAAGGAACAATCGGTATGGTTTCATTGTTTGCTTGATGGAAGTGGGGTTCGTTTTGGGATGGCTTTGTCGTGGAAGCCACGGTGAGGTGACAAGGCTTTGAGATGGATATGGACCTCATCAGTTGATAATGACCTCAAGTGCTCCTGGCAGCGTGCGTTCTATGCCGTCGGGACCGATGGCGCGCACGGAACTGATGTAGAAGCGCTTGCCCTTGTTGAGTGTGCGCATCAGTTCGCGCTGGGCATCGGTGAAGTTCGGTCCTGAAGATTTCTCCGGACGCACGTTGCCAACGCGGTCGAAGAATACACATTCAAAGGAGAGCACGCGGAAGGGGATGTTGAGCAGACCGTCATCAATGGCAGCGCCGAGTGATTTCGCTCCGATGATATTGCCTTTTGCGATGCGTCCGCCCCGGAACATATCATCGCCCACCTGAATGTAGGCTGTGGGGTCGGGCAATTTGCGCACCTTGAAGGAGAAATTGCCCATGGGCTGTGACTTTCCGTTGACCACACCCATGATGTTGAACGTGACATCGTGTCCAACCTTTTCGGGGCGTGCCACATAATGTCCGTCGCCTTTAGCCGTGAGTGCTCCTCCCTCCATGCTGACGCTAATCTTGTCGCTGCTGACCCCCGATGCGCTGACGGAGACAGGGTTGTCATATCCGGCATACAGCACGTTCATCAAATCGGCAGCCACAGTGGCACCCGTGGGGGGTGCTATTACATTATAGTGCTGCTTGAAATCGCGGCGGATGATCTCGCCGGCGGCATTCGGCATCATGATATATCCTGTGAAATCGTATTCTCCAGGAGAGCCTACGCGGAAATTGTATGTGCCGTCGGGTGAAATCTTTTTGCCATTGACATATATCTCCGGGCGCTGCGTGGTGTCGACGGCGGCCATGAAGATGTGGCTTTTAAACTCATCGCCGGGAAAGAGTGTGGTCTGTTCCGGCAAGCAGTAAGCCCCCAGTTCGTTCACGCGGATATCCTTGACATCGATATTGGCAATGAGGCTGCGGAGCACTTCGCTCTCTGCCTTGCGGACATCGCTCTGCAGTTTGGAAAGCATGGTGACGGCTGCAATGGCAGGCATGGTCTCAAACATATATTCCTGCCATTTCTTGTCGCGGTTCTCGGCCGTCTTGGGCACTTCGGTAGAGAGGTTTGAGGCAATGATGGTGCGCTGCCGCGGGTCGTTGATATACTTCAGGATAAACTCCCGGTATTTGTTGACCTCTTCAAAGAGTCGGCGGCCATGTTTCTTCGGGCCATTCAGCATGACGGCATCAGAGGCGTTGAGGTCATCCTTATTCTCCAGTGCCATCGGGTTTCCCTCTTTTCCGTCGGCCTCGCGTGCGATGGCCCATTTCAGCACATCGGCATAATTGCAAAGAGAATCAGAAGCTGCCTTCACTTCGCGGGCCTTGGCAAACCATGGTCCTACTTTTGTGGGGTTGGCCTTCAACTGCTGCTGGAAGTCCTCATAGATGGCAAGGTTCTCCTTTTCGGCATTCGATGTGCTGCGCTCCAGGCTGTCGCTGACGACTGCCAGGCCTTTCAGCACATCGGTCGATACGTTCAGCGCCAGCATGGCGGTCAACACGACGTACATCAGGTTGATCATCTTTTGGCGTGGGGAGACCGGGTTTTTCTTTATTGCCATATTAAAGGTATATATTTAATGGGAGTGTGCTATAAAGGGGGACTAAAATTAGTTTGGCTTTGCCTTCATCCTTGGCGTCTCGACCATTCAAGAAAACTTGAGAGTGAATGTATTCATACTTTCCCTTGTCGCGACAGAGCAAGGCGAAGCCAAGCTGACGAGCCTTGAATAAAATATAGTTTACTAATTGATTGCTCACCCCTTATTTATAGAACATCACATAAATCGGTAAAATCGTGGTTCATTCAAGGGGCATAGAACCTCCCGTAAATTCGTGTTAGTTTGAGTAGTGGTCTAAGCGTTCAAGCCCCAGGCAGCTATTCCTCGGTGTTGTTGGCAGGGGGAGCGGCATGTCCCATAGGGTTTGTCATGACTGCCAGTTGCTGCATCATACGTGTATAGATATTGTTGACCTCTTCGATTTTTGCAGCCAGTTGTCGGGTCTGCTCGTTGATATCCTCGATGGTGGTCACCTGGCGGCTGATGCTGGCGAAGTGCAGGTCGTAGACCTTGTTGATGCCGATGAGGGTGCGGTTGAGATTCTCCATTTCTTGCGAGTCGCGTGTGAGCCGTGCGCTCTGTTCGTCTACCTTTGCTAAAGTGTCGTTCAGCGATTGAAGTTTCTCGATATAGTCCTTGGTGGCAGCCTCCATTTCCGGCGACAATACCGCCTGTGCCCTGCGCAGCAACTCATCGTTGGCAAGGCGGATGATGGTAGCCAGTTTGTCGGCCTGACGCTCCACACTTTCCTCCCCCTCCGGGGTATCGTAGAATTCGTTGAGCGCTTGCTGTATGGGGTCGGTCTCTGCATCTGTGGCGGCATCTGTGCGTGCTGGCGTAGATGCTCCGGGCTGTGCCGATGCCACAGTTTGTCCGACGGGCTGCTGCGCTATTGTGCCGCCACCCATCACGATGACACCACCCGATACCACAGCAGGACCTTCCGCCATGCTTCCAGTGCCGGCAGTGAAGCCCTCGGCAGCATTGCCGCCTCCTGCTTCGCCTGCAACAATGGATGTGCCACCGACGACACCTCCACCGACGACACCACCACCGCTGATGACACTACCACCGCTGACGACACCACCGCCGATGGCTGTTCCACCTTGCAGTTTTGCCTCGGCGCGAGCTATCTCGTCTTCACTCTCGAAATCGTCAGGGAGTTCCTTGCCCACGGAGGTCTTGTCGAAGGGGCGGTCGAAGGCTGCAAGGAAAAACACGAAAGCCTCAGTGCCCATTCCGAGAAAGAGCATGAGGTTGCCACCCGGCAGGTGGGTGAGTTTGAACAGGGCACCAAGGATGACCACCGAGGCTCCCCAGGAATAGGCATAGTTCAAGAAGGTCTGACCGGGCACACTGTCCATCCAGTGCTGCATCTTGGTCACGAAATTAAGCTTGGGCATAAGCGTATGTGATGTGTGTGAGAGTTCTTGTTGTGGATGCTAAAATGATGACGGGAGGACAGACCTTCCCTGCGACAGATTCGCAGCGGCAGAGGCTCTTTTCATGCCAGAATCCCAGTGTTCTCCGTTCCATATCCTCTGCGCCATCTTTCAGGAAGACTGACGCTATTTTTTCTTTCCGGATCGTTGTGTGGCAGTATTGCTGGTGGATGCCGCCTTAGAGCGCACGCAGCGGAAACCGATGAAGGAGCGGGGCTGGTTCTGGTACTCATAGCTGCGCCATGCAGAGCGTATGAGCGAGATGGGATCTTTCCATGAGCCTCCGCGCACGCTCTTGCGCTTTAGGAAATAGGGATCCTCAAGAGCGGCATCGTAGCGCAGTTCCGGGTTAACATCCGACATGGATACCACTCCGGCCTCAGTATACACCGTGTTGGTCCATTCCGCCACATTGCCCGCCATATCGAAGAGTCCGTTGCTGTTGGCTCCATAGATGCCCACCTTTGATGTAATGAGGTTTCCGTCCTCTGTATAGTTTCCTCGGTCAGGTTTGAAGTTGGCCAGGAAGCAGCCCTTGTCGCTGGTTGAGGCTTCTCCCTCCCAAGGGTAGGGGTTGCCGTTCACTCCGCGTGCTGCATACTCCCATTCGATTTCAGAAGGCAGGCGGTAGCGCTGCACGTAGCGCGCCTGGGCACCCAGTCCGCGCAGCAGATATTCCGTGCGCCATGCGCAGAAAGCCTGAGCCTGCTCCCACGTCACTCCAACCACGGGATAGTCGTTGTAGGCAGGTGCGGAGAAATAGTTCTTCATATACACCTCATTGTGTGCGTTGGGAAAATCGTTGACCCAGCAGGTGGTGTCGGGGTATACGGGAACGATGTATGTGTTGACGAAATCATAGAGCGATGAGAGCGGACGGTTGATGGTCTCGCGAATGATGCGTCCCTCTTCATCGATGTAGGCCGTGTCCTTGCTGATCATCACTACAGCCTCCGGGTCGACCTCGACGTCGGTGTTCAGATTTCTCTCCGACGGGTTCAGGCGGTACTTCCTCAGTGCCGCCTTCTCATAGTCGAAGATTTCATAGCGGAAATTGAGCTGTGTGGCATCAAGCATCTTTGTGCCATCGATAGGGTGGTAGGTGTATACGCTTTCGATGGCACTCCGCTGTTCGTCCGTAGGTTTTCTCCAGGGTATGGCCTTGTTCCAGTTCAGATGTGGTGTCACAGGGTCGCCGTATTTGTCGACTTCAATCTTGAAAGTCTCGTCACCGCCAAACGAAGGGTCGGCCAGCCGCTCGCGGATGATGCTGTCGCGCACCCATTCCACAAACTGTCGGTACATGGAGTTGGTCACTTCGGTCTGGTCCATCCAGAAACCGTCTACGGAGATTTCCTTCTCCGGCACTACATTGCCCCATAGCGAGTCCTGGTCGCTGATTCCCACCTTGAGGAATCCGCGTTTCACCTCGACCATTCCAAAGGGCTGGGGCTCCATCACTGACGACGACCGTTGTCCGGTCACCTCGCCTCCGTTAGACATGGCATTGCTGCTGCCCATGCACGATATGATCGTCGAGGTCAGGACGATGCTGAGAATAAAAGGGAATATCTTGTTCATTGATTTCGGGAAGTTGTTATCATGTTTTGTCAGGCATTCCGTCATGGCGGTTTAGCCGTAGCATTGTTTGGGGGATAGGGGGAGTGCCAGTCTGTTTGTACGGTTTCCCCCGCGCGCGTATTATATATAGGAGTATTTACAGGGATGTTCTATAAATTAGTTTTTTATTCATTTAGGAAGTGTTATTATGCTT
>CAMGOT010000021.1 GCA_946060685.1 uncultured Bacteroidales bacterium
ATAGAATAAGTCTCTCCTAAAGATTAGATCCGGGTTCGATTCCCGGCAGGAGCACCGCACACCAGGAGCGGCAATGGCCAGAATGCCACATGGCCGCTATATGGTTTGCCCGCGCGCATGTGCATAGAATAAAGTACGCGCGCACGAAGACGAAGGAAAAAAGCGGCGAACAGAAAAGTACAAACAAAGAAACGACCTTACGCAAAATAGCATTCAGCAAGCATCCTGATGCTGTCCATTCCTTAACCACACATTTTAAAACCACTCATCTTTAACCTCTCAACCAACTCATTTGTACGCATGCTATGATGACCACACTGATTATCTCCATTTTCGTCGTTGGCTACGTGTGCATTGCCTTCGAAAACCTGCTGAAAGTCAACAAGGCCGCCCTTGCACTCCTGATGTGCGTGGGCTGCTGGGTGTCATTCTCCCTCGGAGGTTTCGTAGACCACGTTGAACTTACCCATGCCATTGAGCGCAATCTGGGCGAGGCGGGCACCACACTGTTTTTCCTTATGGGTGCCATGACGATTGTAGAAATCGTTGATCAGCACGGGGGCTTCAACTTCGTGCGCGACACCATCAAATGCCAGTCAAAGCGCAAACTGCTCTGGCGCATGGCATTCATGACCGCTATCCTGAGTGCCGTGCTCGACAATCTGACCACATCCATCGTCATGATCATGATTCTGCGAAAACTGGTCGACAGTCGCGAAGACCGCCTCATTTATGCTGCCATAGTCATCATCGCTGCCAATTCGGGAGGTGCATTCTCACCCATCGGGGATGTGACCACCATCATGCTCTGGAACGGCAAGATGATTTCTGCCCTCGGCGTCATCTGCGAAATCATCATCCCCTCCTTCGTCAGCTTCATCGTACCCTGCTTCATCCTGCAATACAGCCTCAGCGGACGCCATGAGGTGGCAAAGAAATACTCGGATGTGGCCACGACCGATGTGGCACGCAACCGCCGCCGCATCGTCTTCGGCATCGGCGTGGGAGGCCTCTGCCTTGTGCCCGTGTTCCACACCGTGACGAGTCTGCCCCCCTTCGTAGGAATTCTCTGCGTGCTGGCCATCCTTTGGGTAGTGACCGATGTGTTCTATCGTGACCGTGACGAACACGACACGATGGCCAAACGCGTGACGACGATGCTCTCACGCATCGACATCACCACCATACTCTTCTTCCTCGGCATCCTGATGGCAGTGGGCGTGCTGGCGGAAATCGGCGTGCTCCATGAGCTTGGGGTATGGCTCGACAAGTCCACCGCAAGCATCGGTGCCCTGCAGCACTACACCGTCACGGGTATCATCGGCATACTGAGCAGCATTGTGGACAATGTGCCGCTCGTGGCAGGAGCCATGAAGATGTATGCCATCTCCACGCCGGAAATGGTGGCAGCCAACCCCATGCTTGCCGACTTTGCCAAGGATGGCATCTTCTGGCAGCTTCTGGCCTACTGCGCCGGAGTGGGAGGGAGCATGCTGATCATCGGCTCCGCAGCCGGAGTCACCGTAATGGGTATGGAACACATCACCTTCGGATGGTATCTGAAGAAAATCACGTGGGTGGCTTTCGTGGGCTATGTGGCAGGCATCATCTGCTACTACCTGCAAAACCTCCTGCTCTTCCACGACCATTTCGCCGCCTGAAAAAGCGGAAAGGCTGCCCCTGGAAGTACCACCAAAAGGCCGCATCTCGACTATAAGGCGGCCCCGACCTTAAAGCTAAGTCTGGCCTGGTTCACAACCGGGTCCGACTTAGTTCGTTTTATCACCCTGCGCCCCAAAATCCTGCAAAAAACTGTTGCAAACACCATTTGTGCTCTGCATACAGGGCGCACAGGCTTACGATAAAGATGAAAAAATATGCTTTAGCCCCCTAAAACTATGCTCAAGAACATTCCCCCCGTAACCCGTAATCTGCTCTTCATCAACATCATCATCTTCATGGTGCAGCTGGTGCTGCAGCAGCGTGCCGGCAATGACATCCTGGTGCAGACCTTCGGACTCCATTTCTACCTTGCCGAGGATTTCCGCATCTGGCAACTCGTCACCTATATGTTTCTCCACGGCTCATGGAGCCATGTCCTGCTCAATATGTTCTCACTCTGGATGTTCGGACGCATCATCGAGCAAAGCATGTCGCAGAAACGCTTTATCCTCTACTACTTTGTCTGTGGTGTCGGTGCCGGATTGTGTCAGGAACTCTGGCAAACCGCCGATTATCTCCTCAACGGCATGAGCCAATATGACTATGTGAACATCAACGGAATGCTCCGCCCCATGGCCGACTATCTGAACCTCTGGACCACCATCGGAGCCTCCGGGGCATGCTATGGCATCCTTCTCGCCTTTGGCATGCTCTATCCCAACGAGCGCATCATGCTCCTCTTTCCGCCCATACCACTCAAGGCAAAGTATTTCGTCATTGGCTATGCCGTCATCGAACTGCTCTCCGCCTTCAGTTCCGACAGCAATATTGCCCACTTCGCACATCTCGGAGGTATGCTCTTCGGCTTCCTCCTCCTGCGCCACTGGATTCGCGAGGCACGACGCCCGAGATTCACAGGATGGGATGATTATGCCCGCCAAAACAGCCAGCACTCCGTGGGAGTCATGCAGCGCATCAGCAATGCTTTCCAGAACTTCGGGGCAGCACTGGAAGAGGGCGTAAGGCATCTGGGAACTGCTTTGGGAATCGGCAAGAAAAAACACCGCAAAGACACTCACTACAACAATCAGGACTACGAATACAATGCCAAAAAGCAGCAGGAAAAGAACCGCAAGCAGCAGGAACGCATCAATCAGATTCTCGACAAGGTGAGAAGGTCGGGCTACGACTCACTGACGGAAGAGGAAAAACGCGAACTCTTCACCAACAAATAACGCTCCCTGAACAGCAGTAAATTGGTGGGTTCTATAAATTCGCTTTGTCAGATTTTGGAGTTATTTTCGAGACCTGATTGTAAGTCAAAGAGGGAGCGTAGCGGGGCTACGTGACCGATTTAACTTGCAATCAGGGCCGAAAAGCACCCAAAAGATGGCAAAACGTTAATCCAAAATTATCAATCCTTTTAACGGTGGGAATTTATAGAACCCACCAACTATGATTTCTTGATGGCAAAAACTCCAAGAGGCAATACGGGCGAGTCCAAGCGCGGACTGCTGCGCACACTCACCGACTCCATGTTTGCCGCCTTCTCCACCATCTCCGTCATCCTGCTCTGGACGTGTGCCGCCAGTGTCTATATCAGCCCTGAGCGCTTTCTCGTAGCTTCCGTCCTCGGTCTGGCATTCCCCATAGCCCTGGCAGGCACGGTGTGTATCGGTGTGCTTTCCATCATCTTCGCCCCGCGAGTATGCTGGATTACCATCGTCGGCATCGCTCTGAGTTTTGGCAGCACGCGCAGCTACTGCCCCATCAACACCTTCCGCGAGGCACGCACACCCGGAAAGAATGCCCTGCGCATCATGAACTATAATCTCAACAATCTCAATTCCATACAGGAGGAAGAGGACAAACGCGAATTTCTGCTCTACATCCTCGATGCTGCGCCAGACATCATCGTATTCCAGGAAGGCTGCGCAAAACTGGAGAAATGGCAATCGCTGAACGAACGCTTCGAGCAGAACTATCCCTACCATGCCACCATCGACAGTACCACCACCCTGCAGATATGGTCAAAATATGCCTTGCTCCGACACCAGACCCTTACGCAGGACGGGCAAAATGCGGCCGTAGCATTCTGGCTCAGGTATCCGAAGAACGAGGGGGAGATGATTATCGTGAACACCCACCTGAAAACCAATTTCCTCTCCAAGTCCGACCGCGAGCGCTACAAGAAGATTGTCGATGAATCCCGGCAACTTCAGACTCCAGAAAAGACCTCCTTCAGGCAGGCACGGGCGATTATGGGAAAGGTGGCGCACTCCGCTGCCACACGCGCTCACATGGCTGATGAAATCGCCGATTTTATCAGCAGCCAGCCAGCAGGGACTCCCATCATAGCCTGCGGCGATTTCAACGACACCCCCATATCCTATGCCTGCCAGCGCATGAAGCGCATTCCGCTCAACGATGCCTTCCGCATGGTAGGCAACGGGCCAGGATGGAGTTTCACGAGCGATGCCATTTTGGTGCGCATCGACCACCAGTTCTTCACCGACCATCTCGAACCCATACAGGCACGCATCGACCACTGTGCCACATGGAGCGACCATTATCCGCTTATCGTCACCTACGAGTGGAAGTAAAATCTCCACCGCCCTTGCCGCATCCTGAATAAATTCTTAATTTTGCGGCGATTAGGGAATCCGTGACTCTCGGAAGGGGAAGCAAACCGCCGATATTCCCTCCCACTTTGCAGCCAGCTACAGCACACACACCCTCTTTTACCCTACGGTCTCAGTCATACCGTATATTTTTGCAACAGAGCCTAACCCACAGCAAACCACACCAACCATGAACATAGCATCTCTTATCACAGAAGCCGCCATCCAGGCCATCAGTGCCCTCTACGGCGCGGAAGTCAGCGCACAGCAAGTACAAGTCCAGAAGACACGCCCTGAATTTGAGGGCCACCTCACACTCGTCACCTTCCCCTTCCTGCGTATCAGCCGCAAGAAGCCGGAGGACACCGGACGCGACATCGCAGAATGGATGTTGCAGCATACGGAACTGCTGACAGGCTACAACGTGGTGAAGGGATTCCTCAATATGACCATTGCACCTGCAAAATGGCTGCAACTTCTGGCAGAGGTGGATGCCGACAATCACTACGGCCTCATCCATCCTACAGAGAGCAGTCCCCTCGTCATGATAGAATACAGTTCGCCCAACACGAACAAGCCGCTCCATCTCGGACACGTGCGCAACAACCTGCTCGGATGGGCAGTGGCACAGATTGCCGAAGCAAACGGCAACCGTGTGGTGAAGACCAACATCGTCAACGACCGCGGCATACACATCTGCAAGTCCATGCTGGCTTGGCTGAAATGGGGCAACGGCGAAACGCCGCAAAGCAGCGGCAAAAAGGGCGATCACCTCATCGGCGACTACTATGTGGCATTCGACAAGCACTACCGCCAGGAAGTGTGCGAACTGAAAGAGCGGCTCATGAAAGAAGAAGGCATCGACGAGGAAACTGCCACCACACGCGCAAAGAACGAGGCTCCGCTCATTGTGGAGGCTCACGACATGCTGGTGAAATGGGAGCAGAACGACCCAGAAGTGCGCGCTCTCTGGCGCAAGATGAACGAATGGGTGTATGCCGGATTCGACGAAACCTACAAGGCCTTGGGTGTTAGTTTCGACAAAATCTACTACGAGTCCGACACCTATCTCGAAGGCAAGGAGAAAGTGGAGGAAGGTCTTGCCAAAGGCATCTTCTATCGCCGCCCCGACAATTCCGTATGGGCCGACCTCACCACCGACGGGCTGGACGAGAAGCTCCTCCTCCGCAGCGATGGCACCAGTGTCTATATGACCCAGGACATCGGCACGGCGAAGCTCCGCTTTCAGGATTTCCCCATCGACAAGATGATTTATGTGGTGGGGAATGAGCAGAACTATCATTTCCAGGTGCTCTCCATCCTCCTCGACAAACTGGGCTTTGAATGGGGCAAGAGTCTCGTACACTTCTCCTATGGTATGGTGGAACTGCCCAACGGCAAGATGAAGAGCCGCGAGGGCACCGTCGTGGATGCCGACGACCTTGTGGCAGGCATGGTGGCACAGGCCCGCATGACGATGGACGAAAGCGGCAAAAAGACCGACATGACGGAAGAGGAGAAGCAGGAGGTGGCCCGCATCGTCGGCATGGGTGCCCTGAAATACTTCCTGCTCAAGGTGGATGCCCGCAAGAACATGCTCTTCAATCCCGAGGAGTCCATCGACTTCAACGGCAACACCGGCCCCTTCATCCAATACACCTACGCCCGCATTCGCAGCATCCTCCGCAAGGCTGCCGAAAAGGGCATCAGCATTCCCGCCCTCCTGCCCTCCGAGGTGAATCTCAGTACAAAGGAGGAGGAACTGATTCAGCGCGTGGCAGAGTTTGCCGATGTGGTACGCACTGCCGGACAGGACTACAGCCCTTCAGTGATTGCCAACTATTGCTACGATCTTGTAAAGGAATACAACCAGTTCTACCACGACTTCTCCATCCTGAGCGAAGAGGATGCAGCCAAGCGCGACTTCCGGCTGGTGCTCAGCGCAAACGTTGCCAAGGTGGTACGTCTCGGCATGGGCATCCTCGGCATTGAAATGCCCGAAAGAATGTAGTCAGCATCATCACGCCTTGCGTTTTACAGGCGGCCACACCCACTCCAAAGCGACTCTACGCAGCGCAGAACCCATATAATCATGGTGGAGGGTGTGGCCGCCTTTTGGGTTCATCTCCCTCCTCGCCTTTCCCCTCATTATCCCCCCTCACATGAAAGAATATCCCCATTATGCCTTAGCCGTCGATGCTGCCTGCTCGGGAAATCCCGGCCCGATGGAATATCGCGGCATCCTGCTCTACGACGGAAAGTCCACAGGCCGCGAGATTTTCCACTATGGCCCGGTGTTCGGCACAAACAATATCGGCGAGTTTCTCGCCGTGGTGCATGCCTTGGCACTACTGGAGCAGAAAGCCTGCATCATGGATATCTACACCGATTCCATCACCGCCCGGGCATGGGTGCGCAACATGAAGGCAAAGACCACACTGGAACGCACACCCGATACCGAGGAGCTCTACCGACTCATCGAACGGGCTGAACGCTGGCTCAGAACACACACCTTCCGGGTACCCATCCACAAATGGGAAACCGACCGTATGGGCGAGATTCCTGCCGACTTCGGACGAAAATAGATTCCCCCCTCTCTCATCCACGCCATATCAGAAGATTATATACACCACGCCATGAACGAATTTCTCCGCATGATGCGGCAATATGTCGCCCCGTACAAGGCCTATCTTTTCGGAGGTCTGATATTCAATGTCCTCAGTGCCCTGCTCAATGTGTTTTCCTTCATCAGCATTATCCCCATGCTCCAGCTGCTTTTCGGAATCGACCAGCAGCAGTATGATTTCATTCCCTGGGATGCTGCAGGCATCGGAATGAAGGATATCATCATCAACAACCTCTACTACTACACCACCGTTCTCATGGCGCAATGGGGACCTTCCGCCACACTCCTCAGCATCGGTGCCTTCCTGGCTTTTGCCACCCTGCTCAAGACCAGTTGCTACTTTGCCTCCGTGGCAATGATGGTGCCCCTCCGCACGGGCATCGTGCGCGACATCCGCTCGGCGGTCTATCGCAAAATCACTTCGCTGCCCCTCTCCTTCTTCAGCGAAGAGCGCAAGGGCGACATCATCGCCAGAATGAGCGGCGATGTGGGCGAGGTGGAAAACTCCATCACGGGAAGTCTGGAGATGATTGTAAAAAACCCGATTCTCATCGTTTGCTATTTCGGCGTACTCATCTATATCAGTTGGGAGCTCACACTCTTCACCATCATCGTCCTGCCCCTGCTCGGCACAGCGATGGGAAAGATAGGCCGACGCCTGAAGCAGCGTAGCCTGGAGGCTCAGGAAAAATGGAGCGAAACGATGTCGCAACTGGAGGAGACACTGGGTGGCATGCGCATCATCAAGGCTTTCACGGCTGAGGGGCGCATGTGCAGCCGCTTTGACGAAACCGTCAGCACCTACCGCAGAATCAGCGGACGTGTAGCCACGAGGCAGGCTTCCGCGCATCCCGTAAGCGAATTTCTCGGCACCTGCCTCATCGTTCTTGTTCTCTGGTATGGCGGAACTCTCATCTTCTCCGACTCCAGCCCCATCGATGCCCCGACCTTCATCTTCTACATGGTCATCCTCTACAGCATCATCCAGCCGCTCAAGGACTTCTCCAAGGCATCCTATGCCATCCCCAAAGGCATGGCTTCCATGCAGCGCATCAACAGGATTCTAGATGCGCCCAACCCCATCGCAGAGCCGGAGCAACCGGTCGGCCTGAGCCGTCTGAACGAGGAGATAGCCTTCAACAACGTGCAGTTTGCCTACACTTCGGGCGAGAACACCTTCCCCGTGCTCCACGGCGTAAGTTTCAAAGTGCGCAAGGGGCAGACCATTGCCATCGTGGGACAGAGCGGCAGCGGAAAGTCCACACTCGTCGACCTCGTGCCACGCTATCATGATGTGAGTGGCGGAAGCATCACCATCGACGGCTGCGATGTCAGGAACGTGAAGATTGCCGACCTCCGCAGCCTCATCGGCAATGTGAACCAGGAGGCCATACTCTTCAACGATTCCTTCTTCAACAATATCGCCTTCGGCGTGCCCGAACCGCAAAACGATGAGGAGCGACGCAGCCTACAGGAACGTGTGGTCGAGGCGGCAAAGATTGCCAATGCCCACGATTTCATCATGGCATCGGAAGAAGGCTACGACACCTTCGTGGGCGACCGCGGCTGCCGTCTGTCCGGCGGACAGCGGCAACGTATCAGCATAGCCCGTGCCATCCTGAAAAATCCTGATATCCTCATTCTCGACGAGGCCACCTCCGCCCTCGACACGGAATCGGAACGGCTTGTGCAGGATGCTCTGGAACGGCTTATGAAACAGCGCACCACCATCGCCATCGCCCACCGTCTTTCCACTATACGCCATGCCGACGAAATCATCGTGCTGCACGAGGGACGCATCGTAGAGCGCGGCACTCACGAGCATCTCCTCGAAATCAATGGCTATTACAAACGTCTGAACGATATGCAGGCATTATGAGGTATAGACAATGAGATATAGGCAATGAGATATAGGCAAATGAGGTATCGGGAGGCTGTACACTCTCCCCGATACCTCATCTGCTTTTTCGCCCTCGTCCGCAGGAGGACGGAAAGAATGGTTTCATCCCCCCAAAAAAATCCGTGGCATCCGTGAAAACGATTTATTACGGAATACCCAGAAAACAGTTCTTCACCACAACATTTCACCACAGCATTTCACCACAGCTCTTCACCATGTTCTTCTCCCTTCTGTTCTTTCTCACTCTCACCGTGCTTTATGCCCTGGCACGCCCGTTCTTCATGCTCTACACGGGTACGCTGGGACAGGGAGCCGTCGGGGCAGACTTTGTCGATGTCGTCCTCCACGGCATTCCCCTCGACCTCTGCGTAGCCGCCATCCTTACCCTGCCACTCCTCGCTTTCTTTTATATCCGGGGCATTCTGGGAATATTCGGTACCCACCATCCTTCTCCCCGCCCGGCAGCCGTGGGGCGCGGGCTGCTCCATGGCTACATCGTCGTCGTTGCCCTCGTTTCTGCCATCGTTCTGGTGTCGGATGCCGCCCTCTATCCTTTTTGGGACATCAAACTGGATTCCACCGTACTGGTGTATCTCGACTCGCCACGAGGAGTCACCAGCAGCGTCTCCACAGGTTTTCTCCTGGGCTATGCCGCCATCGTGGGCATCGTATTCTGCATCTTCTTTCTCCCACTCCGCTTCCTTGCCCTGCGAGGTCCGCTCTCTACGGCTCGCCGCAGCCCCCTTTCGCCTTCTCTGGCAGGCTTTTTCATCGGTGGTGGCCTGCTGGCCTTTGCCATGCTCGCACTGTGTGTAAGGGGCATACACCGACTGTGGGCCACGCCCTCGGAGGACGAGCCCATCAGCGTCGCCACCGCCTACTACAGCACCCGACAGGTGTTCAACCACGCTGCCGTAAATCCCATGTTCTCCTTCTTCGCCTCCGTGGGCAGCACCGCACGCGGCATCAGTCCCGACTCCTTTATGCCCGATGCCCAGGCCGACAGCCTTTTTGCCGCCATGAACTATAACACACGGTCGGAAATCCTCCCGACCGACTCCCTGCTGACAGACCGCTGCAGGCAGATTGTGCTGATTGTCATGGAGGGCATGGGCGGAACACTCGTGAGCGGAGTGTGCGGAAACACTCCGGAACTCACACCCTGCCTCAACAGGCTGTGCGAGGAGGCCGTATGCTTCGAAGAATGCTATGCCAACTCCTTCCGCACCGACCGCGGACTGGTGAGCATCCTCAGCGGCTATCCTGCCTTTCCCGACCTCAGCATCATGCGTCATGCCGAACGCTGTGCGACGCTTCCCGGCATCGCCGCCAGCCTGCAACGCAAAGGATTCTCCACCGACTTTCTCTATGGTGGCGACCGCGACTTCACCCGCATGGCTTCCTATCTTCGCCAGACGGGATATGAGCATGTGTGGGGCGATACGGATTTTCCTGACGAGCAGCGGCATACACACGAATGGGGCGTGACGGACCATCTCACCTTTGCCTGCCTGACAAGACTGACCACCGCGCCCCTTCCGCCGTCCTCCCGCCGTTTCATCACCTTCCTCACCCTTTCCAGCCATGAACCATGGGAAGTGCCTTACCGGCGTATGCTGAAAAAGGGAAAGATAGCCAATTCCTTCGCCTATCTCGACCATTGCATCGAGTCTTACCTCGCAGAACTGAAGGCCAGTCCGCTATGGGACAGCACCGTGGTCATCCTCGTGGCCGACCATGGTATAGCATGGCCCGATGCCATCAGCGAAGTGCGGCCTGCCCGCTATCATATCCCGCTGATATGGACAGGAGGTGCCATCCGCTCTCCGCGTCGCATCCATGGCTTCTGCAACCAGACCGACATTGCTGCCACCCTGCTGGGGCAGCTGGGTATCGACCATGCTAACTTCCGCTTCTCGCGCGACGTCACCTCGCAAACTTATACTCATCCCTGCGCGCAGCATTCCTGGGCCGAGGGCTTCACCTTCATCGACGAAACGGGCTTTACCGTCACCGACCTCCACACGCTCGATGCCATAGCCTCCTGGAACTCCGACAGTACCGACATTCCCGGCACCCGCCGCCGTGCCCTTAAAGCCAAGGCTTACCTGCAGACAGCCTACCGCGACTACGAAGGCAGAGGCAAACGTTAGGCCGACCGCCCCATCCCCCCATGGGCAAGACATCAGAATCCCATGCCTATACCGAAAGAGAGGGTGCCATACTGCAATCCCTTCCCCGACTTGAAGGGCGACCATGGGGCTATATTGAGATAGAACTTCATAAAGCGGACGGGCAGACACTCCACACGAAATGAGGGAACCACGCGACGAGGCGTGATGCGGTGGGTCTCCGAATGCTGCTTGCCGTCGGCATCCTCCCATACCGTGCTGCACACATTGCCGAACCTGGGAGTGCAGCAAGTGAGCATGACGCCTGCGGCTACGGAACTCCTCCTGCCTATACTGTGATGACAGAGCACCTTGATGTCCTCCCCGAACGTGAACATGGCACTGCGGGCATCGTGGGCATCGGCAGGCATGGGGCCGACGGAAAGCACATGGTCTGCATCGGCGGTGAAGGCATGTTTCCGCATCTCGTATTTATGCAGGGAGAGGGCGAAGGCGAGGGTCATCCACCAGTTGCCCCTCCTTGGGGTGAAGTCGAACGAGAGGAGGTCAATCCCCAACTCGTAGGTACGGAAAAACATGGTGCGCATTCCTTCCGGACGCGAGAAGGGGACGCTGAGTCCCACCTCCAAGGCTGCGGGAAAGCGCAGGCTGACACATCCGGTATGCTTTCCTTCCACAGCACCGAAATCGAAAAAGCCGCCTTCTGCCCCCATGCGAAGGGCTTCGGGTGCGCTGACGGATGCGGTGGTCATGACTGCCGAAGTGTCGGCCACGGTCAGACGATTTTCATAGATAAAGTCTGGATCGCCGCTGCGGCCATTGACCGTCACGGCAAGGAGGCTGTCGGAATGGACGATGACTACGGTGTCGGGACGGCAGAGGACAAGCGTGTCGACGGCAGAAGTATGCTGTCCCCGGACTTCTTCCGAGGCAAACAGAAGTGCAAACAGCACAAGCAAGATGCGAGTTTTCATAATGACGTTATATTTTAATTTCTAATGTACAATGTACAATTTATAATGCACAATGCATCTTACGCTTCCTGCATAGCAATTATACATTATAAATTGAAAAAAACTTCCTGTGTAGCAATTATAATTTGTAAATCATAAATTATAAATTGAAAAGTATTATTTTGAGGTTCTGAACATTTTCCGTATCTGCGCCGATGAGCATTCCCCCTCCATATAGATGAGCGTCACCTGCCTCTTCTTGCCGGAAGGAGCATAGCGCATATCCTTGAAAATAATAAAGCGGCTTTCGTCGTCGACGGGTTTCATGCGCAGGAAGCAGAAGAAGATGTGCTTCCCCACCCTCGTCACCTCCTTTTCAGCGGCCTGCGGCTCATCGCTTGCCACAGCATCGGCCACGGCATCCATCATCTGGGCATCATCGAATACCGTCAGACTGTGGTAGTATGCTATAGGAAGGTCGAAGAGGTGAATGCCGCTATACACCACATCCGTAGTCTGCGGATGCTTGCGATAGCGTCCGTCGAGCACCTTGTCTACGTGCAGTTTCTGACCTGACAAGGCGAAGGGCATGCAAAATGCCATGAGCAACAGTAAAATATAATGCCTCATAACTATTGTAAATTGTACATTAACCTTACTCTATCCCTTCAAATATCTGCAGGAGTTGTGTCTCGGCAACATCGTCCATGCTCATATCGCTGATGGTGTGGCGTGCCATCCTCTCGACATGCCGGGCATCCGTCACACGCTCTCCCCTGACGTACGCCTCGCCATAGACCTGTGAAGACTGTCGGAAAGCGAAGGGCAGTGCCAGCACCGCAAGCAGTATGGCGGCAGCAACACATGCCCGGACACGCATACGCCTTGCACGACGTACGCTTGTCCTGCGGCGCATGGCACCGACATAGCCCATCACGGCCTGAAGTTCGCGGAAGTCGGCATCATCGGTAGCAGCGACAAATCCGCGCAGCTCCCGCTCTTCCTCTTCCGTAGTGGCAGCCTCGAAATAGCGTTCCTGAAGCCGCAACCAAAATGCCTTGTCATGTTTTATCGCATAGGGAGTAAAATCAGTCTTTTTCATGGTTTTCTCTTGTGAATATCCTTAAGGGGTGTTCTATAAATTAGTATATAATCTTTTTTCAAAGGGTGTCTGCTTGAAATCGCCTCAAGCTAATTTATAGAACACCCCTTAAAACATTCCCTTATCGCCTTTCTCGCCCTTGAGAGATGCTGCCTGAGAGCCTGCTCCGAAATATGCTCCATGTGCGATATTTCCGTGTAGGAGCGTCCTTCCACATCATGGAGCCGAAGCACTCTCCGCTGCAAAGGGGTGAGGCGAGTATCGATGATTTGTTCCACCACTTCCAGGCGACTCCGCTGTTCCTCCACTTGTCCGGCATCATCGGCGCAGCATTCGGAGGCCTCGTCGATATCCACATAGCAAACTCCACTATGGCTTCTGTGGCGAAGACGGTCGATGCAGGTGTTTCTCACGGCAGCGGTAGCCAGCGGGTCGGCATCGGAGCCAATATCCAGCGCATCGGCGTGTGTCCAAAGGCGGACAAACGCATCCTGCAAGGCATCTTCCGCATCATCGGAGTCGGCAAGCAGACGCCGTGCCATCTGCGACAATCGCAAACGGCCTGCAGTAAACGAACGTATCAATGACTCTTTGCTCATACTCCATTAACGTTTGAGCATATAGTTTTGTGACAGGAAAAAGCAAAAAAATCGACCCCTGTAAGCACCGAAGCCACCTACCAAACACAGCACAGAGGGCGTGCTGCAGGCATTGAGACACCTGCGGCACGCCCTCAACGATTCTTTCTTGGGGTGTTTTATAAATTAGGAATTGTAAACTGCAAATTGTAAATTATAAATTCAACAATTCCTGTTTGAAGCGTTCACAGCGTACGGAACGTATAGCCTTCAGCACGGAGCCACTCTATGGCAGCGGGAAGGGCTGTACGGAGTTTTCCGATGCTTTTCAGCGAATCGTGGAAAGTGATGATGCTGCCATTCCGGGCATAGCGACGCACATTGCACACCACATCCTTGGCATTGAGATTCCGCGAATAGTCGCGCGTGACAAGGTCCCACATGATGACACGATAACGCTCGGCAACATAATGGTACTGCTTGCGTTTCATCCATCCGTGGGGTGGACGGAAAAGCGGCAGTTCGGCATCGCCACGCCTGAAATCAGGCAGCACGCTGCGGATGCCACGGTCAATAATCTGCTGGCACTCCTCCACATCGGTGGTGAAATGATAGTCGCCATGGATATGGCCGGAGATGTGGTGGAAGGTATGGTTGCCGATGGTATGCCCTCGGCGCACCACTTCCCGAAACTCCTCAGGATGCTTTCGGATGTTGTCGCCCACCATGAAGAAGGTGGCACGCACGCCGTAATGGTCGAGCACATCAAGCACCCAAGGCGTCACCTCCGGTATCGGACCGTCGTCGAAGGTGAGAAAAACGGCCTGCTCCGCATTCTCCACCCGCCATAGGGCACGGGGATAAAGCAGACGGAGCAGGCGTGGAGGCTGTTCTATCAGCATGTTTCGGATGAGATAAGCAGCCTATTCTTCGGCATAGTCCTCTTCGCCATAGTCCTCTTCGCCATACCCGGCATTCTGCATATAGCGCTGCTCATAACGCTTGCGGATGATTTCGCCGGCTCGGGTGTTAAGGATAGCCATCATTTTCTTCTCGTAGACCTCGGCCTTCTTGCTGCCACATTCGCGGAGTCCGCTGACGACAGCCTGGAGATAGAGGAAGTTTCGCTCGATGTTTGCGCCATAGGTGGAGATGCGATTTGAAGAGAGCGCGTTGTACCAGTCAAAGTATTCGAGGTTGGTCTTTCCGATTTCCAGCAGTACGCGCTCAGCCTCGTCATCCCGTCCCACTTTGTGCCAGTAGGTGGGAAGGCAGAAACGCCCCGTATCATAGTTGTAGCGTACGGAGAGAATCTCATAGGGCACATTCTTCGAAGGAATCTGCTGCTTGCAGTATTCCAGTGCCTTGAGGGCCTTGTCAGTCTTGCCCTCATCGATGAGTGCCCCGACAAGTTGCACGAACGTGGAGCGGTGGGTCTGACACATGCGCATAATGGTCTGGTCGAGATAGATGCCGTCGCGGTTGATGCCGCCGAAGCGGAACTTCTTCATGACGTTGTCATACATCTTTTCCGTATCCACAGCCTCAGTGCCGAAGTTGAAGGGCGTCACCCGCGAGGCGAGACCCTCAAGCACGATGTAATTGTCCAGTCCGGCATAGTTCTCCGGGCCGAGGGTGACACTCATATAGAGCGGACGCACCCAGTTGTGGCGTGCAAGCATCTCATAGACCATCATTTCCGATTTCGTGACGCGACGCTTGCTGGCCAGCGATATGCTGAAATGGTCGGGGATGCTGTCGGGGCCATAGGGGAGCATCATTCCCGAAGCTATCACCGCCTTGGGATCCACATGAACCACGATGGAATCGGTGGGAATGAAGGAAAGTTCGGGATTGCGCACAAAATTGTCGATGATGAAGCGCAGGTCGTAGGGATCGTCATAGCCGTATTTCTCCACGAGCGACGGATCTTCGGCTATCTGCTTCTTGAGTTCGTCGAGCTGGGCTTTCATGTTCTGCACATAGAAGATGTCGCGGCTGATGTCGCCGTCGGGTCCGAAGCCTTTCACATTGTCCACATATTCATAGCGGTCCCACGTGATGGGCAGTGCCGGACTCTTCCATGCCGGACGGCGCATCTGGTCGGTGTACCAGTCGGTCTGCAGATAGGAAAGGTTGCAGACGCGGGCATCCGTGCGTATGCCTTCGGTGTCCTGGGCATACCAGAGGGGGAAGGTATCGTTGTCGCCGTTGGTGAAGATGATGGGATTTCCCTTCTCGTCGAGGGTATTCAGATAGTTCGCTCCGAAATCCCTGCAGGTGGTACGTCCCGAACGGTCGTGGTCGTCCCACGTCTGGCTGACCATTTGCAGCGGCACGGCAAGTGCCACTACGGCAGCAAACACCGTGAGGGGCCAATCCAGCCTATGGTTCCACTTGCGCCCGATGTAGGCAGCCATCATCTGCGGCAGTTCCACCAGGGCAGCCACGCCGAAGCCTATCCACATGGCGAAGGCATAGAAGGAGCCGGCATAGGCATAGTCGCGCTCGCGGGGCTGGTTCGGGGTCTGGTTCAGGTAGAGCACGATGGCAAGTCCCGTCATGAAGAAGAGGAAGAACACGATCCAGAACTGCTGGATGCCGCGCTTGCCGCGGAAAGCCTGCCAGAAGAGTCCGAGGAGACCGAGAAGGAGGGGCAGGCAGTAGAACACATTGTGGCCCTTGTTCTCACGAAGCACCTGCGGCAACTTCTCCTGGTTGCCATACAGGGCATTGTCGATGAAGGAGAATCCCGTAATCCAGTTGCCATGCTCATATTCTCCATGACCCTGAATGTCGTTCTGGCGTCCGGCGAAGTTCCACATGAAATATCGCCAGTACATGAAATTCACCTGATAGGAGAGGAAGAAGCGGATATTGTTCCACTGTGTAGGCATCTCTCCGGGAATATCGGCATATTTCTCCCCGTCGCGCTCGAAGTCGAAGGTGACTTCGCGGGTCTCCACCCCGCCGAGCCACTGGTTGTAGAGCCCCTCGTGTGCAGCGCTGTACATACGCGGGAAGAGCATCTTCATGGCATGGGGATAGATGTAGTTGCCCTGCACCTCCACGATGTCGTAGCTGTCCTTCTTGTTGGCCTTCTGCTCCTCCAGGGTGTTCTCGTGGCGCTGTATGCGCGTCTCCGTACCGAGGTCGATGGGGCGGGAGGTGTAGGCCTCGCCATAGAAGAGGGGACGGGAGCCGTACTGCTCACGATTCAGATAGGTGCCGAGCGAGAAGATGTCCTCGGGGGAGTTCTGGTCCATCGGGGTGTTCTGCGTGGAGCGAATCACGATGACCGCATAGGTAGAATAGCCGATCATCAGCATCAGCATGCAGAGCAGCGAGGTGTTGAGCACACGCTTGCGCAGCAGATATTCGCCCTGGCGGTTCTTGATGGTCAGCACCCAGCCGAGCAGAGCAAGGATGACGATGCCCACGCTTATCTGCATGACATAGCCGTCGCCATAGAAGGGAATGCCGAGCAGTGCCACGGATGCGAGATACAGGATATTGATGCGCCGACGGTTCTTCTTCGTCGTGGCCCAGATAGCGCTCAGCACCACTGCCACCAGCACAAAGATATAGAACACCATGCCGCTGTTGAAGGGCAGGCCCATACCGTTGACAAAGGCCAGTTCAAACCATCCTCCCACCTTCACAATACCAGGCACGATACCATAGAGCACGGCTGCCACGAGGACCACCGACACTCCGAGGGCAAGGAGCGAACCTTTGAGGTCGGCATTGGGATAACGCTTATAATAGTACACCAGCACGATGGCGGGGAGGCAGAGGAGATTGAGCAGGTGGACACCGATGCTCAGACCCGTCAGATAAAAGATGAGCACGAGCCAGCGGTCGGAACGGGGCTGGTCGGCACATTCCTCCCATTTCAGGATGAGCCAGAACACGAGGGCGGTGAACATGGAACTATAGGCATACACCTCGCTCTCCACGGCGGAGAACCAGAAGGTGTCGCTCCAGGTGTAGGCCAAGGCCGCTGCCACACCGCTTGCCATAATCACCAGCGTCTGGCGTGTGGAAATCTCCGTAGCGGTGTCATCGACAATGAGGCGGCGCATCAGATGCGTGACGCTCCAGAAAAGGAAAAGGATGCAGAAGGCGGAAAGGATGGCCGACATGATGTTGACCATATACGCCACCTGCGTGGAGTCGGCTGCAAAATGGCTGAAAAAGTTTCCTGTAAGCATAAAGAATGGTGCGCCTGGCGGATGTCCCACCTCAAGACGCGCAGCCGTCGTGGTGAACTCCGGGCAGTCCCAAAAGGGGGCCGAGGGCTCGACGGTCAGACAGTAGGTGACGGCAGCGACTGCAAATACCAGCCATCCTACGACGTTGTTGATTAGACGAAAACGCTTCATTAAGTTGTGTGATTAACGAGTATTGTTAGTGAGTTTCAAGAAAGGGGGAATATACAGGAGAGCATCGCGCAGCACCCTCCATGACATTCCGAAAAGCACAAATCAAGACCTTCTGCAGCCTCTCGCGGGAGGGGGCACAGAAGACCTTGATTACTCTTGCTGCCTGATTACTTTCTGGAGGGGAATAAGGGACACTCCATATACTATGCGGTATACGCAGGAGAGCTGGGGAGAGGAGGACCTTATCCGATGGTCACGAGCGTAGTGCCCTCCATGACGCTGTCACCGGCAGCGCAGCACACTCCGGTGATGCTGCCGTCGCACTCTGCGGTAATGTTGTTCTCCATCTTCATGGCTTCAAGCACCACCACGGTGTCGCCCTTTTTCACGCTCTGGCCGGCGGCGACAAGCACCTTGGTCACAACTCCTGGCAGAGGAGCCTTGACGGGAGTTCCGGCACCGGCAGCACCCTTTGCAGGAGCGGCGGCAGGAGCGGAAGGAGCAGCAGTGGGAGCTGCAGCAGGAGCAGCGGAAACGGTGGCCTCAACGGCAGGAAGTTGGCCCTCAGTGAGGGGAGTTCCGAGCATTTCTACATCAAACGAAACGCCGTTGACGCTCAATTTGGCCATCTGGCCCTGAATGCTCTCAATGGTCACATCATACTGGGCACCATTGACATTATAACTGTATGTTCTCATTAATTGAGGTTGCAGATGATTGGGTTTGCAAAAGATTGGATTTGCGGATATTGGGAAAGCCTATATTGGAGTTGCTCATTTCGTATGGTTGAACTGGCGGGAGGGGTCGTTCCAGGGTGTCTTGCCCCCTTTCAGCGTGATGACGGAAGTCTCCTCGTCATGCACCTCCTCCACCTCATACTGTGCCAAGGCCAGCGAAATGACACCGGCATAGACTGCCATTTCCTCGGCAGTAGGCTCAAGCTGCCTTCCGTCGGTGGTGACGGAGGCCACATTTCCACTGTTGGAGATGGAAATCAGCACTTCCTTCCCCGCAATAGTATATCTGAGTTGCTTCATGGATGTATGCAGGAAAATGGGATTAGAGGGGCAGGTTGCCATGCTTCTTGGTCGGACGCGTCTCGCTCTTTGTCTCCAGTTGTGCCAAGGCACGGCAGATGCGCAGACGCGTGTTGCGGGGCTCTATGACATCGTCCACATAGCCATATTCCGCAGCCTTGTAGGGATTGGTGAAGAGGTCGTTGTATTCCTTCTCCTTCTCGGCAAGGAATGCCTTGGGGTCCTCGGCGGCCTTGGCAGCCTTTGCCTGCAGCACTGCCACCGCACCGCTGGCACCCATCACGGCAATCTCTGCCGAGGGCCAGGCGTAGTTGAGGTCGGCCTTGAGCTGCTTGCTGCCCATCACGATATGGCTTCCGCCATAACTCTTGCGGAGCGTGACGGTGACCTTGGGCACTGTGGCCTCACCGTAGGCATAGAGCAATTTTGCACCGTGGCTGATGACGGCATTGTACTCCTGCCCCGTACCGGGAAGGAATCCCGGCACATCCACCAGACTGACAATGGGGATATTAAAGGCATCGCAGAAACGCACGAAGCGGGCTGCCTTGCGCGAAGCGTTGCAGTCGAGCACGCCGGCAAACACCTTGGGCTGATTGGCCACGACACCCACGCTCTGACCGTTGAAACGTGCAAAACCCACGATGATATTGCGGGCAAATTCGCGCTGCACTTCCATGAACTCGCCATTGTCGACGATGGCCCCGATCACTTCATACATATCGTAGGCCTGGTTGGGATTGTCGGGGATGATTTCGTTCAGACTGTCAGCCTTGCGGTCGATGGGGTCGGAGCATTCCACACGGGGTGTGCGCTCGCGGTTGTTCTGGGGAATATAGGTGAGCAACTGTCGCAGCAATGCGGCAAACTCCTCCTCGCTCTGTGCGGTGAAATGGCACACGCCGCTCTTCTTGGCATGTACGGATGCACCGCCAAGTTCCTCCTGGCTCACATCCTCGCCCGTGACGGTCTTCACCACCTTCGGTCCCGTGAGGAACATGTAGCTCACATTTTCCAGCATGACGATGAAGTCGGTAAGTGCAGGGCTGTACACACTGCCTCCGGCACAGGGGCCGCAGATACCGCTGATTTGGGGTATCACTCCCGAAGCCTCGATATTGCGCTGGAAGATATTGGCAAAGCCGGCCAGACTGTTCACGCCCTCCTGAATGCGGGCACCGCCGGAATCGTTCAGACCGATGATGGGGGCTCCCATCTTCATCGCCAGATCCTGCACCTTGCAGATTTTCTCGGCCATGGTCTCGGAAAGGCTACCGCCGTTGACGGTAAAGTCCTGGGCATATACGTAGGTCAGACGCCCGTTGATGGTGGCACTGCCGCATACGATACCATCGCCGAAGAATTTCTTCTTCTCCATTCCGAAGTCGTGGCAGCGGTGCAGTTTGAACATGTCCATCTCCTCGAAGGAGCCTTCGTCGACAAGAAGGGCGATACGCTCGCGTGCCGTGGCCTTGCCCTTGGCATGCTGCTTATCGATGGCTACTTCGCCGCCTCCCAGACGGGCAATGGCGCGCTTCTCTACTAATTCCTTGATTTTTTTCTGTTGTACGGACATACGTTTTTTGGGATTGTTATGTACTGAATCTCTGGCAGGGTTGCGGGCCCATGCCCTATGTGTGTCTTTATAAAAGAAATATGTGTGTCTTTATAAAAGAAATATGTGTGCCGCTATAAAAAAGTGTTGCCACGACGCTCAGGCATCAAGGGCGTGTTTGGGATAGTCGATGGTATAGTGCAGTCCGCGGCTCTCCTTGCGCTCCAGCGCCTGCCGCGTGATGAGGTATCCCACATTGATCATATTGCGCAGCTCGCAGATGTCGGGGGTGGCCTTCACACGCTTGAAGAGCTCCTCCGTCTCTTCATAGAGGAGGTCGAGGCGCGTCCAGGCACGGTGCAGGCGAAGGTCTGAACGCACAATGCCCACATAGTTCGACATAATCTGACACACCTCACGGGCATCCTGGGCAATGAGGATTTTCTCCTCGTTCGTCATCGTGCCGGCATCGTTCCATTCCGGCACCTGCTCGTTGAAGGAATATTCGTCGATATGCGCAATGCTGTGCTGTGCCGCCTTCTCGGCATATACCACAGCCTCTATCAGGCTGTTCGAGGCCAGACGGTTGCCGCCGTGAAGGCCCGTACACGAACATTCGCCGATGGCATAGAGGCGATGTATGGAACTTTGGGAATCGAGGTCCACCTTCACGCCGCCACACAGATAATGGGCTGCAGGAACCACGGGGATGTACTGCTTCGTGATGTCAATGCCTATGCTCAGGCATTTGGCATAGATATTGGGGAAATGACGGCGCGTCTCCTCGGCATCCTTATGGGTCACGTCGAGGCAAACGTGGTCGATGCCGTTTATTTTCATCTCGCGGTCGATGGCACGTGCCACGATGTCGCGTGGGGCGAGCGAGAGGCGCTTGTCGTACTTCTGCATGAACTCCTGCCCATTGGGGAGGCGGAGGATGCCCCCGTAGCCGCGCATCGCCTCGGTAATCAGGAAGGCAGGATGAGTCTCATGGGGATTGTAGAGCACAGTGGGATGGAATTGTATGAACTCCATATCCTTCACCGTGGCCTTGGCACGATAGGCCATCGCTATGCCGTCGCCGGTGGCGATGTTGGGATTGGAAGTGGTGCTGTACACCGCACCCAGACCACCGGTGGCAAGCACCGTGACGCGCGAGAGATAGGTGTCGATCTTCCCCGTGTCGGGATCGAGCACATAGGCTCCGTAGCACTCTATGTCGGGCGTACGACGGTTCACCTCAATGCCCAGATGATGCTGGGTGATGACCTCCACGGCATAATGGTTCTCCATAATCTTGATATTGCGGTTGCGGCGGCAAGCCTCAATCAGTCCGCGCTGTATCTCAAAGCCGGTGTCGTCGGCATGGTGCAGGATTCTGAACTCCGAATGTCCGCCCTCGCGGTGCAGGTCGAAGGTGCCGTCGGCCTTCTTGTCGAAGTTGACACCCCACTCCACCAGTCGGCGAATACCGTCAGGGCCACCCTTCACCACCTGTTCCACAGCCTCAGGGTCGGAGATAAAGTCGCCGGCAATCAGCGTATCCTCGATATGCTTCTCAAACGTGTCGACCTCAAAGTTCGTCACACTGGAGACACCGCCCTGCGCCTTGGCAGTATTGGCCTCGTCGATGGTTGTCTTACAAATCAATGCCACCTTGCCTTTACCGGAGGCTGCGGCCTGGAGGGCGTAACTCATTCCGGCCACTCCGGAACCAATTACGAGGAAATCAAATTTTCTGATCATCGTGATGCTGAATCTTTGTCAGAGAGGGGGAGGGGGGAAGCATGAAGATGATGCCGGGAAACACGATGAAGTGCAAACACCTTCTTTTCCTCCGCAAGTGTCTTCCTTTCTGTACCTTACAGAAAAAAGCCCCATTTAATCCGCAGCAAATTTATGGAAATATTTCAAAACGCCACAAGTTTTGCACCACAAATCGAACGCGCACACCACCCTCTGTGCCAATATGGTAAGGTAGGCGATACAAACCCACCCGTTTTTTGCACGCTTTCATTAAGATTGCTACAAAAAAAACATGGCGTCGTTCAACGAAAACAAACTGGAAAAATATTTGCTTCAGATTCGTAACTCTTCTTCTGGGCAACCGAAGATTTTTTGTCAAGATTTTTCGGACCATTTGTTTCTCTTCTTATCCGCAGCCGCCCGAGGACTTTATGGACGACAACGGGGACAACATAGACAACCGCTTCCTGAAAGGTAGGCAAAAGAAACCGAAGATTTTTTGTCAAGATTTTTCGGACTATTTGTTTCCCTTCTTATCCGCAGCCGTCCGGGGACTCTATGGACGACAACGGGGACAACATAGACAACCGCTTCCTGAAAGGTAGGCAAAAGAAACCGAAGAATTTTTTGTCAAGATTTTTCGGACTATTTGTTTCCCTTCTTATCCGCAGCCGCCCGAGGAC
>CAMGOT010000022.1 GCA_946060685.1 uncultured Bacteroidales bacterium
TCTACTGTGCGATAGGAAAGAAAATTGTCTCAAGCTAATTTATAGAACATCCCTGTAATGAGTGGGGGCAGGACTCGACGCATTAGAACTCTCTGCATCAGGACTTTGCCGCCCACTCGGATGGATGCAATAGAGGGCAGTACACCGAATAAACGCAGGTATTTCGGTGTCCTGCCCTCTATTGCGTCAAGTCGTTAGGCTGAATGCCTTTTCTTATTTTGCCGCTTGTGCAGCTTTCAGAGCATTGGCAAAAATCTCGTCCTTGCGGTTGATGGTGGCAAAGCGGAATTTTCTGCCGCCTATCTTGTTGAGTTTGCCCTTTTTGTTCAGTGCTTCCTTGTCGGTAATCCAGTCCTCGGCCGTCATCGTATTGTCCACACCCGTCATGTCCATCTTGCTGTAGAGATAGCGGATGCGGCGCAGGGTAGCGGTGTAAGTACCGTCCTTTACCTCAAACACCAGTTGATAGAAGAAGCGGCTGTAGTCATGTACCCAGGCATTGCGTTTGAAGGTCAGTTCCTCTTCTATGCTGGCAGCGATGATGCCCTGTTCTGGCGTCAGTTCCGTGATGCGGCACTGTGTTCCGCTCACCTCGCTCTTCAGGAGCGATTTGGTGTAAGCCTCCAAGGCGGTATAAATCTGCTGGCGGCTTTTCCCCTCTACGCTCTGCGTCTCGGAGAAAATCACTACGCCGTTTTCCGTGGGCACTGCACCCTTTAGATATTTCGGATTCTCATAATCCTGTGCAGCGGCAGGGAGGAGGGAGAAAAAGGAAAGGATGAATGTGAATGATAAGATGATATTCTTCATAAGGTTGATAGTGATTATGTTGCGTGGTTGATGTTTGACGGTTGATGTTTGACGGTGCCGTGGGGATGTCGAAACGTTTATTCCTCGTATTCATAAATCTCGTCATCGTTGTCCGATTTTCTGGCATCGTCATTGCCCGTATCCTCCTCAAAGTCGTTGAGGTCAATCGGTTTCTGTGGTACTACCGCATCCGGTCGCAGGTTGCCTTCGGCATCAAAGAGTCCGTAGGTGGTGCGCAGTACCCGAAATTCTGTACGGCGGTTCAGGGCGTTGCAGATTTCCTGTTCCTCCGTGTTGAAGCGTGGCTGGTGGGTGGCAGTGTCCAAAGCCGTGATATAGCTTTCGGTCAGCGTGTCGCCCACGGTCAGGAAGGCAAAGCGTTCCTTTAGTTTCTCTGTCACCACTTTAGGTTGCGATTCTCCATATCCTTTTGCCGTGAGGCGTTTGGGGTCAATTCCCTTTTCCTCCAAATAGGCAGTGACGCTCTCTGCACGCCGTTGCGACAGTTGGAGGTTGTATTCATCGCGTCCGCGATAGTCGCAGTGTGCCGCCAGCTCAATCGTGATGTTGGGGTTTTCCTCCAGCAGTTTTGCCAGTTTGTCCAAAGCTGTTGAGGATTCCGGGGTAATCTCCGCCGAATCGAAGGCATAGAACACATTTTTCACCAATACGGGAATGGAGATGGAAGGCAGGGGGAAATCCAGTTCGTAGGTATATTCTGCTTCCAGGGAGTCGGCATGCAGGGTGTTTGGCACGTTCAGATACCCCTTGCAAGTGGCAAGGAACAGATAGTCCACGCCAGGCTGCACAGGCCAGTCGAAGGTGCCGTCGCTTCGCAGCGTCAATTTCTGGTTCGTGCCGTCGCTGCCCACCATATACACTGTGGCTTCCGGCAGTTCGTAGCCATCCTGCTCGTAGACATAGCCTTTCACGGTGAGCAGGATTTCAGGATAGGAAAATTCATAGATTTTGTCCCATCCTCGTCCCTTCGTGGAACGCGAGGAGGAGAAGAATCCTCGGTTGTGCAGACCGTCGAAGGTGATGCCGAAGTCATCGCCGAAGGAATTCATCGGTGCCGGCAGGTGGGTCACAGCCCATGATTTCGTCAGGGAGTCCTCTACGGCATAATAGAGGTCCAGACCTCCCATACCTCCTCGTCCGTCCGACGAGAAATACAGTTCGCCTGTGGGTCGGAAAGCCGGGAAGCATTCATCGCCAGGCGTGTTGATGTCGGGGCCAAGGTTTTCCACGTATCTTACTTTTCCGCCCGACAAAGCCGCTCGCCACAGGTCTTTCCCGCCATAGCCTCCCGGCATGTCGGAGGTGAAGTAGAGCCAGTCGCCATTAGGCGATATGGCGGGATGGGCGTAGGATGAGAGCGTGTCTCCCGTGATTTTCATGGCCTCCGCCTTTCCCCATGAGGCATCGCTTCGTGTGGAGGTGTGTATTTCCGCCATACGCGGATAGTCGGGATTGGTGGGACAAACGGTGAAGTACATCGTCTTGCCGTCGCTGGAGAAGCAGGGTGCTCCCTCGTCAAGGTCGGTGTTCGGTCCGTTTTCAATCGCCTCAACCTGTTTCCATTTTCCTTTCTCGTCCTTTCTTACCACGAAGATGTCGCCGTTTTTCATCCCCGTGATGCCCGAGGTCTCATTGCCCGTTGCGGCATTGCGTGTAGAGGTGATGAAGAGCTGCACATCCTTGTCGTCCAGAGTTCCCAGTAGCATAGGGCAATAGTCCGACCGGTTGGAGTTGAACTGTCCCACAGCTTTCACGGTGTAGAGCGATCCCTTTGCTTTCAGTTCCGGTCCCTCCTGGCAGCTTTTCAGTCCCATCCGTGCCATTGCCATCAGGCTCTCGCGGCTTTTGTCCTTCTCCTCTGCAGGCAGTGTGTCTGCCGCTTCCAATTGTGCCATATATGCCTTGAAGGCTGCCTCTGCCTGCTTGTAGTCGCCTTGCAGGAGCTGCATCTGTCCTTTTCGGAGTAGGGTAGTGGTGTCGGTAAACTGGTATCGCTCAGCCCCAAGATAGGCGCCCAGTGCACGGGCAGAATTGCCGTAATGGCGGTAGCATTCTCCCAGGAGAAAGGACAGTTTGCCGCGTTTCTCCTTTTCTGTGGCGGGTGTTCTGCTGTATGCCCGCTTGTATTGTGCCGCAGCTTCATCATACTCTCCAATCGCCCATGCCGCTTCTGCACGACGGATGTTCTTTTCCGCCGTGCTGCAGCCTGCGAATGTCAAAAAGCCACCCGTGCAGGCTGAAATTATAAGTATTCTGCACAGCAGAGCGAAAAGTGTGCAAAGAGGATGCGCTTTTGCCCTATTTATGTGCCAAATGGTGTTGTAATCAGTAGACATGTCAATTATTAAACTGATTTTTTCCCTTTTTATTGCGCTTTGCCGCGTTATTTTTGAAAAATATCGTAATTTTGCTGCGAAATGCTGGCTGGCAAGCCTGTTGTGCGGTGCTGTAGCACGGAAATGCAGGCTGCTCCTACGGGGGCGGCAGCCCCCGGAAGCCACTTCCTGATACCAAATCTACTCATATTATAATACACGCGTGCGCGCGCGAAAGGGCTTATGCCGTCGGGAGTGCATGCTGTATTGTCAAAGCCCAAATTTATTCTTGCCATGAAACAAATCGTAAACGGCCGCATCCTCACCCCTCAAGGTTGGGTGGATGGCGGTAGTGTCGTCGTAGAAGACGGCAAAATCCTTGAAGTTGCCAACACCGCATTCCCTATTGAGGGAGCAGAGATTATCGATGCCCACGGATGCTATGTCGTGCCGGGCGGTATCGAACTCCACACCCATGGTGCCGGTGGCCGCGATTTTATGGAAGATTCCGAAGAAGCATTCCGTACGGCTGTGGCTACCCACATGCAGTATGGCACTACGGCTATATATCCCACGCTGAGCACTTCCACCGTGCCTATGTATGAGGCGGCTGTAAAGATTGCCACCAAACTGATGGCCGAACCGGGAAGTCCCATCATGGGTCTGCACTTCGAGGGGCCGTATTTCTCCACGAAGATGGCTGGTGCGCAGAATCCCGAGCGCATCACTCCTCCCATTCCCGAGGACTACAATCGCCTGCTGGCCAGCGGTGTCATCAAGCGTTGGGACGTTGCCCCTGAGTTGCCGGGTGCCAAAGAGTTCATCGAGGCTTGTGTGGCCCATGGCTGTACCCCCTGCATCGGACATACGGCGGGAGCGCCGGAGGATGTGGAGATGGCTTATAAGGCCGGTGCCCGCCATGCCACTCATTTCACCAATGCCATGAGCAGCCTGCACAAAAACCGCGAATATAAGGTGGCAGGTGTTGTCGAGGCTGTCTATGCCATCCCTGATTTCACCGTCGAGGTGATAGCCGATGGTATTCACGTGCCTCCAGTGGTGATGCGCCAGATTTTTAATTCCAAGGGTGTGAAGCACATGTGCCTTTGCACCGACTCGCTTGCCGTGGCGGGGAGCAACGCCACCCGTACGTTCAACGACAATGAAATCATTGAGGATGGTGTCTGCAAACTTGCCGACCGCAGTGCGCTGGCTGGCAGCATCGCCACGATGGACCGTCTGGTGCGCACGGCTGTGCAGATGGCAGGCTTCCCCATGGAGGTGGCTTGCCGCATGATTAGCGAGACGCCTGCCAAGATTATGGGCATCTACGACCGCAAGGGCTCTTTGGAGCGTGGCAAGGATGCCGATATCATCATGTTTGATGCTGAACAGCAATTGAAGTTTGTCATGCAGAACGGCAACGTCGTGCGTTGCGACTTCTGTGCAGAGGCATAATGTATAGGGACATGGCCATACTTCGGTGTGTTGCCTTGTTTTGCTTCGGCTGACGTTCCTGTGGAAAAGTATTTCCGAGCGTCAGCCGAAGCCTTGTGCAGAAGCCTGGGGCAGCGTTCAAACGTGTTTGAACTCCTCCATGACGAGAAAACGAAGGATGAAATCCAGTCCACAATTATTTATCTTTTTTGACGGTGGGAAATTATAGCACCCGCCTTACAGAATAATATTAGTTTATGAGTTTGAAAATTGTTGTGCTTGCTAAGCAAGTACCTGACACGCGCAACGTGGGGCCCGATGCCATGACACCTGAGGGTACCGTCAACCGTAGCGCACTGCCTGCCATCTTTAATCCTGAGGATCTCAATGCTCTGGAGCAGGCACTCCGTCTGAAAGACCAGTTCCCCGGTTCCACCATCACGGTTGTGACGATGGGACTCCCCAAAGCAGCCGATGTGCTTCGCGATGCCCTCTACCGTGGTGCCGACGATGCCGTGCTGCTCACCGACCGTGCCTTGGGTGGTGCCGACACTCTTGCCACAAGTTATGCCATCTCCATGGCCATCCGCAAAATCGGTATCCCCGACCTCATCATCGGTGGCCGTCAGGCTATTGATGGCGACACTGCACAGGTGGGGCCGCAGGTAGCACAGAAGCTCGACCTCGACCAGGTGACCTATGTGGAGAGCATCGACGAGGTGTGCGAGTCGTGCCGTAAGATTACTGTGACACGTCGCATCGACGGCGGTGTGGAGAAGGTGCAGGCTCCCTTGCCCTGTATGCTCACCATCACGGGCAGTGCTCCTGCCTGCCGTCCGCAGAATGCCAAGCGTGTCATGAAGTTCAAGAAAGCTGCCGCCCCTGCCGAGAACCGTGAAGGTGCCAAGATTACCATCACACAGTGGGGGGCTGCCGATATCAATGCCGACCTTGCCCAGTGTGGCCTGGCAGGTTCACCCACCAAGGTGAAGGCTGTGCAGAATATTGTTTTCAAGGCGAAGGAGAGCAAGCAGCTTTCAGGAAGCGACACTGATATAGAGCAGTTGATGGTCGAACTTCTCGACAGCCATACCATCGGATGATGGATGAGGGATGAGGGAATGTTCTGTAGGGGTGTTCTATAAATTAGTATATAATCTTTTTTCAAAGGGTGTCTGCTTGGCCGCTTTTCCACCTCTCGCACAGTATCTTTCTGCTTTTTAAACACTTACATAGCACGCTATGCTCGTGTTTGAAAAACAAAAAACTACTGCACGATAGGTAAAAAATCGCCTCAAGCTAATTTATGGAACACCCCTGTAAATGAGTACATCGTAACAAGCGCACAACAAGATTATGAACAACGTATTTGTATATTGCGAAATTGATAAGACGACCGTCGAGGAGGTAAGTTTCGAACTGCTGACGAAGGGTCGCAAACTCGCCAATGAGCTCGGCGTGCAGTTGGAAGCCGTTGTGGCAGGTACTGGTATCAAAGGTCAGGTGGAGCAGCAGATTCTCCCCTATGGTGTCGACAAACTTCATGTCTTCGATGCTGAGGGGCTCTATCCTTATACCTCCAAGCCCCACACCAGCATTCTCGTGAAACTCTTTGAGGAGGAGCAACCTCAGATTTGCCTGATGGGAGCCACCGTGATAGGTCGCGACCTGGGGCCGCGTGTCAGCTCTGCCCACATGAGCGGACTCACCGCCGACTGTACGGCTTTGGAAATCGGCGCCTACGAGGACAAGCGTGCCGGCAAGGTGTATGAGAATCTGCTCTATCAGATTCGTCCGGCTTTCGGCGGCAACATTGTGGCCACTATCGTGAATCCGGAGCACCGGCCCCAGATGGCCACTGTCCGTTCGGGTGTGATGAAGGCTGAAATCCTCGACCCTGAGTATAAGGGCGAGGTGGTGTATGAGCATGTGCCCGACTATGTCGATGCGACCGACTTTGTGGTAAAGGTGCTGGAGCGTCATGTGGAGAAGGCGAAGAACAACCTGAAGGGGGCGCCTATCGTTGTGGCCGGTGGCTACGGTGTGGGTTCCAAGGAGGGTTTCGACCTGCTGCGTAAATTGGCAAAGGAACTTCATGGCGAGGTGGGTGCCAGCCGTGCCGCTGTTGATGCCGGATTCTGCGAGCATGATTTGCAGATTGGCCAGACGGGTGTCACCGTGCGTCCGAAGGTCTATATTGCCTGCGGCATCAGTGGGGCCATCCAGCATGTGGCTGGTATGAAGGAGAGTGGTATCGTCATTTCCATCAACACCGACCCCAATGCCCCCATCAACCAATTGGCCGACTATGTAATCACCGGCAGTGTCGAGGAAGTCGTGCCCAAGATGATAAAGTATTATAAAGCCAACTCCAAGTAATTCTACAATGGCAAATTGTTATTCTGACAGACCAGAGCTCCGCTTTGAGCTCAACCATCCCTTGATGCAGCGTATCGTTGAGCTGAAAGAGCGCAACTTCCGCGACAAGGACGAATATGACTATGCACCCGAGAATTTCGAGGATGCAATGGACTCTTACGACCGTGTGCTCGGTATCGTGGGCGACATCACCGCTACCACCATTGCCGAGAATGCCGAAGGCGTGGACGAGGAAGGACCTCACCACGAGGGACACCGCGTGCAGTATGCCAGTGGCACACAGCGCAATCTTGATGCCATGGTGAAGGCGGGGATGAACGGCATGACCATGCCTCGCAAGTACGAAGGTCTTAACTTTCCCATCACACCCTATACCATGTGTGCAGAGATTGTGGCACACAAGGATGCCGGCTTCGGTAATATCTGGAGTCTTCAGGATTGTATAGAGACGCTCTATGAGTTCGGCAGTGAGGATCAGCACCGGCGTTTCATCCCTCGTATTTGCAGGGGAGAGACGATGAGCATGGACCTCACGGAGCCGGATGCCGGCTCTGACCTCCAGAGCGTGATGCTCCGTGCCACCTATTCTGAGGAGCAGGGATGCTGGCTCCTGAACGGAGTGAAGCGTTTCATTACCAATGGCGATGCCGACCAGCATCTTGTCCTCGCCCGTTCTGAAGAGGGCACAAAGGATGGTCGCGGACTCTCCATGTTCATCTACGACAAGCGCGATGGTGGTGTGGATGTGCGCCGCATAGAGCATAAGTTGGGCATTCACGGCAGTCCCACCTGCGAACTGACCTACAAGAATGCGCGTGCGGAACTTGTGGGTTCCACCCGTATGGGGCTCATCAAATATGTGATGGCATTGATGAATGGTGCCCGATTGGGCATTGCTGCCCAGAGTGTCGGCATCAGCCAGGCATGCTATGATGAGGCTTTGGCCTATGCCAAGGACCGAGAGCAGTTCGGCAAGGCGATTGTCAATTTCCCCGCTGTGTTCGATATGCTCAGCCTCATGAAGGCCAAGCTGGATGCAGGCCGTGCATTGCTCTATCAGACAGCACGTTATGTGGATATCTATAAAGCACTGGATGACATAGAGCGTGAGCGCAAGGCTACGGGCGAGAAACTCACTGCCGAGGAGCGTGCCGAGCAGAAGAAATACGCCAAACTTGCCGATTCTCTCACACCGTTGGCAAAGGGTATGAATTCTGAGTTCTGCAACCAGAATGCCTACGATTGCATCCAGATTCATGGCGGTAGCGGCTTCATGATGGAGTATGCCTGCCAGCGCTACTATCGTGATGCCCGCATCACCAGTATCTATGAGGGTACCACCCAGTTGCAGGTAGTGGCCGGCATCCGCTACGTGACCAACGGTTCCTATCTCGCCCAGTGCCGCGAGTTTGAGATGCAGCCTGTCAGCGAGGCCATGAAGCCCTTGCAGCAGCGCAGCGTGAAGATGGCCAATATGCTGGAGGAAGCCACTGCCCATGTCAAGGAGGCCGGCAGTCAGGAATATCTCGACCTCTGCGCCCGCCACCTCTATGAGATGGCAGCCTACAGCATTATGGGGCATCTGATTCAGTACAATGCCACGCAGCAGCCTGAACTTTTCGAGAAGAGTGCCCGCGTGTTCATGAACTATGCCGACGCTGAAGTCTGCAAGCACTATAACTATGTGATGCACCTCACGCCTGCCGACGTGGAGGACTATCGCAAGTAAAAGTCTGTAAACGCCAGATCTCCTTTAGGGGATGTTCTGTATATCTGCTGATGTATAGAACATCCCCGTTTTTGTATATTATCTTCATCGTAAACAAGGTTAATAACCTTAACGCTGTAAGGTTAATAACCTTAGTGCCGTAAGGTTAATAACCTTATTGGCTTTGAAGTTATAATCCCTTTGGGTAGCAGCCTTCATGCAGGACGAGTGAGGTCTGCTCTGTAGGGCGCAGGTAGGGATATTGCGTGTCTGAACGATGCGCTTAGGGGTTTTCACCTGTCGTACTATGGCAATTTCTATCTGCTTTTCTTGATGAAAATGTACATTCTTCTATTAACGTGAAATATACAATTCGTGATGTGTGATGATTTCAAAAAAGATGTGAATCTAATCCTGCTACAGCTGTTAAATGGATAAAGCAAAATCGGTTGTTACCCTATTTGTAGCCCTTTTTTGATGAAATTTCTATGACATTTATTTTGCAAAAAACTATATTTTTATGTGTAACCTTAAATCTTCAACGCCTTGATTATAAGGATAATAACCTTTCTTTTGCCCTTAATACCTTTATATTTTTATCCTTTTGTTATATACATGTTGCAATAAAGTTGTAATTTTGCATCCGAAAAAGCAGAAACTGCTGTGTTCACGTTAACCTGCTGTTTTGACGGTTGCTTTGTGGCATCGTTAAATTTTATGGGCATATATATCGGGCATATATATCAATACATATAACTGCACATTCATTTATCCGTATAGTTTTGCAAGGTACTATGAAAAGAGCTTTCATCATTGCTTCTGTCCTGGCATTTGCTTTAGGAACTTCTGCCCAGCGTCTGTCTTCGCCCGATGGCCGTCTGACGATGGAGTTCTCGGTAGATGCTTCTGGCCGTCCCACCTATAGCCTGTCGTATTCCGACAAGATGGTGGTGGCCCCCTCTCATTTAGGTTATCAGCTCAAACCGGAGGACCCCTCGAAGATGACGGATTTCGAGTGGAAGACTCCCGCTGCCGCTCAGGATGCCGTGGCACAGCGGGCCGACCTCCTTACGGGCTTCAGCATTCTTGGCACCGAGGTTTCTTCCTGCGATGAAGTATGGACACCGGTGTGGGGCGAAGAAAGCAGCATACGCAATCATTACAATGAACTGCTCGTGCATCTCGGTCAGGCGAAGAACGATCGCTGCATGGACATCCGTTTCCGCCTCTTCGATGATGGTCTCGGCTTCAGATATGAGTTTCCCGATCAGAAGAATCTCACCTACTTCACGATTAAGGAAGAGGTGAGCGAGTTCACCATGACGGGCGACCACACTGCCTGGTGGATAGCCGGCGACTACGACACGCAGGAGTATGAATGGCAGACCACGCGTCTGAGCCAGATTGACGAGCAGATGCCCAAGGCCATCGCTCCCAACAGCAGCCAGACGCCTGCAGGCCCCGCCAGCGTGCAGACCTCCCTGCAGATGAAGAGCGATGATGGGCTCTACATCAACCTCCACGAAGCGGCTTGCATCAACTATGCTACGATGCACCTTGACTACGACGAAAGCCGCCGCTGCTTCACGAGCCATCTCACTCCCAGCGCAAGCGGCGACAAGGGCGACCTCCAGACTCCCACCACCTCACCTTGGCGCACCATCATCGTCAGCGACAAGGCCACCGACATCCTCGCCAGTCGCATGACGCTAAATCTCAACGAGCCCTCGAAAATCACCGACACCAGTTGGATTCATCCTACTAAATATATAGGAGTATGGTGGGAGATGATCACGGGCAAGAGCACATGGTGCTACACCGATGCCGTGGCCAGCGTGAAACTCGGTGTGACGGACTATGAAAAGGTGGAGCCCAACGGCCGCCACGGTGCTACGACGGAGCACGTGAAGGAGTACATCGACTTCGCCGCCGAGCATGGTTTCAGCGAAGTCCTTGTGGAAGGCTGGAACGTGGGATGGGAAGACTGGTTCGGACACCAGAAAGACTATGTCTTCGACTTTGTCACCCCCTATCCCGACTTCAATCTCAAGTATCTCAACGATTATGCCCACTCCAAGGGCGTGCGCCTGATGATGCACCATGAGACTTCAGCCTCCATTCGCAATTATGAGCGCCATCTGGAGCAGGCCTACACGCTGATGAACGAGTATGGCTACGACGCTGTGAAGCAAGGCTATGTAGGCGACATTTGTCCGCGTGGCGAGCACCACTACAGCCAATGGCTGAACAATCATTACCTCTACACCATCGAGGAAGCTGCCAAGCACCATATTATGGTGAATGCCCACGAGGCCACTCGCCCCACAGGCATCTGCCGCACCTGGCCCAACTGGGTGGGCAATGAGAGTGCGCGCGGCACGGAGTATGAGAGCTTCGGCGGCAACCCCGTGAACCATACCACCATCCTCCCCTTCACGCGCCTTATCGGAGGCCCGATGGACTATACGCCGGGCATCTTCGTCATGGACCTTAGCAAATGGGTGCCGGGCAATACGAGCAAGGTGCGTTCGACGCTCGCCCGCCAGTTGGCCCTCTATGTGACGCTCTACAGCCCTCTGCAGATGGCTGCTGACATCATCGAGCACTACAAGGAGAAGATGGATGCCTTCCAGTTCATCAAGGATGTACCCTGCGACTGGGACAAGAGTCTGTACCTTGAGGCTGAGCCGGGAGAATATGTGGTTATTGCCCGTAAGGCAAAGGGGGCCGATGAATGGTACATCGGATGCAGTGCTGCCGAGTGCGGACACACCTCTACTATCCATCTCGACTTCCTCACTCCTGGCAAGACCTATACTGCCACTATCTATGCCGATGCCAAAGGCACGGCGTGGGACAATAATCCCGAGGGCTATGTCATCACTACTCAGAAAGTGACGAGCAAGAGTGTGCTCAAAAAGCTCGTGGCAGGGGCAGGAGGAGGCTTTGCCATTTCCATCAAGTAGGATTTGAGGAGGAAAAGGCGGATGCATGGGAATTTCTGGCTTTTTTCTAGAGCTTTTGGAACTTCTAGTTTTTTCTAGTTTGTTCTAGATTTTCTAGTTTGTTCTAGATTTTCTAGAGCTTCTAGTGCTTCTAGTTCTTCCAGCTCTTCAGGAACTTCTGTATTCTCTTAGGCTGCCATTCCTCAAAACAATCCTCTCTCTCAACAAGAATCAATACTATCAAAAGATATCCAATATGCTAAAACGTTTCAAGTCAGTTAGTCTGATGCTGCTTGTGATGGGCCTCCCCGCAGGCTTCGCCATGGCAGAAACTGCACCGGTGGAAGCCTATGCAGTAACACAGCAGAAGAGTCCCTGCAAGGGTACTGTAGTCGATGCATCGGGAGAGCCTCTCACCGGAGCGTCTGTAATCGTCAAGGGTACTACCAATGGTGCAATGGTCGACAACGACGGTCATTTCACCATCACCGGTGTGAAGCCCGGTGCCATCTTACGCATCACTTTCATTGGCTATGATCCTCAGGAAGTACGTTGGGATGGTGAGCCTGTAGAGGTGGTGCTCCAGGAAATGGCCAACAATCTTGGTGAGGCTGTCGTTATCGGTTATGGTGTCGCCAAGAAGAACGACCTCTCGGGATCCGTTGTTGCCATCAAGCCCGATGAGAAGAACCACGGTCTTATCACCAATGCCCAGGATATGATTCAGGGCAAGATTGCCGGTGTCAGCGTCATCAATGGCGGTGGTGCTCCGGGCGAGGGTGCTACTATCCGTGTGCGTGGAGGTTCCTCCCTCAATGCCTCCAACGACCCTCTGATTGTCATCGATGGTCTTGCCATGGACAACGACTCCCGTAAGGGTAGTTCCAATATCCTGAGCTCCATCAACCCCCAGGATATCGAGAGCTTCACCGTGCTGAAGGATGCTTCGGCCACCGCCATCTATGGTAGCCGTGGTTCTAACGGTGTCATCATCATCACTACCAAGAAAGGCCGTACGGGCCAGAAGCCACGTATCAGCTACAACGGTACTTTCGGTGTAAGCCAAAATCTCAAGCAGCTCGACGTGATGAATGCTGCCGAGTATCGCGACTTCATCAAGAGCTATTATGGCGAGGAGTCCACGGCCTACAGTCTCCTTGGCAATTCCAACACCAACTGGCAGGATGAAATCTATCAGACCGCTCTCACTCATGAGCACGGTCTTACCCTCACCGGTGGTCTTTCCAATATGCCTTACCGTGTGAGCCTGGGCTATCTTGGCCAGGAAGGTGTCCTCAAGACTTCCGACTATGAGCGTTATACCGCCAGCGTCAGCCTCAATCCCACATTCCTCGACGACCACCTCAAGTTCAACTTCAACGGTCGCGTGATGCACAGTTATACCCGCTGGGCCAATACGAGTGCCATCGAAGCTGCTACTCGCATGGACCCCACGCAGCCCGTCTATGTCCGTGATGATGCCAAATATGCTGGTGAGGCATCGCGTTGGGACAATCTCGGAGGATATTTCGAGTGGCTGAACAGTGGTGGTTCCTTGAACGATCCCAGATGGCCGGAAATGAACGACAACCAGACGACGCGCAATCCCGTCAGCCAACTTTATAATCTGGAGAATCTGGGTAAGAGCAACACCTTTATCGGCAATGCCGAAATGGACTATCAGTTCCACGGCTTTGAGGATCTCCGTTTCCACGTCAATGGTTCTGTGGAATACAACAAGGGACGTACCGATGCTTGGGCAAGCCCCTACAGCAGTGTGTCGTTTGATGATATGGATGCCATTTATTATGGTGTGAACAAATGGGAAAAGGAGACGCGCTACAACCTCAGCTATTCTGCCTATCTCCAGTATTACAAGGACTTCAACGACAACCATCACTTTGACATCATGGGTGGTTTCGAGTGGAGCCGCAAGCACTATAAGGGCGATGGTTTCCGCTATGGCCAGAAACCCGTCTATGATGCAAACGGTGCAGTAGATTCTTATGAGGTAATGAACACCAAGGGTGCTCCCTGGGAGGGCGAAAGCTTCCTGGCTTCCGTCTTCGGACGTGCCAACTATGTCCTGCTCGACCGCTATATTTTCACTGCCACTGTGCGCTACGATGGTTCCAGCCGCTTCTCCAAGGGCAACAAGTGGGGTCTCTTCCCCTCGGCCGCCTTTGCCTGGCGTATCAAGGATGAGAAATTCCTCAAGAACATCGATTGGGTGAGCGAGCTGAAGCTGCGTCTCGGATATGGACAGACTGGTCAGCAGGATGGTATCGACAACTACAGTTACTTCGCTTCTTATAATGTCAACACCGTGGATGATTCCTACTATCCCGCCATGGGCAATGGTGAACTCTATCGTCCGGATGCCTACAACACGAACCTCACCTGGGAGACCACCACGACCTACAATGTCGGTCTTGACTTCGGTATCATCAACAACAAGCTCTTCGGTAGCGTCGACGTTTATATGCGTAAGACCACCGATCTTCTCAATGATGTTTACGTGGCAGGTCTTTCCAATTTCCGCAACCAGGTGAAGGGCAATGTCGGTGACATGGAGAACAAGGGTGTCGAGGTGGCTCTGACCTATCGTCCTATCCAGAAGAACGGATGGTTCTGGGAAATCAGTGCCAACGCCACCTACAATCATAACGAGATTACAAAGACTGCTGGCGGACAGATTATCAAGACGGGAGGTATCAGTGCCGGAACGGGTAATACTTGTCAGGCACATGCCGAAGGCCATCCTCGCAGCAGTTTCTATGTATATCAGCAGGTGTACGATGAGAACGGTCATCCCGTAGAGGGCGTATTCGTCGATCGCAATGCCGACGGTCAGATCACCGAGGCCGACCGCTATTTCTACAAGAGCCCGGATGCTCCCTGGCAGGCTGGTCTCAGCACCAAACTGCAGTACAAGAACTGGGATCTCGGTATTGGACTGCGTGGCAGCTGGGGCAACTATGTCTACAATGACGTGGAGGCTAGCTTCTGCAATCTCTCCAAGACGTTCGACAGCTCTTTCGCTTACGCAGGCTATAACCATAATATCCTCAAGGAATCGACAGCCCTCAATTGGGTGTCCTACGATAATGTCGTCAGCGACTATTTCGTACAGAATGCAAGCTTCGTACGCCTCGACAACATCACCCTCGGCTATTCCTTCGAGAATTTCCTCGCTGCCGGAAAGTACAAGGGCATGAGCGGACGCATCTATGCTGCTGCCACCAATATCGCCACCTTCTCGAAATATAAAGGGCTTGACCCCGAGGTTTCCGGCGGTATCGACAACAACCTCTATCCTCGTCCTTTCACCATTCAGCTGGGTCTGAATGTCAACTTCTAATCCTTCACGCCTAACTCAGAATTCATTCTATGAAACTTAAATATATGCTTCCCTGTGCAGCTGCCATGCTCACCCTGGGATTTACTTCTTGCATAGGCGACCTTGATGTAGAGCCCATCGACCCCTCTACCGTGATGACGGCTGATGCCGTAGGCCTCTTCAACAAGTGCTACGCCAATATGGCGGTGGCCGGTAATGGTGGTGCCAACGGCGACTGCGACATTGATGGTCTTGATGGCGGTACCACAGGTTTTGTGCGCCAGCTCTTCAATGCCAACGAACTTACCACCGATGAGTCCATGTGCTGCTGGGGCGACGAGGGTATCCCTGCCTTCAACTACAACCAGTACGACGGCAGCCATCCTATGACGCGTGGTTTCTACTATCGTCTGCTCATGGGTGTCACCTATTGCAACCACTATCTCGACCCTGAGGTGTGCGGCAACTACGACAAGACGATGACCGCCGAGATTCGCTTCCTCCGCGCCCTCTACTACTATTATCTTATGGACTGCTTCGGCAATGTGCCTTTCCTCACGCATCTGAGTGCAGAGAATGCCCCGCAGGCCAGCCGCGCGGAGGTCTATGATTTCATTGAGCAGGAATTGCTCGACGTGCGCGATGACATGCTGGATCCTGCTGCCCGCAAGTTCGGGCAGGAAGGCTATGGCCGTGCCGACCGCGATGCGGCAAACCTCCTGCTGGCACGTCTCTACCTCAATGCCGAAGTCTACACCGGAAAGCCGCAGTGGGAAAAGGCACGCGAATATGCCAAACTGGTGATGGACGGTCCCCACAAGCTCAACACGCAGGGAATGAACGGCTACAGCGCCTACCAGATGCTCTTTATGGGCGACAATGGCGAGACCAGCGCTTCCTCCGAGGCTATCCTTGCGGTACTCCAGGATGGTATCACCACCACCAGCTGGGGTACTACGCTCTTCCTCCTCGCTTCCACCACGAAGTCCGATATGGGTGAGTTTGGCACGAGCGAGTTCTGGGCAGGAAACCGTTGCCGTCCCAATTTCGTAGAGAAATTCCTCGGCGAAGGTCAGGCTGCCAGTGCTGTGGGAAAGACCACGGCAGAAATTCTCGCCATGGCGGGCGATGACCGTGCTCTTCTTTACGGTAAGGACCGTACGGCCGATATCGACAAGCCCGGTGAGTTCACCTCGGGTATCAGTTGCGCCAAGTTCAGCAATAACTATGCTTCGCTTGGAACGCCCCATAACAGCAAGTTCGTGGATACCGACTTCTTCCTTATGCGAAGCGCTGAGGCTTACCTCATCTTTGCCGAAGCAGATGCCCGCCTGAACGGTGGCCAGACCTCTACCGAGGGAACGAAGGCTGTTGATGCCCTTCGCAATCGTGCCCACACTTCTACTTATCCCACCTATTCCACCAACTTCATCCTCGACGAGCGTGCCCGCGAACTCTTCTATGAGGGCTTCCGCCGCACCGACCTCATCCGCTACGGACAGTTCGGAGGCATGGATGCCACTTACAACTGGCAGTGGAAGGGTGGTGTGCAGTCGGGCATACGTTTCGACAGCCACCTCAATGTCTTCGCCATTCCCAACGATGACCTGGAGGCCAACAAGAACCTCAAGCAGAATCCCGGTTACTAATCCTCACCGACCACTCATATATACATATAGTATTATAGAAAATTGAGTGGAACAGTATCTTAAATAGAACAACAAACATGAAAAAGATATTTTCAATGGTTGCCATCGCCTTCATGACCTTTGCGGTTTTCACCGCTTGTGAAGACGACCGTGACAGCAATCCTACGCTCACGCAACCAAAAGCCCTCGTGCTCAACAATCCTTCTGTCGGTGCGGGTGTAGTCGACTTGGAAAAGTCTGCCTCCGTGGCACTTACCTGGTCGCAGCCTGCCGACTATACCGACTTTGGTGCTCCGCTTGTCGTCACCTATTCCATCCAGCTCTCTGCTACGGGCAATTTCACCACGGCCTACGATGTCGCACTCGATGACAATACGGGTGCTGACTATGTGACCATCGGCGAAACCACTTCTTTCTGCAAGTACGACCTTCTCACTGCCGATGTGGCAAAGGCGTTGCAGCAGTTGCAGCAGTGGAACGAGGATATGGACTTCCAGCCCGTCGACCTCACCGTACGGGTGAAGGGTGCCGTAGTCGATGCCGCCTCTACAGAGTATAGCGTGGTATATTCCAACCCCGTCAGCATCAAGGTGCTGCCCTACTATGTAGAACTGAAGGATGCTACGCCTATCATGTGGTATCTTGTCGGAAATATGTTCGGCGGAAAGTGGGGTAGCAGCATTGGTGAGGATGCACTGCCCATGTTCCTCGCTCCCGGCAAGGAATACGACAAGAAGACCGGTGCGGGTGAAATCCAATACCTCAACTATTTCATCACCGATGACTATAAGGACAATGGTGAGTCTGACCTTGCAGGATGGAAGATTCAGCCGGCCAACTTCGACTGGAGCTATGGTATGACCGGCGACAACAAGCAGAAGGGCGTCATCAAGTACCGCAACGGTGATTCTGCCGATGGTGGACACATCCTGGCTCCTGAGAATGGCTACTACCTCGTCACCTTCAATACGGGCGACTTCACCGCCAAGATGGAGAAGCAGGACATCACGCCTGCCGTTCTGACCAGCATGGGCATCTCCGGTGCTTTCAACGGTTGGGACGTGACTCCGATGCTTCCTTACAACAAGGAGGGTGTGGAGAACCATGCCTGGTACTATGTCCTCACGGTCACCGAGGAGAACTGCACCGATGGTGTCTGCGGCTTTAAGTTCCGTCCCAACGGCGAGTGGGAAGGCTTCGGCAGTGTGAAGAATGCCGTGAACTATTGCGGCGTGGCCGGCAGTGGTGAAGACCTCGGCCTCCCCGTCGGCAAATACTGCATCTCCTACAACGACATCAGCCACGAGTTCAGCATCGTCGTTCTGCAATAATCCTATACCTTTTTCAAAGAACAAACAAGTATGATAAAGAAATTTTTCATGGGTCTCGCCATGGTATCTGCCATGGTGGCCTGTACCGACGATTATACCGACTGGGAAGCGCCTCAGAGCAATCCCCAGCCTGAAACCGTGAACTTTGGCGATGGTAGCGTCACTGCGGTCAGCTCGATTGACTTTGCCGCCATCGAGGAGGGTACGGACTCCATCCAGGTTTGCTCCGTAGTGGCTCCTACGGCTACGGACGCATCCTTCAACCAGGTGTCCTATCTGCTCAAGGTGGGCGATGCCGCCTTCAATCTTGGCACTACCGGCAAGGTGGCTGTGGCTGAACTCAAGGGATATGTCGAGTTGACCTTCGGTCGCAAGCCTGTAGAGCGCGAAATGAGTGCCACTGTGGAGCAGTGGATTTCCAATGGCAGCAGCAATATCAAGGTCTGCACTTCGGCTCCCTTCGTCATCAAGGCCACGCCCGATGCTCCTGTCATCGAGAAAGCCTATTATCTCGTGGGCAGCATCAACGGTTGGGACAATGCCAATCAGGACTATAAGCTCGTCAATGGTGGCGGCGACGTGTATGATGACCCCGTCTTCACCTGCACTGTCCCTGCAAGCGTTGTCACTGACAATGTGGAGTTCAAGCTCTTCCCCGAGAGCATGAGCGGCACAGGAGTTTGGGACAAGTGCATTGCTGCCGGTGCTGAAGCCGGAAAGTTCGTCTATGACAATGCCGGAGGCAACCTCTCCTTCCCCATGTCGGCCGATCCCAATGTGAAGAGCTATCTCCTCACCTTCGACATGCTTGCCATGACCTATTCCGTGAAGGAAGTCAGCTATGGCCAGTTCATCTATTTCATCGGTGCCACCGATGGATGGCAGAAGGCTGAGCAGAAACTGGAATCTTCCAGCTTCGATGGTGTCTACACCGGTTATGTCTATTGTGCTGACCCCAACGGCTGGGGCAATCAGTTCAAGTTCCAGACTGTTGCCGGATCCTGGGACGGTGAGATCAACTCTGGCATGTTCACCACTTTCAACGGTGATGTTGTGGATGGCGGTGGCAACTTCGGTGTTAGCGGTGGCGAGAATGTCTATTACTTCGTCGTCGATCTCCCCAATGCAACAATCACTGCCACCGAGGTGAAGACCATGGGTATCATCGGCAACTTCAACGGCTGGGGTGGCGATGTGGTCATGACCTGGAATGCCTCGGATTATTGTTATGAAGCCACTAATGTCGGTGCCGGTGCTGACGGATGGAAGTTCCGCGTGAACAACGACTGGCCCATCAATCTCGGCGGCAATGGTAACGGTGGTAACATCGCCGACCTTTGCGCCGATGGTGCCGACATCACCATTGCAGGCAACACCATCAAGCTCTATCCTACCCGTAAGACGAGCGACAAGATCTTCTGCACCGTAGAATAAAGCCAGGCCTAACCGGGCAACTTTGAGGAGAGCCCCTTCTCAAAGTTGCCTCTCCCCTGAAAAAAAATGCAATCCCTATAATATGCGACGTTCCCTTTTGCGTTCCCTCATCCTCCTTTCCGCGCAAGGTATGGCCTTGGGCAGCCATGCCCAAGGCTGGCCCGCACAGTATGATGGAGTGATGCTCCAAGGCTTCTATTGGGACAGCTACACCGATTCGCAGTGGGACTATCTGGAGCGGCAGAGCGATGAACTCAGCCAATGCTTCAGCCTGATATGGGTCCCGCAGTCCGGCTACTGCAACAATGTCTATAATGTGATGGGATATATGCCCGTCTACTATTTCGACCACAACAGCAGTTTTGGCACGGAACCACAGTTGCGTTCCATGATTTCCACCTTCCGCGAGAAAGGCACCGGCATCATTGCCGATGTCGTCATCAACCACCGCAATAATCTCGGTGTGGGAGGATCATGGGTGGACTATCCCAAGGAGACCTATAAGGGTGTGGAATATCAGATGCTCCCTGCCGACATCTGTGCCAACGATGACGGTGGAAAGACCGCAGCGTGGGCCAAGCAGCAGGGCATCAGTCTCTCTGCCAACAATGACACGGGCGAGGGATGGGATGGATGCCGTGACCTCGACCATAAGTCTGCCAATGTGAACCGTTGTGTGAAGGCGTATCTCGACTATCTGCTCAACGACCTTGGCTATACTGGCTTCCGCTATGATATGGTGAAAGGCTACAGCGCCAGTTTTACGGCCGACTACAATGCGACTGCTTTGCCCAAGTTCTCCGTCGGAGAGTATTGGGACGGCACGCAGCCTATCAAAAACTGGATTGACGGTACGAAGCAGGACGGCCAGCCTACCAGTGCGGCCTTCGACTTCCAGTTCCGCTATCGGGTGCGCGATGCCGTCAATGGCAACGACTGGAGCAAACTCGGGTCCACCGATATGGTCATCCATACCCCTGAGTATCGCCGTTATGCCGTCACCTTTGTGGAAAACCACGACACGGAGTTGCGTTCTTCTGCCGAGCAGCAGGATCCTATCCGCCGCGACACTCTTGCCGCCAATGCCTATCTGCTCATGATGCCCGGTACGCCCTGCGTGTTCTATAAGCACTGGCAGGCCTACAAGCCCGAGCTGAAGTCGATGATTGCTGCCCGGCGTCTGGCCGGTATACACAATGAGTCGGAGTATCTCACTCTTGCCAGTGATGCCCGCTATTATGCCCGCTATGCCCAAGGCAAGCGGTGCCGCCTGCTCTGTGAGGTCGGGGCTACAGCTGAGGTGACCCTCCTGGGGTCCAATGCCACGGCGTATACAGAGATTCTCGCAGGCCATCACTATAAGTATCTCCTCTCGCGCGATGCAGAGTGTGCTTGGATTTCCGTAGCCGACGGCGAGTTTTTCGAACCTGTGCAGGCACGTCTTGTGGCGGTCAGTCAAACGGATGGGGCAGAGATTGTCTATACCCTCGACGGCTCTGAACCTTCTGCCACCAACGGCAAGCGGGTGGCATCGGGAACGGTGGTCACCGTCAGCGAGTCGGCAACGCTCAAGGCTGGTCTGCTCGTTGGAGGAAAGGTCACCGATGTCTGCACCCGTACTTATTGCGTGAAGGGCTTCGAGCCTTACCATGTCACGGTGCATGTGCAGGCAGACTGGTCACCGGTCTATTTCTATGCTTGGGATGCTGCCGGACAAATCAACGGAGCATGGCCGGGAAGGCTGATGAACGATGCCGACATAAGGCAGATCGACGGCAGCGACTGGTATTGCCAGTCCTTCAGCATATCTTCCGCCGACTATAGTTTCAACATCATCTTCTCCCAGGGTAACGGCAAGCCGCAGACGGCCGACATCCCGCGCCTCACCACCGACAAGTTCTATATTGCCCACAACAATGGCAGTAAGATCACGTATGAGGATGTCACTGACCGGCATTCGGCTTCCGTGAGCACCCCCATGCTGTGTCCTGGAGCAGACGATGCTGTCTACGACCTTCAGGGCCGCCGCATCGCACGTCCTTCAAAGGGTATGTTTATCCAGGGAGGAAAGGTTATAATATTAAAATGAAATAAAATCAACAAGATAACTTTATGAAAGTCAAGTCATTCATTATCTCAGCACTGGCTCTTTTCTTTGGCTTTGCCGCTGATGCCAATGCCGAAGAACTGACCCGTTCCTATCCTTACGGTTTCGTAGGTGTACAGGGTGGTGTACAGACGGTTACCAACGGCTACGCTCGCCGCTGGAGTTTCGGCGATGTGCTCACTCCCACTGTTTCTGCCTATGGCGGAGCACACTGGACTCCTGTCCTCGCTACGCGTTTGCACGCCAATTTCTGGAAAGGCCGCGAGGGCTACAATGAAGTAGGAGCCTACTATGGCTTCAATTATGTCACCCTCACCGCCGACCTTATGGTCAATATGGTGTCGCTCTTCAATCATCGCGACGACAATGTCTTCAACCTCTATCTCATCGGTGGTTTCGGAGGCAACAAGTCGTGGGGCGACGAGTGGAAGGAACTGACGGTGCTCAACACCACGGGTCAGGCTGTCAATGCTTATCAGGAGAATCTCCGTCTCTCTACGAACATGCCTTCCAGCATGGCTGTTTCCGAGGGACACATGGCACCTGAGACCAACCGTATCGCACATGCCGAAAAATTGGGTGTAATGCTCGATTTCAAGCTTCATCCCCGTGTGTCATTCAATATTGAGGCTGATGCCGTGCATCATGGCAACCACGACTATGTGGCTGAGGTGAATATGAGCAAGGACTGGCAGGTGACCACGCAGCTCGGCTTCACTTTCCGTTTCGGCAAGGTGAAGAAGTCGGCTCCTGCTCCCGTCATTCCTGCTCCTGTAGAGAAGCCCACACCGGCTCCTGCACCTGTAGAGGAGCCTGCTCCCGCTCCTGTCGAGAAGGCTGAGGTCGTTACTCCTGCCAAGAAGATAGAGGAGAAGAAGGTGGTGGTATTCTATGCTTGTGCCGTCACCGATGGCAACGATGCCGAAATGGCAAAGGTGCGCGAAATGGCAGAGTGGATGAAGAGTCATCCCACGGCTGTTGCCACCGTGAAGGGCTATGCTGACAAGGGTACGGGTAATCCCCGCATCAATAAGGGATATGCCAAGGGACGTGCCGAGAAGGTGGCTGCTGCGCTTGCCAAATATGGCGTAGCCGAAAGCCGGCTCACCGTCAGCTCCTATGGCGACACTGTACAGCCCTTCGCTGAGAACGACCAGAACCGCTGCGTCATCGTTGAGGCAGTAGAGAAATAAGTATCTATAGCTTTTCATCACATCCTGCTCCAAGCATCAAAGGCTCTGAGCAGGAGTCCCAACTCCCCCGGGCGAATATCCCGGGCGTGGAGAACATTCACCCTAATGTTGAAGCAGGCTCCCCCGGAGCCTGCTTTTTTATTTCCGCCTCCTTTGCACCTTCTCTTTTGCCAAATAGACATGGATTTTGTCGAATTATTCGAAAATTAATACATTATTTTTTGTATTGCTGTCCGGTAAAACTTTTGCCAGCCAAATAAATTAGGGCTGACACTTCTCACGAAGTATCAGCCCTTTTGGTTATC
>CAMGOT010000023.1 GCA_946060685.1 uncultured Bacteroidales bacterium
AGAAGTGTCAGCCTAATTTATTTGGCTTGCAAAAGTTTTACCGGACAGCAATAATTAATAACCTTGACCTTAACCTTGACCTTAACTCCCTGTCTTCGGGTGACCCTAAAAAATGTTAAGGTTAAAGTTAAGGTTAAGGTTGAAGCAGAAGTTAAGGTCAGAAGGAGGATTTTCGCTGTGTGGAGTGTGCCATTTTTCTCGTTTTGTCAGGAAATGGGCTGTAAATGCTGTTTTTTTCGAAAAAACTCTTTGATTCACGTAGAAATTCGTAATTTTGCCCGTAGGGTGTAGATTCCTGCTTACTCCTGCGAAGGCAACGGAGTGTGCTTGTCTCTGGATAGGAGAAGAGAGAAAAGGGGTAGAGGAAACCCTTCCCGAGTTTTCGGAAAACATTCACCACACACATCTATATATATCATCATATGCACAGACGCATACATATCAAGAATGCCACCATCGTCAACGAAGGAAGCTCTTTTGAAGGCAGCATTGTGATTGACGATGGCCGAATAGCCGAGGTGCTCGAAGGTCACAACTGCACTCCCGAGTTGCCCGCCGACGAAGTGTTTGATGCCGCAGGATGCTATGTCCTGCCAGGAGTCATAGATGACCACGTACATTTCCGCGATCCCGGATTGACCCGTAAGGCCGACTTCGACACCGAGAGCAAGGCGGCGGCGGCAGGAGGTGTCACCACCGTACTCGACATGCCCAACTGCGTTCCGCCGACGGCATCGCGTGAAGCTCTCGAAGAAAAAATAGAGATAGCAAAAGCCAAGAGCCATGTGAACTATGGCTTCTTCTTCGGTGCCACCAGCAGCAACGGCGAAGAAATACGCCAGCTCAACAAGCGCCTGACGGTGGGCATCAAACTTTTTATGGGCAACAGTACGGGCAATCTCCGCGTGGAAAATTCGGAAGCCCTGAACACCGTGTTCCAGAATTCCCGGTTGCCCATCATGGTGCATTGCGAGGATACCGACATGGTGGACGAAGCCATGGCTTTGGCACGGGAGAAATATGCTGGAAAGCAGATACCCGTGAGCGAGCATTCCAGCATACGTTCGGCAGAATGCTGCTACCGCAGTACGGAACTTGCTGTCCGCCTGGCGCGTGAGAACAATGCCCGCCTGCATGTGGCTCATATCTCTACAGCCCGCGAACTCGAACTTTTCACTCCTGGCGACACCCGCATCACTGCCGAGGTGTGCCTCCCGCATCTGCTCTTCTGCGACGAGGATTACGCCCGCCTGGGAGCGCGCATCAAGTGCAACCCCTCCGTGAAGACCCGTGCTGACCGCGATGAACTCCGCAAGGCACTGAACGACGGGCGCATCTATTGCATCGGTACCGACCATGCTCCCCATACCATCGACGACAAGCGGGGTGGGGCAGACAAGGCCGCCAGCGGAATCCCCATGGTGCAGTTCTCGCTGTGTGCCATGCTCGAACTCGTGGACAAAGGTGTGCTCAGCATAGAGCGGTTGGTGACGCTGATGTGCCATCATCCCGCCGAGCGTTTCTGCATCGAGAACAGAGGCTATATCCGCCCGGGATATATGGCCGACCTCGTCATCGTGCGTCCCAACACCCCTTGGACGCTCGCCACGCGGATGATTCTCTCCAAGTGCAACTGGAGTCCGCTGGAAGGCCATGTGTTCCAGTGGCGTGTGCTCCGTACGTATGTCAACGGCTATATGCTCTATCACAACGGACATATCACCAACGAGAACCATCACGGCATGCAGATTACCTTCACCGGCGACCATTACAAACGCAATGACCGGTAGTGTAAACATTTTGAGATGCTACTCTCCGCGGGAGTTGCAGGAGCGGATTGACTGGTCGTATTTTTTCTTTGCCTGGGGATTGCGGGGCGAATCGTCCGAAGCCGATACCTTACGCAAAGAGGCAGAACGGCTTCTTCCACGGTTTCAGGCAGAAGGGGTTGTGGCCCGTGCGGTATATTCCTTGCGTCCGGCATGGAGCGAAGGCGACGATGTGGTGCTTCCTGCATATCAGGGGCAGCCAGAGGTCCGGCTGTGTTTCCTGCGGCAGCAACACCTTCGGGAGGATTCCCCCTGTCTGTGCCTGTCTGACTTCATCGCCCCGCACGATGCGGTTGCCGCTCCGCTCTCGGCGCAATATCTCGGCTTGTTTTCCACCGCGGCGGCATCGCCGGAGGAGTTTCCACACGATGTGACCTCCACATTTCATCGTGCCGATGCCTGCCCGTGCTGCAATCCTGCAATGCGTGTGCTGGGGCGTGGACGCTTGGAGAAGTCGGTGGCCGACGATGATGCCTACAGCAGGATGATGCGGCAGACCGTCCTCGATCGTCTGGCAGAAGCTGCGGCAGAAATGCTGCATGAAGAACTGCTCGGGAGTTTTGGCACAGAACCCGTAGGCACAGAGGTACGGCCGGCCGTCGGCTATCCCTCCATGCCCGACCAAAGCCTGATATTCGATATCGCCAAGGCATTGTCGATCGACAGCATCGGCGTGCGCCTGACGGAGAATGGCATGATGATACCCCATGCCGCCACCTGCGGTCTGGTATTTGCACATCCCGCAGCACGGTATTTCGATGTAGGCTTTGTCTGTCCGGAGCAGATAGCGGACTATGCCAGTCGCAGGCAACGCAGTATCGGGAGTCTGCAGCGTTTCCTCGTGAGCAGAAAGCGCTGCTGAACTTCCTCCTTTTCCCATCGCAAAAAATAACAGGATTTGAACAGTACAGGAGGGGACTGACCAAAAACTTTTCACAGACTATGCTTTCTTTCTTTTATAAGGTATACCAATTCTTTGTGGTACTCCCGCTCGGGTTGCTCCTGACGGGAGTGACCAGTATTCTGATTATCCTTTTCTCCATGTTTGGCTTTGCCACCTTTGCCGCCCGTACCTTTGGTTCCTTTTGGGCATGGGCCATGGTGCGGATGCTCCTGCTTCCCGTGCATGTGGAAGGTCTGGAGCGTGTGGACCGTCGGCAGAGCTATGTGTTTGTGGCCAACCATCAGGGAGCGTTCGATATTTTCGGCATCTACGGTTTCCTGCCACATGAGTTCAAATGGATGATGAAGAAGAGTCTTGGCGGCATCCCCTTGGTGGGCTATGCCTGCCGGAAAGCGGGCTTCATTTTCGTGGACAAATCCTCGCGGCATGCCATCGTGAAGACGATGCGCGATGCCAAGCAGGCGCTCACGGGAGGTGCATCGCTCTGTGTGTTTCCCGAAGGAGCCCGCACCTTTACGGGCCACATGGGTGTCTTCCGTCGTGGAGCGTTCCAGCTGGCTGATACCCTTCAGTTGCCCGTTGTCCCCATCACGATTGATGGCAGTTTCGAAATTCTCCCCCGCATGAAGGGTTTCAATTTTGTGAACTACCATCCCTTGCGCATCATTGTACACCAGCCCATTGTCCCCACGTGCAAGGGAGCCGACAATGTGAAGCGCTGTATGGAGGAGAGTTATGCGGCCATCATGTCGGCACTTCCCGAGCGTCATCAGGGATTCGTGGAGAACCCTGACCAGTAGGCGTATTTTGACCTTGGTCTTAACCTTAACCTTGACCTTAACCTTAACCTTGACTTCCATTCCTCGGAGTTGTCTCTACGCTCAATTCTCAAAACTCATTTCTTTAGGCACAATTCCCTCGCCTATTTCCTGATTTTGACAAATACCAACACGTTCATAAAAACCATAAAATTATGCAGAAATCATTACTCTTTTTTGCTGCTTTTGCGCTGAGTGCGCTGGCAGGCTATGCACAGGATGCCGTAGCATCTGAGCCGGACGATTTTTCATGGATACAATGTACAGCGATGCCATGCGCCCCGTCTGCTGTTTCCTCTCCCGTCATGCGTGCTGCCGATGAGGAAAGTGCCGATCCTTTCTGGTGGTCCTATCGCGACCCCACTCCCCAGACTTTCGGAGGATGGCAATCTCCCGAGACCTATTGCGTGGGCATCTACATTCCCGACGATTATGTGGGCTATCAGGTGGATTCCATCCGTTTTGCCCTCGGAGCGTCGAAAGGACTGGAGAATCTGCGCATCTGGCAGCACATGGGCATTCCCGAGAATTTCCAGGATGCCGATATCATTGAGGCAGTGCATAAGGATCCCGTCAATTATCATGACAACAACGAGTGGAACACTGCCGTGTTCTCCGAGCCGGTCATGGTAGAAACTCCCAAGAACAAGTACACGAAGTGCTGTGTGGGTTTCGCCTTCGACCAGACCGTGTCAAAAGCTCTCCAGCCTTTGGCATTCACTGAGTCGGACCCCAATTTCTCTTGCTGGATTCTCGCCACGAAGAATTTCTCCTCGTGGGGCTCCTTCGCTTCTCTGTACGGTGCCTACGCCATGTCGGTACGCCTTTCGAAGCCTCAGCCCGATGCCATTTCGGGCCTGCAGCATGCTCCTGCAGCAATCGAGGCATACTACACGCTCGACGGTCGCCGGCATGCCACGAAGCAGAAGGGCGTCAATCTGGTCAAATATACCGACGGCAGCATTCGGAGAGTGCTGGCCGAATAGGCGTTAGCGACGTATGAGAGGAATCGGCCTGCCTGGCATCCGAGAGGCTGTTATAGGCGGGTTTCCATAAATAAAACGACCATTTGAAAATGAATGCGGTGAGTTTTCTCACTATCCATTTTCAAATGGTCGTTTTTTATGGGCATCGTTGTATGCCGTCGTTGATGTCCCGCTGGTCGGCATACGGTGATTAGGCGTATCAGCGGACGAGTACTTTCTGGCCGTCGAGGAGATATACCCCCGTGGGGAGGGGGATGCGCACCGTGCCATCCACCATGGAGGAGTAGACGCAGCGGCCGCTGGCATCATGAAGGATTACGGGGTACTTCGTCGTGGCTTTTACTATGAGGGCTCCCCGTTGTGCATGCCATTCCAAGGGAGAGGCGGGGAGCAGGGGAGTGTCGATGCCCACGAAATGCCCCTGCTGCCCGTCCTTCTGATAGATGCGCACCCAGTCGAAGAGTGTCTCATAGACGAAGGAAAGGTCGGGAGCCGCAGCCCAGGAGCCATTGCCCACACTCTGGTTGAGAATCAGATGGAAATGCTGGTCGAAGGGCCACTGGCCATCGTTCAGGGCATCGGCATCGGAGAGCTTGGCATAGGAGAACACACGCTTGCCGTCGACGTACCAGACGAGTTCCTCGGGCGTCCATTCAAAGCCATAGACATGGTATTCGCCGGCCACGGAAGCCGCCGTGCCCGATTTGGGAGGATTTCCTCCCTGTCCCTTGCATTCGCTGCCGTCGGCCGTTCCGTTTGCCCATTTGGAGTGGATGGTGTGGTAGGAGATGTTGTCGTTGTTGATTTGTTCCCAGATGTCAATCTCTCCACAGTAGGGCCAGCCTTCCTTCGGATTTTCCGGCATCATCCACAGTGCAGGAAAATTGCCCGTGTGGGGCGTCGTCTTGAGCCGGCACTCCACCTTGCCATAGGTGAACCATACGTTTTTGGTACTTTCCACGGCACCGCTGATCATCTCCATGCGGTTGCCACGGCTGTCCACTTCATCGTCGAAAGGATTTTTCAGGCATCGCATCACCATCTTGCCGTCCTCGATGAAAGCCGTCTGTTGCTGTCCCTCCGGCGTCTGGGCGGTGAAGCGTTTCCAGGCAGGAGTCTGGTTCGAACAGCGTGTCCAGAACGTCTCGTCAGGCATGGAGCCGTCGGGCTGGTTGAACTCGTCGGCAAAGCGGAGCGTATAGGCTTCCGTGCCGTCGGGGGTAAATTCCACTGATACACGCACCTCGCCGTTCACCGTCTCCGATGGCACGGCGAAGGCCTTTCCCGCTTCCGCATTCAGCGTGTACTCCTTCCACTGGCAGTTGCCGTGGATATACTGCTCGCCGTCGAGGTGATGGCCGTGGCGCACGGTGACGGCACCGGGATGATAGCCCTCGGCCGGAGCTACGGGAAGCAGCAGCAAGGCATTGCCGAAGACAGCGTCGGCAGGCACGCCTGTATGGTCGGCTCCTACGAGCGAACCGTTCTGCGTGCGGACATCGAGCGTGGAGGCCACGGGATGCACATTGAGCAGGAAGTCCACGATGTAGCCGCCGTTGGCATCAATCTGATTGTCGCCCTGTCCGCCGCCTTCCTTCCACTGTCCGGCAGGGTCAATGTTGTTCCAGTCGATTTTCAGGCGTGCGCGATACATGCCAGCAGGCAGCTCTTCCGGCACGGTGAAGGCAGGAGGAGTGAAGCCCCCTGTAGCTCCCGTCTTGCTCTCGCCCAGGCTGTTCTTGTCGATATAGAAACTGAAGGAGACGACTTCGCTGCCCTCGGCAGGCATTCCCTCGTCGTCGAGCAGGGCATCAAATGCCCCATCCTGATTCATGTCCACATAGATGTAGGCGTGCATGGCGTTGCCCGTATAGTTGACGGCCGTGCTTACCACATCGCCCGGTACCACAGACACCTCGCTGTCGAGCATTTTGCGATACACTGTGTTCGGGTTTCCCGTCGCCAGCACCACCTGGCTCTCGCCGCCCTTCGTGGCCGTCATCGTAAAGCTGTTCAGGCGGCGGTCGGTACGTGTGATTTCGAGTTCGGGGTCAAAATTGAGTGGGTAGTCCTCGGCCTTCTCGCCGTCATCGCTGCTGAAATAGGGGATGATGATGACATCGCCGTCGATGTATTTGGCAGGGATGGTATAGGTGTCGTCCTTGAACAGGCTGGCACTGATGCGCGTGTCCACATATTGCGGAGTGTCGTAGACCAGGCTGTCGCCGTCGAGATTGAAGCCATGGCGCAGAATCAGGTGTGAGAACTTGAAGCCCGGTGCCGGATTGACGCGCACGGTGTAGGGCTGTCCGAAGGGAATCACCTCCTGTGTGAAGGCCGAACCGTCGGCCTTGAGGACATCACCGTTCAGTCCGCCGCCGTTAGGGCGTGTTCCGCGCGAGATGGTCACATTGTCCTCATGGACAATCAGGCGCGTGTCGACAATGGAGCCGCCATTGGCCGAGATGCTCTGCACGATGCTGCCTCCAGGGTCTACATCGTCCCAGTCGACCTTATAGCGCATACGGTAGACACCGGGCTTGAGGTCAGAGGGCAGGGTGAAGGCCGGAGGGTTCACTCCAGGATTGGCATTGCCCTGTGTCCCCACGCTGTTGCGGCCTTTGAAATAGGAGAACGACATGAGGTCTTCGCTCTCGGTAATTTCAAACTCGGCATTATAGGCCACGTTGAACTTGCCGTCGTTCTTCACGTCGAGATACACATATCCGTGCATCCACGTACCGTTCCACTGGAATTTGGGCGTTATGGTCTGTCCGGCACGTGCGGTGAACGACTGTTCCATACGGGGAAGATAGAGCAGGCGGTCGGTTGCCTGATTCACGCTCACGGTCTGTTCGCTTTCGCCGCTCGGCGTAAAGGAAATGCTCGTCAGTCCGCGGTCAGTCCGCGTCATGGGTTCGTCCAGACTATAGTTGATGGGATAATAGTCGGTGGTGAAGCGCGGTGTGGACTGGTCGCTGAGTTCAATGTCGTCGATGTAGAACAGGAAGTCCTCCGTGCGGTTGTGCGGCGATTCCAGGTCGGGCACGAGCAGCAGGTTGTGGATGTCGATGCCGTTAGCTCCGCTGACGGGGAACACGGCGTCAAACCAGTGTCCGGCGCTGACGCGTGTGGTGTTAGTAGCCCAGAACTGTTCGGTAGTGGCGGGTTGCCATGGGCGGTCCGTGCGTCGGCCCATGCCGATGAGCATCACTCTGCTCTCCACGGGCGTCCACACCTTGATGTGTACGTATTGCTTCTGCCGCGTGAGGGCAAAAGGCTCCTTCAGCTGCACCATGGCGCCGAAGGTGTTGCTGCCAAAGCGCGACCGCTGTGCGCCAAGCACATATTCGGAGGCGTTCGGTGCATAGCCCAGCACGGGGTCCTCATTTCTGTCGGGGTTGGGTGTCACCATGGCGTTGCCCTTTCCGTAGAGTTGTCCGCCCTGTCGGAAAGGCGATGCTGCCCAGGTGTCATAGATGCCCACAGTGGCATAGCTTTCGGGAGTCTCGAAGTCACAGAGGGTCTGGGCCATCGTCTCACTGCTGCCAAGCGCAGCGGCGAGCAGCAGTCCTGCGAGGCTGAAAATGCTATTGTGTTTCATGGTTTGAGGTTAGGGGTGTTCTATAAATTAGAAAATTATATTTTATTCAATGGGTGCCTGCTTGGCTTCGCCTTGCTCCTTCGCGCCTCGGCCATTCAAGCTCGCTTGATGGCTCTCGGCTTGGCGTCGCTTGGTCGCTTTTCCACCTCTCGCACAGTATCTTTTTGCTTTTCACTCACTTACATAGCCCGCTATGTTCGTGCTTGAAAAACAAAAACCTACTGCACGATAGGTAAAAAATCGCCTCAAGCTAATTTATAGAACACCCTTTTAAAAGATTGAAACAGTATGGAGCAGGGGACACGCCTTGCTGTCGTTGATGGTAATGCGCAGGGCCTTGGCCTTATATCCCGCGCCGTAGCTGGAGGCTGTGCTGCCGTTGAGAGGGAGAATACGCTTGTAGCCCACGGTGGTGGTAGCAATGCTTCCGCAGCGTCGCGTGAAGTTCTCGCCGTCTTCGCTGGTCTCGACGGTGAATGCCTTGATGCGCTGGCCGAGGCGGATATACTCCATGAGCATGACATAGCGCAGGGTCTGCGGCTCGTCCCATCGGAAAGTGATGGTGGCCGAGGTAGTGCCGTCGTTGGTGGCCCAGTAGGTGTCCTTGTTGCCGTCGGTCATGTTTCCGGCCTTGTAGTCGACGGTCTGTCCCGCCGTCCGCGTTTCTGTCACCTCGATGGCGGCAGCCGGCGCGAGGTCAGTGCCCAGACGCTGCTCCATCATCTTGCCCAGTTCTTCCATCCGTGCCACGGTGGCCTCGGGGAGCGATCCGCTCTTGTCGGGAGGGATGTTGAGGATGAGCGTTGCATTGCGCCCTACGGTCTCCAGATACATCTTGAAGAGCACGTCGGCACTGCTGATGGTCTCGCCGCTATGCCAGAACCATCCCTTGCTCGTGGCCTTGGCATCGCTTTCTCCAGAATTCCATTGCCATCCCGTCTCGCTGCCATATTCTCCACTTCCCATCGCCCAGTTGGTCTCGCCAGCCCATCCCTGCTCGTTGCCAATCCATCGTGCTTCGCCGCCCACACCCCAAAGGATGATGTCGGGGCAGAGGTTATGGATGGAGTCGCGCAGATTGGGGATGTCGTAGTAAGTCTGTGCGTTGTCGATGGTGCGGTATTCGTTGGCACCACCGTAGTAGCCCTTATGGTCGCCTCCTGTGGCGCCGTCGAACCACATTTCAAACTGGTCCTTTCCGAATTCCGCCAGTTCGGCACACTGTTCGAAGAACACCTTCTTGGCATATTCGTCCGTGTAGTTGCCCTTCTCGTCCTTCTTTCCCCAGTACGGGCTGTTGAGGTCCCATGGCGAGACGTAGAAGCCATATTTCATGTCCAGTTCCACGGCAGCTTTGGCAAAGTCGCGCGGGATGTTGGTCGTGGAGCCATACTGCGTGCCAGAGTTCCCCACGTGGTGGTCAGTGGTTTTTGTGGGCCAGAGGCAGAATCCGTCGTGGTGCTTCACCACGGCAATGCCGCCCTTCATGCCCGCCTTCTTGGCCGCTTCGAGCCATTGTTTGGGATTGGGAGCCGCCGTAGGGTTGAACTTGGAATTGGCCTCGCTGCCATCGCCCCACTCAGCGTTAGTGTAGGTATTCATGCCATAGTGGTAGAAAGCATAGAATTCGGTTTCGTTCCATTTTACCTGCCGTTCCGATGGCACGGGGAATACGGGGCACGGTGTGTTTTCCGCATTGTTCAGTTGCTGCTCTTGCAGCCTGATCCCCTCCTGTGCGGCAGCCGTCAGGGGCATGGAAGCCAGCAGGGCCGACGCTGCCAGAAAGAAAATGGTGTTTTTCATACTTTTTATGGGGATTTAGGGTTTAGGTAAATTAGAAAATTATCTTTTATTCAAGGGGGGGGAAGTGTTGGAAGAAGTTGGCAGCGGTCATTTGGGGTACACCAGATTCTCTTCTGTGGCACACTCCAGCGTTTCCCTCAGATATTTCTCTGCTTCGTAGCGTGCCATCGGCAAGTCGTGGAGCAGGCAAGTACCACAGTCGGCAGGGGTGTTGCCGGGAATCTCGCCGTCGTATTCGGCAATGAACCGGAAGGTCTCCTGCAGCAGCGGGAGCACATCGCGGCTCTCCCATGCTCCCTTTACCAGCAGATAGTTTCCGGTGAGGCACCCCATCGGCCCCCAGTAGACAATTCGTGGGCCCCACACGGGATGGTTCCTCAGGAATGTGGCAGCAAGATGCTCGATGGTGTGGATGGCTCCCTGTCCAAGCACGGGCTCGCGGTTCGGGAGTTTCATGCGCACGTCAAATGTGGTGACGCTATCGCCACCCACTTCATCCCGGCGCGAGACGTACACGCCACGGTTGAGCCGCAGATGGTCGATGGTAAAAGAGGCTATTTTCTCCATAGTCATTGAATCTTAGGTTGTTTCTGCGGCAAAAATACAAAGAATCAGTGAAATGTTTCCGTATTTTTCTTTTTTTTTAGTCCGTGCGGCCAATTTTTAGTCATACTTGCCGCAGCCTGAGGGTAGGCGGACACACTATGGAATCCCGCTGCCGCGCAGCCCCTACGCCATTCCCCGGAAGTGGGCATCCTAAAATCCGCTGCGGTCAAAACAGATGGTTTGCACCCTCTTCGGCAGAGCATTGAAGGGGGATATGGTGAAAAATGACGATGCTTTCCGGGCTTTTGCATCGTTTATACTGAAAAAAAATGTAAATTTGCGCACGTTCGTCCGTTTGGTGCCAGGCCATGCCTGCCGTTCCTGCTTCCGGCAGGACGGTCGCCCCTTCCCCGGCCGCTTTTTGCCTTACGGTGGGTACTGTCTGTATAGGTACAAATGACAGCCCCCGCCCTAAAATACCCTCAAGCCTCTTGTTACCCTTATCATGAAACGCATCCTTTCCTTCCGTCTCCGCAGTCTGTGCTGCATCCTGTGTGTTGCTGCGGCAGTGCAGCTGTGTTCATGCAGCAAACCCCGTTCGGTGTGGCACATCGGTGTGTCGCAGTGCAGCGACGATGCCTGGCGTGCCAAGCTCAACCGCGAGCTGACCATTGCCGGCTATGCCAGCGATGACATGCAGCTTCATATCGTTTCGGCCAATGACAACAGTGCCCTTCAGGCGAAACAGATAGAGCAGTTCATTGCTGATGGTGTAGACTTGATTTTCGTCTCCCCCAATTCCTCGGATTCTCTCGTGCATGCCATCGACAAGGCGTACGATGCCGGCATCCCCGTGATCCTTTTTGACCGCCACACGGAGAGCAACAAATACACCGCCTATATCGGTGCAGACAACTATACCATCGGTTACTCCATGGGTCAGTGTGTGGCCCACTGTCTGGGTGGCAAGGGCGTGGTGGCCGAACTCCAGGGCCTGCAGCGTTCTTCGGCAGCCACCGAGCGGCATCGCGGCTTTTCGGAAGCCATCAGTGCCTATCCGTCCATCCGCGTCATCACTGCCGACACGAAAGGCTGGACGATGCGCCATGGCGAGAAAGCCATGACCGACATCCTCCGGCAGTCTGCCACTGCGGGGCGGGAGATAGATGGCGTGTTCGGGCATAACGACCGCCTGGCTCTTGGCGCACGCCATGTGGCGATGACGAAGGGGCTGCAGCACATAAAGTATTTTGGCGTCGACGGACTTCCCACCCCCGACGGAGGTATCGAAGCGGTGGCAAGCGGCAAGATGGAAGCCACCTATATCTATCCTACGCAAGGACTGGAGATGATCGGTCTGGCGCGCGATATTCTCTCCCGCAAGCCCTATCTCCGCGTGAACATTCTGGAGTCGGCCATCGTGGATGAAAACAATGCCCGCCTGATGGCCATGCAGTATAAGGAAATGGAACGTGCCAGTTTGGACCTTGAGGCACTGAACCGCCAGGTGGACACCTATTTCACGCGTCTTCACCTGCAGCAACGGGTGATAGCCGCCTTCATCGTGGTCGTCGTCGTCATCATTCTGCTCGGTCTGCTCCTGTATCGCTCCTATCTCGGCAAGGCGCGTCTGCACGACGAGCTGTCCCGCCGCCATGACGAGCTCTCGCAGCTCTATCGGCAGCTGGAGGATATGGCCGATGCCCGTCTGGTGTTTTTCACGAATATCGGCCATCGTCTCCGCACTCCCCTCACGCTCCTTGTCGCTCCAGTCGAGGCCTTGCTTTCCGATCGTTCGCTGCCGCCATCCGCTCGCGAGATGGTGGAGATGATGGGGCGCAATCTCCGCAGCCTGACCTCGCTCGTCGACAGCATGCTTGATGCGCGGAATGCGGAATCCTGCGGCTTGGCTTCCGATGTGCCGGATGTAGTGCCGCTCATGCCTTCGGCGGCTCAGGACAATGCCTCCCCCGACGCTTCGGCTGCCGATGACGGCGAATGCCCGCAGATCCTCGTGGTGGACGACAATCCCGATGTGCGGAAACTGCTGCAGCGCATCCTTCAGGAGGCGGGCTATGCCGTCGGTCTGGCAGCGGATGGGGAGCAGGGCTATGAGGCAGCGCGTACCACTGTGCCCGACCTCATCGTGAGCGATGTGATGATGCCCGTCATGGACGGTTTGGAGATGTGCCGGCGTGTGAAGTCCGATGCCATCACCTGCCACATTCCCTTGCTCATGCTTACGGCACGCACGCTCGACGAGCACCGCATGGAGGGCTACCGCCATGGTGCCGATGCTTATCTCACCAAGCCCTTCTCGCCTGCCATCCTCACCGCCCGCATTGCCAATCTTCTGGCCAACCGCCGCACGCTCATCGCCACCTTCAGCCACGATCATAGCTCCGCCGTCGAGTCGACTCCCGCCTCGTTCTCTGCTGCCATGCCCTCCCCGCCGCCTCAGGCCGATGCCCCTGCGCAGGCGGCTGCCGAAACCGGAGTGCCGGAGCAGCCAGAAATCCGGCAGCATCCTTCGCCGCGCGACGAAGCCTTTTTGACCCGTTTTTCAGCCATAGTGTGCCAGCATTTCTCCAATCCCGACTTCGGCGTGGAGGATGCCTGCGGCGAGATGGCCATGAGTCGCGTGCAGCTGTATCGCAAGGTGAAGGCACTGACGGGCAAGACTCCCGTGGAGCTCCTGCGCCATGCCCGTGTGGAGCGAGCCCGGGAGCAGTTGCTCACCACCGACAAGAGCATTTCTGAAATAGCCTATGCCTGCGGATTCAGTGCCCCGTCGTATTTCAACAAGTGCTTTAAGGATGAATACGGCATCACGCCAGGCGAGCTTCGTCCGAATGCCTGAGTGTCTCTGCAGCAGGGCAGGAATTGCCGTGAAGGGGGAAAATTCCTGCGTCCCCGGGTGCCTGGCGAATCTGTGCCTGGCACCCGGGTGCTTTATGGTTCCGTCCTCGTTTTTTCGCCATGGCAGAGCTCAAACAAGTTTAGTTCTGCACATCTGGCTTGCACAAAACGTTCATTTCATGGAAATTTTGTTACATTGCAACATTTTTGACAATTTACGAACGATTTTTTAAACCCCACATAGCGATTCTGCCCGTACCTTTGCACCGGAATTCAGCCAGAGCATGCAGCATTGCCTGTCGCTGACATTCCTCATTTTCTGAAAAACACAAATTTATCCACACATGCAACAGCTCAAGCAATCAGTCACAGCGGCACTGATGGTCATGGCTTCCTCCGTGGCCTATGCGCAGCAAAAGATGGAAGTGACCGGAACTGTGGTCGACCCCTCAGGCGAGACGCTCATCGGAGCCGCCATCATGGAGAAAGGTACGACGAATGGCAGCGTCACGGACGAGGCGGGAAATTTCACCCTCAGCGTCAGGGAAGGCGCCACTCTCGTCATTACCTATATTGGCTACGACAAGCAGGAAATTCCTGCCACGGCCGAAATGCGAATCGTGCTGAAGGAAGATGCGCTCAACCTTCAGGAAGTGGTGGTGACGGGATATACCACCCAGCGCAAGGCCGACCTCACGGGTTCCGTTTCGGTGGTCTCCACCAAGGACTTGAAAAAGACTTCCGACAACGACCCCATGCGTGCCCTTCAGGGCAAGGTGGCCGGTATGACCGTCACGGCCGACGGTTCGCCTTCCGGCACCGGCACCGTCCGCATCCGCGGTATCGGCAGTTTCAATTCCTCTCAGGATCCTCTCTTCGTCATCGACGGCGTGCCCACCACCACCTCCCTCAATTCGCTCAACATGAACGACATTGAATCCATGCAGGTGCTGAAGGATGCCGCATCGGCCTCCATCTACGGTTCGCGGGCTGCCAATGGTGTCATCATCATCACTACCCGCAAGGGCAAGAAGGGGGAGAAGGTGAAAGTGGATTTCGGTGCCAACTTCACGGCCCAGTTCTATACCCCGCAGTCGATGATGAGTCTCTGCAACACGCAGGAATATGCCACCGCCATGGCACAGGCAGCTCTCAACGACGGCCTCGACCCCGTGGCCTATGCCAGCAATTATGGCCTCGACCTGCAGGCCTCGCAGGGCGTGGGCATCAAGGCCTATGATCCCCGCACGGGGCAGTACAACTCCTACACCGTCAACGGCCGCTATGATGGCTACATCAATGCCGCCAAGACCATGACCTTCAGCGACACCGACTGGCTGGAGGCCATCTCCCGGACGGGATTCCGGCAGGCCTACGACCTCAGCGTCTCCAATGCCACCGAGAAAAGTTCGGCCCTCTTTTCGCTGGGCTACAAGAAGAGCGAGGGCATTCTGAAATACACCGATTTCGAGAGTTTCGCCGCTCGTGTGAACACCAGCTACGACGTGAACCGCTATGTCTCCATCGGCGAGAATCTCAGTGTCAGCTATTCCAATCAGGTCAATTCCTTCCCCATGGAGAATGCCCTGAAGATGTCGCCCACTGTGCCCGTCTATGAAGAGGACGGCGTGACTTTCGGAGGCCCCGTGGGGGGAATGAGCGACCGCCACAATCCTCTGCGCGAACTCTACATGAACCGTGACAACCGCTTGAAGACGTGGCGCATCTTCGGCAATGCCTACATCGACATCAAGCCCACCGCAGGCCTTGTGCTGCGCTCCAATTTCGGTCTGGACTACGACCAGGGCTTCATCCACAGCGTGAACTATACGTTCCATTCCGACATTGTGAACAATGCCACTCCCAGCGTCACGCTGAGCGGTGCCAACGACACGAAATGGACCTGGGCCAACACGGCCAACTATAACTTCACCCTTTGTTCCGACCATCATTTCGGCGTGCTCGTCGGCATGGAGCTTCACCATCAGAACCGCGACGTCTATTCGGGCTATGCCGAGATGTTTGCCCTGGAGAACTACGACTACATGTGGCCTGATGCCGCCACCGGCACGGAGCGCGCATCGGGCGTGGCTTCGGGCTACAACCTGGCCTCCTTCTTCGCCAAGGCCGACTACAACTGGAACGACCTTCTTCTGGCCTCCTTCACCATCCGCCGCGACGGCAGTTCGCGCTTCGGCCGCAACAACCGCTATGGCACCTTCCCCGCCGCCACCCTCGGCTACCGCCTCTCGCAGCATGTGAAGAAGGATTGGCTCAACGACCTCAAGCTGCGTCTGTCGTGGGGCGAGACGGGCAACCAGGCCATCGCCAATTCAGCACGCTATGGCCTCTTCGTGGCCGACTATGGCTCCGACCGCGTGACCTCCACCGCCTACGACCTCTATCTGCAGGGTTCCGGCATTTTCCCTTCGGGATTCCGCGCCACGCAGACGGAGAACCCCAACCTCAAGTGGGAGACCACCATCCAGTACAACGGAGGCGTGGACTTCGCCTTCCTGAACAACGCGCTCTACGGCACCGTCGACGTGTATCTGAAAAAAGTGAAGGACATGCTCATCCAGCCCGCCTATCTCGCCACTCTGGGCGAGGGTGGGGCAACGTGGAGCAACGGCCCCTCGCAGCAGAACTGGGGCATGGAGTTCAATCTTGGCTACCGACACACCACCGCCTACGGACTTACCTACAACATCAGCGCCAATGCCGACTTCTTCCGCAACCGCGTGACGTTCCTCCCCCTCACCACCACGGGCTCCTACGCCCATACCACGACGCAGAATCTCGTCGAGGCCCGCGTGCCCTACGGCTCCATCGTGGGCTACGTCGTGGAAGGGCTCTTCCAGACGGAAGAAGAGGCGGCTGGCAGCGGGCAGGACAATGCCCGGGTGGGCGGACTGAAATATGCCGACCTCCATCCCGACGGCAAAATCAATGCCGACGACCAGACGTGGATTTACAATCCCGTGCCCGACTTTTCGTGGGGCCTGAACGCTACGCTCAGCTACCGGAATTTTGACCTCACGCTGTTCTTCCAGGGCGTGTGCGGCGTGGACATTTACAACAACCAGAAATTCCAGACCGACTTCTGGAGCATCACCGATGCGGGCTCCAACAAGGGCAACCGCCTGCTGGGAGCCTGGACGCCCGCCAACTCCTCCTCCACCATTCCCGCCCTGACCACCAACAATACGGGCGACGAAGGACGCGCCTCCTCCTACTTCGTGGAGCATGGCTCATGGCTGAAGCTCCGCACGCTCCAGCTGGGCTACAACATCCCGCAGGCTTTCCTCCAGAAGCTCCGCATGAGCAATGCCCGCTTCTACGTGTCGGGCCAGAACCTCTTCACCCTCAAGTCGAAATCCTTCACCGTGGCCGACCCCGAAAATCCCTCCTGGGCCTATCCCAACGCCACCTCCATCAGTTTCGGCCTCCAACTTGGATTCTAACCCCCTCTCCCCCACATCCCCACTATACTCATGAAACGCATATTCCAATATATCATGGTGGCCGCCACGGTGCTTTCCGCCACCTCCTGCGATGATTTCATCAATGTCGAGCCGCAGGGAGTCATCGACGAGGATCTGGCACGCCGGAGCCCGGAAGAAATGGTGACCTCGGCCTATGCCATGCTCGGCGACTGCTGGTATTCCTACCCCTTCAACCTCTGGCCCTACGGCGACATGGCGAGCGACGACTGCCTGAAGGGCGGTTCGGGCACGACCGACACGGGCTACCACCCGATGGAGATATGGTCGACGATGACGGCCACGCCCGGCGAGTTCGACGAATTGTGGTACCGCCTCTACTGTGCCGTTTCGCGCTGTAACCGCGCCCTCTGCTCGCTCGCCGACTATGGCGAGGCCGAACTGGGTGCCGAGGTGGCGCGGCAGCGGGAGGCCGAAGTGAGATTCCTCAGGGCCCACTTCTACTTCAAGCTCATCACGATGTTCCGGCAGATTCCCTGGATTGACGAGGACGTCTACCGCAGCAACACGCAGGAACAGACCCCCAACAATGCCTTCTCCTACGAGGAGCTCTTCGGCAAGATCATCGCTGATTTTGAAATGGCCTACGAGCACCTTCCCGCCACGCAGAAGGATGGTGGCCGTGCCAACAGGATTGCCGCTGCAAGCTATCTGGCCAAATGCTGGCTCACCCTGGCCTGGGGCGACGGCTATGAGGCCACCAACGGCGTGGACCACATCAACCAGGAGTATATGCAGAAGGTGCTGCAGTACACGAAGGTGGTCGAGGAGTCGCAATATGGCTACATGGAGGATTTCGGCGACATCTTCCTCCCCGAATACAAGAACTCGAAGGAAAGCATCTTCGCCGTGCAGTGTTCCGACTATAAGGACGACAACACCACCTTCGGCCGTGCCAACTGGAGCAACATGCTGAACGGCTGCTGGGGCATGTGGTCGTGCGGCTGGGATTTCCACAAGCCTTCGCAGAATCTCGTCAATGCTTTCAAGACGAAGAACGGCCTGCCCGACTTCGACGGCTACAACGACGAGATAGCCTATCCCGTCAATGGCAGTCCCACATCGCAGAAGTGGGACCCCCGCCTCTTCCACACCGTGGCCATGCCCACGTTCCCCTATAAATACGAGGAGGAGTACACCATGACGAAGGGCAATTCCCGCACCCCCAACACCTATGGCTATTACGCTTCGCTGAAGGAAGTGCCGCAGCGTTCGAAGGGCGAGACCTTCAACCAGCCCTGGCAGGCCTTTGCCATGAATGACTATGTGTTCCGCTACACCGACGTGATGCTCATGCGTGCCGAGGCCCTGGTCGAGACGGGGCAGCTGGCTGAGGCGCGCAGCATCATCAACGCCATCCGCCAGCGTGCCGCCAATTCCGTGGCCAAGCACATTGCCTATGCCGCCGACCATTGCGAGATAGCCCTCTATCCCGAGTCCTTCTTCGCCGGCAAGGAGTCGGCCCGCCGCTGCCTCCAGTGGGAGCGCCGCCTGGAGATGGCCATGGAAAGCAGCCGCTATTTCGACCTGCGCCGATGGGGCATCGCCTCGAAGACACTCAATGCCTATTTCGAGAGCGAGCAGAACGATGTCTACGACGGACAGCCCTACGCCCAGTATCTGAAGGATGCCCGCTACACGCCGGGGAAGAACGAGTTCTACCCCATACCCTACAACCAGATGTACTACATCCCCGGCCTTTACGTGCAGAACAAGGGCTATGAGTGACGCACATACTTGACAAGGTTAAAATACGACGTGCAGGGGGCACCGGCCTCTGGCTGCCATGGCCCCCTGCCTTCTCCAGAATGAAGTTCTATCGTGTAGGTGGAGGTTCTTGAGGTAAAAAGATGAAGGATAACATTTTCACCGTTCACATCACACCATTCCTACACTCCTTCCTGTATATCATGAAAAATTCAGCATTCGCACTTCTTTCCGCATTGTCGTTCTCCATGGCTGCCCAGGCTCAGGTGGCCCCCGCCATTCTGAGCGAGCACCACGCCATGCTCCGTGTGGAGAACCAAAAGAAATATCTCCTCCTGCCCGTCGAGGAAAAGCAGGAGAACGCCCACATCCGCATCGTCAGGGACAATCAGCTGGTGGGCACCATCAACTGCCGTCTGGCCATCGACAAGGTGGACTACTACGTGCCCTACGAGACTCGCGACGGCGAGCTCTTCGACATTGCCTTTGCCGCCAATTCGCGCGCCACGGGCTCCATCAAGGGCTTCACCTGCTGGAACAAGATGAAATATGCCGATGAGTTCACCGAAAAAGTGTCCGACAAGTTCCGTCCGGCCTATCACCACACGCCCGGCCATGGCTGGATGAACGACCCCAACGGCATGTTCTACAAGGACGGGCGCTGGCACCTCTGCTACCAGTGGAACCCCTACGCCTCCTATTGGGAGAACATGACTTGGGGGCACTCTTCCTCCGCCGACCTCATCCACTGGACTCCCGAGCCCACCGCCCTCGTTCCCGATGCCTTGGGCACGATATTCAGCGGGTCGGCCGTGGTCGACAAGACCGGCAGCGCCGGATTCGGCAAGGATGCCATCGTGCTGATGTACACCTCGGCGCGCGAACGCCAGACGCAGTCGATGGCCTACAGCACCGACGGCGGAAAGACTTTCACGAAATATGCCGGCAATCCCATCCTCACCGCCGACATCCCCGATTTCCGCGATCCCAAGATGTTCTGGAATGCCGACGCCCACTGCTGGAACCTCATCCTTGCCTCCGGCCAGGAGATGTGGATTTATTCCTCCGCCAATCTCCGCGAATGGAAGTTCGAGAGTGCCTTCGGCCACGGCTACGGCAATCATGGCGGCGTGTGGGAATGCCCCGACCTGATGAAGATGAAGGTGGAGGGGAGCGATGAAGAGAAGTGGATGCTCATCTGCAACATCAATCCCGGCGGCCCCTTCGGAGGCTCGGCCACGCAATATTTCATCGGCTCCTTCGACGGCCATGAGTTCAAGTGCGAGTCGGCCCCCGGGGTGACGAAATGGATGGACTATGGCAAGGACCACTATGCCACCGTCACCTTCGACAATGCCCCCTCCGGCCGCCATGTGGCCATGGCCTGGATGAGCAACTGGCAGTATGCCAATCAGGTGCCTACGCTGCAGTTCCGCTCGGCCAACACCATAGCGCGCGACCTCGGCCTCTACTCCTACAACGGCGCTACCTACTGTAGCGTGAAGCCCGCCGTCGAGATGGATGCCGCCCGCGGAGCGGAGATAGCCTCCCCTGCCGCCCGCTGCGAGATTGTCGTCACGCTGAAGGGCGATGCCCGCATCACGCTGAAGAACAGGCTCGGCGAACGCGTGACGATGACCTACGACGAGGCCGAAGGCACCTTCGACATGGACCGCCGCCGCTCGGGCAACGTAGGCTTCAGCGATGCTTTCCCCTGCGTCACTTCCGCTCCCACCCACGGCCGTCTGCGCCAGCTCCGCCTCTTCATCGACCATTCCAGCATCGAGGCCTTCGATGCCGATGGCAGGATGGCGATGACCAATCTCGTCTTTCCCTCAGAGCCCTACAGCCGCATCGAAATAAAAGGCAAGGCCAAGGCGAAAATCTATGCCATCGATTGATTATCCAATGTCTGACTCCTATATATAATATTAGTATGTCGTCAAAAATGTCCTCTGCCAGTCGGATTTCATTGATTTCCGTCATGCTGGCCTTCTTCACCATGGGTTTTGTCGACCTCGTGGGCATAGCGTCCAACTATGTGAAGGCCGACCTCCAGCTCAGCGATGCCGTGGCCAATATGATGCCCTCGCTCGTGTTCTTCTGGTTTCTCGTCTTTGCCGTCCCCACGGGCATGCTGATGAACCGCATCGGTCGGCGCCGCACGGTGCTGCTCTCCATCGGCGTCACCCTCCTTTCGCTCCTTGTGGCCATGGTGGGGCAGAGCTTTGCCCTCATGCTGTGTGCCTTCTCCCTGCTGGGCATCGGCAATGCCTTGATGCAGACCTCCCTCAATCCTCTCGTGGCCAGCGTGGTGAAGGGCGGCAACCTTGCCTCCACGCTCACCTTCGGACAGTTTGTCAAGGCCATCGCCTCCTTCCTCGCCCCCTACATCGCCGTATGGGGTGCCACTTCCCAGCTGCCCACTTTCGGCCTGGGGTGGAAGGTGCTGTTCCCCGTCTATGCCATAGTGGGCCTTGTGGCCCTCCTCCTCCTGGCCTCCACCCCCATCAATGAAGGGACGGAATCGGGACAACGGGCCACGGGATTCCTCGATTGCGTGCGGCTTCTCCGCCGTCCGGTAGTGGCACTCTCGTTTGCAGGCATCGTCTGCCATGTGGGCATTGATGTCGGCACCAACGCCACCGCCCCCAAGCTCCTGATGGAGCGTCTCGGCATGGGGCTCGACGATGCCGCCTTCGCCGCTTCCCTCTATTTCGCCTTCCGCACCATCGGCTCCCTCACGGGGGCCCTGCTGCTCCGCGTGGTGAAGGGGCGCACCTTCTTTGCCCTGAGCGTGGCCATGATGCTGTCCGCCATGGCAGGCATGGCGTGGGGCTCCACCCCGGCGGTGCTCTATGCTGCCATAGCACTCGTGGGCTACGGCAATTCCAACATCTTTCCCATGATTTTCGCCGAAGCCTTGCGCAGCGATGCCGACCATGGCAACGAAGTGAGCGGGCTCATGGTGATGGGCCTGGCAGGAGGTGCCCTGTTTCCCCTCGTCATGGGAGTGGCGAGCGATGCCGTAGGGCAGATCGGGGCCGTAGGTGTCATGGCCATTGGTGTGGCGTATCTCTTTTCCTACATCGGCCGAATCTCCAGATAATCCTTTCCTTTCTCATTCTCAACACTCTTTTTCTTCTCATCATATTATGGAAACCAACAGCATTATCGTGGGCCTCGGCGAGGCTCTGTGGGACTGCCTCCCCGAAGGCAGGAAAATCGGAGGCGCACCGGCCAACTTTGCCTTTCATGCCTCGCAGTTCGGCTATGAGGCCTGGGTGGTGAGCGCCATCGGCAACGATGCCCTTGCCGACGAAACCATTGCGGCGCTGGAGCGCAACGGACTGAATATTGAAATGCCACGCGTGGACTTCCCCACGGGTATGGTCGATGTGGCGCTCGACGAAGAGGGCGTGGCCACCTACGACATCAAGGCCGGCTCGGCATGGGACAATATCCCCTTCACCCCCCAGATTCAGGCACTGGCCGAAAGGTGCAGGGCCGTGTGCTTCGGCTCGCTGTCCCAGCGCAGCGAGGTGTCGCGCCAGACGGTCTACCGTTTTCTTGATGCCGTGCCCGAGGACTGTCTGCGGGTGTTCGACATCAATCTGCGGCAGAATTTCTATACGAAAAATGTCATCTGCGAGTCGCTCCGCCGCTGCGACATCCTGAAAATCAACGATGAGGAACTGGTGGAGATAGCGCGGATGTTCGGCTATCCCGGTCTCGACCTCGAAAACAAGTGCTGGCTCATCATCGGGAAGTATAATCTGAAGATGCTCATCCTCACCTGCGGTGCCAACGGCAGCTATGTGTTCTCCGAGGGCAAGATGTCCTACGTGGAGACACCGAAGGTGGCCGTGGCCGATACGGTGGGTGCGGGCGACTCCTTCACCGGCTCCTTCATCGCTTCCATCCTGAAGGGGCTTTCTATTCCCGAGGCCCATCATCGTGCCGTCGAGGTGAGTGCCTACGTCTGCACGCAGAACGGTGCCATGCCTGCCTTGCCCGAGCGGCTGAAGATGCTCTGAGGCGAAGGGTGAGGCTGGGGGTAAGGCCTTGTCGAAGCCTCTCCGGCGGCTTTCTTTCTGCTTCTACAGCATGATGGGGTGCCGGCAGTGCCGGTGCCCCATCGCCATGCCGATGCTTTTCGACCGGACAATGCTGTCGACACGTGTCAACAGTCACTTTTTCGTCCAGATGATGCTGTCGACACGTGTCAACGGCCACTTTTTTTCCAAATGAAGCTTTTGACACGTGTCGACAGCCACTTTTTTTTCAAATGAGGCTGTCTTTCCCTAGAAAAAGTTGACTCGCAAAGTCAATAGTTATGTGGAAATACAA
>CAMGOT010000024.1 GCA_946060685.1 uncultured Bacteroidales bacterium
GAGAAGTGTCAGCCTAATTTATTTGGCTTGCAAAAGTTTTACCGGACAGCAATAAAAAAAAATACATGTATATCAATGACCATGCATATCGAAATCAAGCGCATTTACCAGTATGGCGAAATCATCGAAGGCCAGCTCCTCATCGATGCCTGCCCCGGCCACTTCCAGAAGCACCTGCAGTACATCTGCGACACGCTCGAGAACGGTCAAAGCCTGCTTCCGCCGGGGCAATACCGGATTCTGATACTCAAGTGCAGCTTCCGCTGCCGGAAGATGCCGCTCATTATGGTTCAGGATTCAGCACCCCCTTGCCCCCTGTGTGTCAGGCCCGAGCATGTGGGTATGAACAGAGCCCCCCAGTGCCCGGCCGACAGTCATGGCGCACCAGCCATTCTCCGTAAGCTGTATTGCCCGCAAATCACCTGTGGCAATGGCATCCACAACCGCCACGACGGCAGCATCCTGGTAGGGAAGCGAGGAGCCTGCGGACTGCTCCTGCATCCCAAGACCACCTTCGACCTCCTCTACGAATAATCCGCAAGTCCGCCTCACGGGGCCACACGATAACGCTAAATTTTGTCAACGCATGAATCGACGGTTCGTCCTCTCCATCGCACTCCCGGCAGCCATAGTGCTGACGGGATGTGCCACCCATCGACAGCTGCAGGTGGCAGAGCGCATCACTCACGACACCCTCTATCTAAGCAACGTGAAGTACGACTCCGTCTACATCGACAACTGGCACAAGGTGTATCAGCAGTCAGACACCGTCTGCATGGAAAGCACCAAGTACGAATACAGGTACAGGCTCCTTCGCGACACGGTATGTAAAACCCGCATCGACACCATCCCCGTGATACGCGAAGTTGAGGTAGTCAGGGAAGTCCGCTACATCCCCATGTGGGCCAAAGTCCTCAGTGGGGCAGGGGCAGCCGCCCTCCTCCTCTGTTTTGCAGCCTATAGGCGGGTTCTATAGATTCCCACTTAAAATGTAACTTACGATGAAATTGTCAGACCATTTCGATTTGTCCGAGTTCGAGCATTCGCCGACAGCCATCAGGCTTGGCATCGACAACCGCACTCCCGATTCGCTCATCCCCAACCTCCGTCGCCTCTGCGAGCAGGTGCTTGAGCCTCTGCGGCAGCACTTCAACGTGGCCGTCAGCATCAACAGCGGCTACCGCTGTCCTGCCCTGAACAGGGCCGTAGGAGGGGCCGTCCGAAGCTACCACCTCCAGGGCCGGGCCGCCGACATCCCCTTCCGGAGCGACTGGTACGCCTACCTCCGCGACCACCTGCCCCACACCGAGCTCCTCAACGAAGGCACGTGGATACACATCGCACTCTAAAACGCACGAAGCCCCCGAGAGCACACAAAGACATGCTCCCGGGGGCTTCCGTTGCACAGATGCCGTGGGGGGGGGGGAGTGGGGGGACTTATTCGTCCTGGTTCACGTCGGAACCGTCCTTGATGGTATCGACCAGGCTGTTCCAGAACCCGACGATGCCACGGACAAAGCCGCCGAAGAACCATACGAGCGCCCTTTGGGTGAAGCGTGCGGCAGCCACCAGCATTCTTCCCGTCCAGCGGGCACCGGTGAGTGTCCAGCGTGCCATAACCCGGCAGCCTTTCGTGGTGTAGACCCAGCCGACGGACAGCACCTGGAGGAGAATGCTGAAGATGGCGGAAACGTCAAGGCGAAGGGAAATGCGGGCGGAAAGCTGCCTGTAGGCCCATATTCCTGCTGCGGGCAGTGCCACTCCTACCATGAGATAGAGCACCCAGAACCATGAGCCTTCTTCGGAATGCACCACGGGGTGGCCTCCCACCATTTCCCATGGCAGCCCGTAAGCCAGAACCTTGATGATGCTCACCAACTTGAAACTCAGCAGATGCCATGCGAAGATGTAGAGCGTGTTGTTGCCGATGAAGAGCATCGCCCGACGTACAATACCCGTTGCGCTGAGGGCAATGCCGTCGGGCTGACTGTCGTCGCGCCCCAATACATTGGCAAACATGGCGAGATTCCGTACAAAGCTGAAGCCGGCGATTCCACTGAGGGCAAGTGCAAGCACCTCCTTGACGCTATGGGCACGAACCGCCATTGAGGGATGGATATAGACCACAAGCAGCACGAGCAGCAGAAGGGAGAGCGCGAGCGACACTGGCGGGAAATGGCACAATGTCCATACTGCACGTTGTGCAAGTGCTGCCGTGGCACGCAGCAGCCGCACGGACAGCATCCTTGCCTTCTGCTGCCAGGGAGTGGCGGGCCCGAAGGCTTTGCCCATCCGGAGAGAAAGCAGTTCCGGACGTTCGGCAGAGACTCCCCAACGGTTGAAGCGATGGTAGAGATAGCCCATGCTGAGGAAGAATATTCCCATCAGCTCGCGGTAGCCTCCCTGGGCGAGTCCCGTCCAGCGGAGGTTCTCCACCGTCAGCCATAAGGCCAGAGCCAGGGCCATGGCAGCGAGTGCCATGGCAATCCTGCTGCCTGCAGAAAGTCCTTGCCGCTGAGTGGGGGCCGGGGAGGAGGGCTCGGCCTTGGCATCGGAATAGTGGAAACAGGGGATCATGCTGAGGCATTTGAATCCCGCGAGAAACACGATGCTCGACACCAGGAGAGCCCGGAAGAACCAGAACGCGCCTCCCAGGAAGGCATCATAGCCGCTCATGTTGGTCACGATGCTCCATAGCGACTGCATCCACTGGTGTGCGTTGAGCGGATGCGTCACTCCACCGGTGGCATTGCCGCAGGTTTCATTGAGGATTCCGGTGTAGAACCAGAGGTTGTGGAGGACGAGCAGGATGATGCTCCATTTCAGGAAGGGCACATAGAGTCCTTTCAGCCTTCGCTTGACGAAGGTACCCTCATCGTTCAGATATTTCTCGTTGAAGAAATAGCCGGAAGCCATGAAAAAGAGGCTCACGCCTATCATGTAGGAGAAGCGTGAGAGATACACCGGGCTGCCGGCATGCGCCATTACCACGAGTATAATGGCAAAAGCCTTGAGAAGGGTGATGGTATGGTTTCGCACTTTAGGATCAGGATAATTGTAGGATTGATGGTTGTGGCAGAGATGCGAGGATGGGGGTAGGGCCTTATTTCACGGAACCTACCTTGAAACTGTCGATCACCCCAATGAGCTTGCCTTGCTCATCGGTGACGAGGACGCAATGGATTTTATGGTTGTGCATCATCTCGTCGATGTCGACCACCTTGGTGTCGGCACTCACGCACTTGGGATGTCGCGTCATGATGTCGGCCACCGTGCTGCTGAAGAACTTGGTGTGATGTCGCTCCATGGCCCGTCGCACATCGCCGTCGGTCACAATGCCTTCCACTTTCCCGTCCTTTACGGCAATGAGCAGTCCCAGCCTTCCGTTCGACATGGTGACGAGGGCATCGCCCATGGCCGTATCGCTGAGGATGAGGGGCAGATGGTCGGTCTGCATCACATCCTTGGCACGCGTGAGGAGCTTGCGTCCCAGGCTTCCTCCAGGATGGAAGAGTGCAAAATCATTGGCCTTGAAGCCTCTTGCCACCATCAGTGCACATGCCAGGGCATCGCCCATGGCCAGAGTGGCCGTGGTGCTCGATGTGGGGGCAAGGTTCAGGGGACAGGCTTCATGGTCGACTCCCGTATAGAGATGGAAGCTGGCATGCTTGGCCAGGAGGCTGTCGGCATTGCCGGTCATGGCAATGACGGGGATTTTCCGCGACAGCAGATAGGGCATGAACCGCAGGAGTTCGTCGGTCTGTCCGCTGTTGCTGATGGTCAGCACTACATCGTCCTTGCCGATGACGCCAAGGTCGCCATGGAAGACATCCAGGGGGTTGACGAAGAAGCTTGGCGTGCCCGTGGAGGAGAGTGTGGCGGCTATCTTGGCCCCGATATGTCCGCTCTTTCCCACTCCCGTGACAATGAGTTTCCCCTTGCATTGGAGAATGGCCTCTACGGCATGGTCAAAATCATCGTCAAGATGTTGGGTGAGTGCCTCTATGGCTTTTGCCTCGTCGAGCAGGCATTGTATGGCAATTTCTCTGTTTTTCGACATGGTAAGGGTGGTTGAGTGAGGAAAATGCAGCAGTAGTGGTGGCGGGAGGGGAGAGAGAGAGGGAGGGAGAGAGAGGGACAGGGGGGAAATGACAGGGGCAGGAATGTGCTCCTCGCCCTTGCTCCCTTCTCAGTTCTTGAGCAGGGATTCCACCACCTCCTGCAGGCGGTCGAGATGCAGCATGTTGGGCCCGTCGCTCAGGGCATGGTCGGGATCAGGATGCACCTCGAAGAAATATCCTTGTGCGCCAAATGCCTTGGCGGCATGAGCCATGGCGGGAACATACTGGCGGTCGCCACTGGTGCATCCTCCTCCGCCTCCCGGACGCTGCACGCTGTGGGTGCAGTCCATCACCACGCGGTCGGCCCATTGGCGCATCAACGGCAGGTTGCGGAAGTCGACGACAAGATTGTTGTAGCCGAAGGTGTTGCCACGTTCCGTCAGCCACACCTCCTTGCCGCCGGCCTCCCTCGCTTTCTCCACGGGAAACCGCATGTCGTCCCCACTCAGGAACTGGGCTTTCTTGATGTTGACGATTTTCCCGGTATGTGCGGCAGCCACGAGAAGGTCGGTCTGGCGGCAGAGGAAGGCAGGGATTTGGAGAATGTCGCACACCTCGCCGGCAGCGGCAGCCTGATGGCTTTCGTGGATATCGGTGGTCAGCCGCAGGCCATACTTTGCCTTGATGTCGGCAAGCATTTGCAGTCCGCGCTCAAGTCCGGGACCGCGGAACGAGTGGAGGGAGGTACGGTTGGCCTTGTCAAAAGATGCCTTGAAGATGATTTCCACTCCCGTGGCTGCCTGAATGCGGGTCAGCGTGAGTGCGGTCAGATCAAGGAGTTCGCGGCTTTCGATGACGCAGGGGCCGGCGATGAATATCGGTTTCATAATCATGTAAGAGAGAGGGGGAGAGTAGCAGTAGTGGGGGCGGGCGGTCAGGAAACGGAGTGTGCAGCCGATGCCTTTTCCGGCCCTGCCTTGAGGAGGGTCAGATAGAATCCCAGCTTATAGAAGGCGAAGACCTTGAGGGAAGGATGGCGGGAGAGAAGATGGCTGCGAAGCAAGGGATGGAGGATATGGAAGGCGCATCGGACGAGGGGTGCCAGATGCTTCCGCTCCATCTTCTTTGCCATCCTTGCCACCCGAGCCCGTTCGGTCATGGGAGGTCCCAGGGCCATCAGGGTGCGGAGAGCCGTCTCGCTGTTGCTGAGGAATGCTGCTGAAGGGTTGATGCCATTGTGCTGCAGCGGGTTGTCGATGTGGAGAATGCGGAATCCCTGCCGCTCGGCCTCTATTCCGAAGAGCGCATCCTCATAGCCGTAGTCCGTACAGCGCGTGTCGAACCCCACGCTTTCCAGTACGCTTCGGCTTGCCATGAAATTGAAGGTGGAGAAACAGTCGGAAGGCACTCTTCTGCGCATTTCCAAGGTGCGGCGGGACTGTACGGCCAACTCATAGCGGTGGCGCAATTCGCAGCCTGGAGCCACGGAAAGCGGTGTGGTGAGTCCGCCGACGAAGATGTCGTAGGCGGGCGATGCCTCGGCCGCTTGCCAGTAGTTGAGGATGAAGTCGTCGCTCACCACTTCGGCATCGGCATCGATGACCAGCACCCATGGGTAGCGCGACTCCCTGATGATGCGGTTGCGATGAAGGGCGCGCCCCACATTGTCGCCATACATCAGATATTGGCAGCAGGGGAGAAATTCTATGACGGCATTATGGGCTGCAATGCCAGCATCCGTACTGTTGTCATCGCCCACAAGAATCTCGTACTTGAAATTTCCGTACATGGCCTGCATCTCCTCGCATTGCTTCTGAAGATCGCTGACGAGGCGCGTGCAGTCGTAGTTGTAGGTAGGGATGATGATGCTGAGCATAGGATGATAGGGGGGGCAAAAAAAAGGAGGAGGGTGGAATGCAGGGGGGCAGGCGAACGAGCGGGAGAGAGGCAGGGAAACCTCTCTCCCGGATTCATACGGGATATGAAGTGGCAGTGGTGCGATCAGAGCTGCCGCTTCAAGGTGGCAATCTTCGAGAGCGTGTCGGCCTCCTTCTTGCGTTCCAGTTCTACGACCTGTGCAGGGGCGCCATTGACGAACTTCTCGTTTGACAGCTTCTTGCGTATGCCGGCGAGGAAGCCTTCCAGACGCTTGATTTCAGCCTCGGCGGCCTTGCGTTCAGCCTCGATGTCGATGTGTCCCTCCATCGGCACGCCATATTCCTGCGTACCGACGAGGAAAGAAACGCTGGCCTTGCCCGTATGCTCCACATACTGCACATCGTCGACAAAAGCCATCTTGCGGATGATCGGGCCCAACGCCTTGCAGCGTGTGATGTGGTCGTCGCCCACGACTTCGAGCGTCATCATCGTCTTTGGAGGGATGTTCTTCTGCTGGCGGGCACCTCGAACACCGGTGATGACCCCTTGGGCCTGCTCGAAGCGCGTCAGGACATGGCGGTCATCGTCGGTCAGCCCGTCGACGTTGAGGGTTTCGAGCATGATGCTGTCGCCCTCCTCGCGATGGCGAATCTGCTGATAGAGTTCCTCGGTGATGAAGGGCATAAAGGGATGGAGCATCTTCATGAGGGTCTCGAAGAGGAGGAGGGTGTCATCCAGCGTCTGGCGGTCGATGGGCTGCTGGTAGGCAGGCTTCACCATTTCCAGGTACCATCCGCTGAAATCGTCGGTAAAGAGCTTAAATACTGTCATCAATGCCTCGGAGAGGCGGAATTTCCCGAAGAGGTCGTCCATTTCGGCGGCTGCCACCTTGATGCGGGCATTCATCCATTGTGCCGCCTTGAAGTTGCTGCGGCTCTGCTCCTCTTCGCTGACGGGCCATTGCTTGACGAGACGGAAGGCATTCCAGATTTTATTGCAGAAGTTGCGGCCGTTCTCGCAGAGGCTCTTGTCGAAGAGAATATCATTGCCGGCAGGCGCACAGAGCATCATGCCCATACGCACGCCATCGGCACCATAGTCCTCAATCAGACTGATGGGGTCAGGGCTGTTGCCCAGCTGCTTCGACATTTTTCTGCCGATTTCATCGCGCACGATACCGGTGAAATACACGTTGCGGAAGGGCACATCGCCCATATATTCCATACCGGCCATAATCATGCGTGCCACCCAGAAGAAGATGATGTCGGGGGCGGTCACGAGGTCGGCAGTAGGATAATAGTATTTGATTTCCTCATTGCCGGGATGCGTGATTCCCTTGAAGAGGCTGATGGGCCATAGCCAGCTGGAGAACCAGGTGTCGAGCGCATCCTCATCGCGATGCAAGTCGCTGGCAGTCAGGTGTTCGCAACCTTCCATCTGATGTGCTTTTTCAAGTGCCTCCTCTTCGGTGAGTGCTACGACAAAGCGCTCGTCGTCCTCATTTTCTGAGGGCAGGAACCAGGCGGGTATGCGATGGCCCCACCACAGCTGGCGGCTGATGCACCAGTCCTGGATGTTCTCCAGCCAGTTGCGATAGGTAGTGACATATTTTGTGGGGTGGAACTTGATGCGTCCGTCGAGCACGGGGGGCAGTGCGATGTCGGCAAAGTGCTTCATGGAAAGGAACCACTGGCGGCACAGGCGAGGTTCGACGGCCACATCAGGATTGCGTTCGGAATATCCCACCTTGTTCTCGTAGTTCTCGACACGCTCCATGAGTCCGGCCTCCTGAAGGTCGACGGCAATCTGCTTGCGCACCTCCATACGGTCCTGGCCGACGTAGAGGCCTGCTTCCGAGGAGAGGGTACCGTCGGGATTGAAGATGTCGATGGTCTCCAGATGATGGGCCTTGCCCAAGGCATAGTCGTTCACGTCGTGGGCTGGTGTCACCTTCAGACATCCCGTGCCAAACTCGATGTCGACATAGCGGTCTTCAATGACGGGTACCACACGCCCTACGAGGGGCACGCGGACTTTGTGTCCTCGCAGCCAGGTGTTTTTCACATCCTTCGGGTTGATGCACATGGCGGTATCGCCCATGATGGTCTCCGGACGTGTGGTGGCCACTACGGCATAATATCCCTTTTCGTCCTGATGCACCATTTCCCCCTCCTCGCCGGTAGGCACCACGGGATTCGTGTCGGCATCGGCCACATAGTACTTCAGATGATACAGCTTGGACTTTTCATCGCGATATACTACCTCCTCGGTGGAGAGTACGGTCTGGGCTTTAGGATCCCAGTTGACCATTCTCAGCCCACGGTAGATAAGGCCTTTGTTGTATAGGTCGACAAAGACGCGCATGACGCTCTCCGAACGCTCCTCGTCCATGGTGAATGCCGTGCGGTCCCAATCGCAGCTGGCACCAAGTCGGCGCAACTGCTTGAGAATGATGCCTCCATGGGTGTGCGTCCAGTCCCAGGCATGCTCCAGGAATTGCTCGCGGGTGAGATCGCGCTTCCTAATGCCTTCCTTGGCCAGTTTGGCCACCACCTTGGCTTCTGTGGCAATGGAAGCATGGTCGGTTCCTGGCATCCAGCAGGCGTTCTTCCCCATCATGCGGGCCCTACGCACGAGTATATCCTGTATGGTGTTGTTCAGCATGTGTCCCATGTGCAGCACACCCGTCACGTTGGGGGGAGGAATGACGATGGTGTAGGCCTCGCGGTCGTCGGGTTGGCTACTGAAAAGCCGATGGTCAGTCCAGTACTTGTACCATTTGCTTTCTACCTCCTCGGGGGAGTATTTCGTGGATGATTCCATATTTTTGTTTGTTGTTTGTTGGGTTTCGTTGTTATGGATGTCTGTTTTTGGGGATAATTCGTCGGCAAAAATACAAAATAAACTTTGTACTGTGAATTTTTTTCTTGACAAAATATCCTTTTGCCTTTTACCCCGCAGACTCTTGCGAAGAAGATTTGCCGAAAAGGGCGTTTCGGGGGTTCGGGAAAAACGGAGGGGGGGGGACATGCTTGCCTTTCCAAGGATAAAGGCGCATGAAATGGGGGGGATTCAATCCAGCATCAAAAGAGTGATGAACCCGAGAAGAAGGGCGTAGGTGGCCTGCTTCTGATACCCATGGGTGTGGGTCTCGGGAATCATTTCGTCGGATGTGACATACAGCATGGCACCTCCTGCAAATGCGAGGAGGATGGGGAGAAGGGTGCTGGAGACATTGCCCAGGAAAAAGCCCAAGGCAACGCCCGCTACCTCCAGCAAGCCGATGGATACGGAGATGACAAAAGTGCGCACACGGGTGATGCCTGCCAGGAGCAAGGGGGCAATGACCACCATACCTTCGGGGATATTCTGCATGGCGATTCCCAAGGTGACCGTCCAGTCGGTGATGCCGTTTTCGCCCATGTTCAGGCTGACGCCTGCCGCCATTCCCTCCGGCATCTTGTGGAGCGCGATGGCCATGACGAAAAGCAGGATGTGGCTGGTGCGCCCGTTGCCACGATGCTGCTCGGGATCCAAGCCTGTGATGTGGTGGAGATGGGGAGTCACTACATCGAGGATGTTTAGGAAATAGGCTCCTGCCATGACGCTTATGGCGATGAATCCCCAGGAGATGTTGCCACGATGGTCGAAAGCCGGAACGATAAGGCCGATGGTGGAGGCGGCAAGCATGATGCCGGCACAATAGCCCAGAATCGTGTCGTTCCACTTGTGGGGAAGTTCTTTGATGAAAAAGCCCATGAGGCTTCCCAGGATGGTGGCACCGCACAGTCCGGCGGCACTGATAAGAAGGGTGTTCATAATGAAAGGGGATAAAAAAAAGGGGGAGCTATGAATGATGGTTTCAAACCATTGGGTGCGAAGGGGGTAGAGATTTTTTCCGCAGAGGAGACAGGACTCAGAAACGAAGTTTTGCCCAGACGCCTTTGTGGTCGGTGGGCCAAACGTCGAGGGGAGCGATGAAAGGATCGGAAAGTGCATCCTTGACGACTTGGCTGCGGCATATGCTGGAGGAGGGTCCGAAGATGCGGGCATCGACGACTGTGGCTCCCGGGCCTTGGAAATAGATGAAGTCAATCCGCTCGCGCTCGTCGGCCTCGGGGGCCCACGTCAGGCGCTGGATGTCGACAAGGGGATTGCTGGAAGGATAGGTGAAGCCGGGATATTGGAGGACATCGGGGAAGAAGGTGCGATAGGCATCCTGAAATCCGGCTTCGGCGAGCAGGGTGGAGACGGTCCAGGGCACGACGAGTCCGTGGTGGTCGTAGAGTTGGGCTGTGGCAGCGGTCCAGTCGAGATGGGAGGGCTCGTTGAAATCTCCGCCAATGATGACGAGATGGCCGTCGGCAATGTCGTGGCGAGCTTCGTTCAGGAGAATCTGCATGGCATTGTCGCGCCATGAGCGGTCGCTCAGGGCAATGGTGGCCTCGGCAGTGGCAGGAGGTTCTGTGGGCTTCCAGGAGTTGCCGTCGTAGCCTCTGACATTATAGTAGGCACAGTCAAGATAATCAAGATGGGCGGTATAGACATCTACCATACGCTTGCCGATGCGTGTGGTGAGTTTGTACACGCTACCATGGTCCTGATTTTCGGGGAATACGGCAATGTGTCCTCAATGGGGAAGCGGCTGAGAAGTCCTGTGTCGTAGGAATAGAAGCTATAGTAGGTTTCGCCTCTTTCCTTCAGTGCCTCCACGATGCGTGCGCTGAAATCGGTATGGTTATAGTTGCGCACTTCGCTGAACGTGACGAAGTCGGGCTTCAGGCGTGCAATCTCATTGGCAATGGCGTCGAAGCCACCGGGAACGACACTTCCTTCCTGCCATACATTCCATTGCAGGACGGTGACTTCCGTGGCTTTTCGGGCGTGGGTGGCGGTAAGCGTGAGAAGTGCAAAAAAGGCGAGGAGTATTCTTTTCATGATTTGCTGACGATGGTTTTTCTTTGACGGTTGGACTGACGGTGCTGCCATTCGCATGGATGGGCGGAAGGCATATAGGGGGGGGAATGAAAAGACGCCGATGAAATGGGGTTTCACCGGCGCACTGTAAAAAGAAGTAGGAGGGGAGGGGAGCAGGGAGAATGCGGGTTCTGGCATATCGCCCCCTCCCTCCTTCGCTTATATCATTAGCGGATGACCTGCTTTTCACCGTTCACGATAAATACGCCTTTCTGCTTGGGAGTGACTTGGCGTCCGGAGAGGTCGTAGATGGTGGTGGTGGTGGCAGGCAGGCCGGCGGAAATCTGCTCCACACCGACGCTCTTGTCGGCAAAGAACATCACCTCATCGCCCGCCTCGGAACTGGGAATGGTGAAACTGCCGTCGTCCATGGGGGTCGCCTCGACCTGTGCACCATTGACCGTGAACATCGCCTGGCTGGCATCGAAGCCGGCGATTTTCACGCGAAGAGGCTGTCCCTGATTGTTGAGGATGCGCACGGTGGTGGCTTTTCCGCTCTTCCAGTCGATATCGACGGTGAAGTCGCCCACGGCCTTCAGCCCCTTCACCGAACCTTGGCTCCAGGCAGAGGGGAGGGCGGGAAGAATGCTGATGGTACCAGTGGCACTCTGCATGAGCATTTCGGCAATGCCTGCACACGCTCCGAAGTTGCCGTCGATCTGGAAGGGGGCATGGGAATCAAAGAGATTGTAGTAGATGCCACCCCGGCTTTGGTCGGTACCATAGGAAGTGGAATGCTTCAGGGCATTGTGGAGGAGGGTACGGGCATGGTCGCCATCCTGGGCGCGTGCCCAAAGGTTGATTCTCCATCCCATGGACCATCCGGTGGAATTGTCGCCACGGAGTTTCAGACTGTTCACAGCGGCCTCGAAATATTCACTTCCGGGATAAACCTGATTGAAGGGATAGAGGCACATGAGATGGCTCTGATGGCGGTGGCCATTCTCGCCAGCCGTATAGGAAGAGTACTTCCACTCGCGGAGAATGTCAGTGTTGCTCTTGATGAGGGAGGTGCCCCAGTTGCCGGTGTAAGTCTCGACGGCAAGTCCGAGGTCAAGTTTGGCATGGCGGTCCTTGATTTTCTCCAGCCATTGTGCATCCAGCTCGCTCTCGTTGCCCAGGACTTCGATGGCAGCCAGCGTGTTCTCGAAGAGTTCGCGGCAAAGCTGCTGGCTGTGTGCCGTGGCATTCTCGCTGCCCGGTCCATGCTCTGGCGAATATTCCTTCGGACACTCGTAAGTGCCGTCGGAAGCAAGTACGAGACGCTCTGCCCAATACTGCGAACAGCTCCACATGGCGGGGAACACTTTGGCAAGATAGGCCTTGTCGAGGGTATAGCGATAGTGCTGCCACAGGTGGCTCACGTACCAGGCATTGGCTATGGTATAATTGCTCATCCACGAGCTCATGCCTCCGAAGATGTTTGATTCCGTATGTACCGTCCATCCCACGCTCTGTCCGGCATTCTTGGCAGCCTGCTTCCAGCCTGGACTGTCGGTCATATTCACGATGTAGTTGAGGAAGGGAAGGTGGCACTCGCTGAGATTGGTGGGCTCGGAGGGCCAGTAGTTCATCTGGATGTTGATGTTGGTATGGACATCGGAGTTCCAGGGTGCGGAGGCGAGATTGTTCCAGATACCCTGAAGGTTGTTGGGCACATCCTGGCTGCCACGGCTGGAACTGATTTCCAGATAGCGGCCATAATGGAAATAGAGTTGTTCAAGGAAGAGTCCCTGAGCCGACTTGCTGTTGGCCTCCGACTGGTTGTAGAAGGTGATGAGCGCTTCCGTGGTCTTTGTGGATGCTGCCATCTGGCTGGCAGTACCGAGATTGAGTTCCACGCGTCCCATATACTGACGGAAATTCTCCACGTGGGCCTCCTTCAAGGCATTGAAGTTCTTTGCGGCCGCGGCCTCAAGGGTGGCATTGACGGCTGAAGCCAGCCCCTCGCTTCCCGCTCCGGTGGAGAAGGTCTGAGGATTGGTACCGTCGTAATCGGTCATGGCAGCGAGGAGTACGATGACTTCATCGGCATTGGCCACATGAATGCCCTCCTTATCGGCCGTGACAGTAGCATTTTCGCCCACAGGAATGACGCGGAAACTGGTGTTATAGAGCAGAAGGTCGGTGTTTCCGGTGAAAGTGCCTTGGTTGTCCTTATACTGCGGAGCCTTGGCATTGATGCCGTCGCCTGCATAGTAGCTGATCTGGAAGGCCAGTTTCTTGCCTTCCGGTGCTGCGTAATGGGCCACAATCACATCGTCGGGCTCGGAGGCAAAATAACGCCGGGAATAGGCGTTGCCATCGGCATCGGCGAAATCCACTCCACCTATGCCATCCTGAAGGTCAAGCCAGCGCTTGTATTGCGTGAAGGAGGAGAAGTTCTCGGACTCGTCGATGACGAAGAGCGAACCGAAATTCATGAACTTGCCATGGTTGGGGTTGGGCTGTATGGTGGAAGTTCCCGTCCAGAGACTTTTCTCGTTGAACTGTATCTGGTCGGCATAGACACCTCCCATCAGGCAGGCTCCCAAACGGCCGTTTCCTATGGGCAGGGCATATTCCATCCACTTGTTGCTGACGGTAGTGAGTGTGGACGGTACGTTGTACCAGAGGGTGAGCGGATGTTCCGGCTCCCAGCTGGTGAGTTTCGTTCCGCTTTGCTTATAGGTCTTGGTGATGAGTTTGTCGAGTTCGGAATAGTCGGGCAAATCGGCAGGATTGACGAATTTGATTTGGTCGTTCACATCGCTCGTACTCCAAAATCCGATGTTATGGGGTGCGGCAGCACCTCCCCAGGTGTTGAAGCCTGTACTGGTGTTCCCCACGCGTGTGATGACAAAACATCCGCTTTGCGATGGAGAATTGAGGATGCAGAAATCATCGCCTGTAGTTTCGGAACTGTAGAGCAGGGTGGTGGTTTGGCCATTGTTGATGGCGATTCCCTGCTTGGTGGTGATATAGTGGCCTGCCCCGGAGAGCATCTTGAAGTTGTCCTGCGTACCGATGAAGGCAAAGAGCTGACCGTCGCTGGCAGCAGCATTCTCGTTGGTCAAGAAAGTGCTGTTGCCGTTGTCCTGAAGGAAAGTACTGCCTTGCGTGAAGTTGACTTTATAGTACACAGGATTGTCCGCAGTACTGAACTCCGGCAACTGTGCCCATGTGGCAAGTGTGCCGATGATGAGCAGCAGGAATAGGGTAAGTGTCTTTTTCATGGAATAGGGTGTAAGGTTATAATATTATAAATAGGTGCGGGTCCTGTATAATAGGTGTGTGGGTTCTGCAGGTTTAAGGAACCAGCATCAGATAGATGACGGCTCCGGGGATAGCCATAAGTGCCGAATCGAACCTGTCGAGAAGTCCGCCATGGCCCGGGAGAATCTTCCCGCTGTCCTTGATGCCAATCTGGCGCTTTATGAGGCTTTCCACCAGGTCGCCCCATGTGCCGAAGACGCAGACGGTGAGTGCCAGCCCCATCCAATGCCACAGGGAAAGTCCGCCTGCGAAATGCCAGATGACGGTGGCGGCCAATAAGGTGAACACCCCTCCACCGATGCTTCCTACCCAGGATTTCTTGGGACTGATGCGGGGGAAGAGCTTGTAGGGCACATATCTGCCCAGGAGCGAACCTACGAGATAGGCTCCCGTGTCGCTTGTCCAAAGGAAGATGAAGATGGCAAGGGTGTAGATCCATTCGTACTGTATCGTATTTCCCACCACATCATAGTGAAGGCTGATGAGGGGGAGCAGCGAGAAGGGGAGCGCGATGAACACCTGGGAGGCAAATGCCAGCGTCCAGTTGCGAATGGGGTTCTCGGCTTTACGGTACAACTCGGAGATGATGATGTAGAGCAGCGTAAAACCATAAAGGGCAAACATCCTGGTATAATCGCCATACCCAATCTGGTGCTGCCACATGGCACTACAAAATATGAAGGCTGCAATGGCACACAGCGGACGGTTGACGCTGGCATCGTCGTGATGGTTCATGATGGTGCCGAACTCGTACACGCAGCCTGCCGCTATCAGGGCAAAGAAGATGAAAGCACTCTGCGGCCCCCACACAACGCATCCCACAAGGGCAAACACATAGATGGCTCCGGTGATGGCGCGGATGATAAAGTTTTTCATGGAGAGGATTGTTTTGTGGAGGAGGTTAGCAGCTCTTTTCTGTTTCGCCGGAGCCTTTCTCTTCGGGCAGATGACCTTCGCCGGCTTCATGGACTTGCGTCTGGGGGGGCTGTTCCGTCAGAAGAATTTCCGCTCTTGAGCGCCATGGCCGCGGACCGAAAATCTCCTCGACGTCCTTGGCGAAAATCACTTCTTTCTCACAGAGAAGGTCGGCCAGGCGGTTGTGTTGCTCGGCATAGGCGGAAAGCAGCTGTTTGGCACGCTCATACTGCGAATTGATGATGCCTTGCACCTCCTCGTCAATAAGGTTGGCCGTACTGTCGCTAAAGGGCTTGACGAATGATTCCTGAGTGTTGTAGTAGCAGAGGTTGGGAAGCTTTTCGCTCATTCCCATATATGCCACCATACCATAGGCCCGCTTGGTCACCTTTTCCAAGTCGTTCATGGCACCGGAGGAGATGTGTCCCGTAAAGATGTCCTCGGCTGCACGCCCGCCAAGAGTGGCACAGATTTCGTCGAGCATCTGCTCCTTGGTGACGATGGTACGCTCTTCCGGCAGATACCATGCTGCACCCAGAGCCTGCCCGCGAGGAACGATGGTGACCTTAATCAGCGGGTTGGCGTATTCCAGTAGCCAGCTGACGGCAGCATGGCCAGCCTCGTGAAGGGCAATGCTCTTTTTCTCATCCTGGGTCATCACCTTGGTCTTGCGTTCCAGACCGCCCACAATTCTGTCGACTGCATCCAGGAAATCCTGCTTCGTGACATTTTCGTGATTATGGCGTGCGGCAATCAGGGCAGCCTCGTTGCACACGTTGGCAATATCAGCACCCGAGAAGCCCGGAGTCTGGCGTGCCAGCAGTTCGATGTCAAGATCCTTCTCCAATTTCAGGGGCTTGAGATGCACGTTGAAAATGGCGATACGCTCAGGAAGGTCGGGAAGGTCAACATGAATCTGGCGGTCAAAGCGTCCGGCTCTCAGCAAGGCGGCATCCAGCACGTCGACCCGGTTGGTGGCAGCCAGGATGATCACTCCACTGTTGGTGCCGAAACCGTCCATTTCCGTGAGGAGCTGGTTGAGCGTACTCTCGCGCTCATCGTTGCCTCCGAAACTGGTCTTGTTGGATCGGGCGCGACCGATGGCATCAATCTCATCGATGAAAATGATGGAGGGAGCCTTAGCTTTTGCCTTTTCAAAAAGGTCGCGCACACGACTGGCACCCACTCCGACAAACATTTCCACGAAATCCGAACCCGACATGGAGAAGAAGGGTACTCCTGCCTCTCCTGCCACGGCCTTTGCCAAGAGTGTCTTTCCTGTTCCCGGAGGTCCTACAAGGAGGGCTCCCTTGGGGATTTTTCCACCCAGTTCGGTGTATTTTCCAGGATTCTTGAGGAAGTCCACAATTTCCTGAACTTCCTGTTTGGCACCTTCCTGTCCGGCCACATCCTTGAATGTCACCTGCGGGCCGTTTTCCTTGTCGTACTCCTTGGCCTTTGACTTGCCGACGCTGAAAATGCCTCCGCCTCCGCCCATGCCTCCCATTCTGCGCATGATGAGGAACCAGAGGCCGAAGAAGAGCAGGAGGGGGAGCAGACTCGTGAGGACTGACCTCCAGAAGGCACTGTGCTCCTCATAGGTCACCTTGCCCTTATAGTCGGACTGCAGGATGAAATCCTCCACCTTGTCGGCCGAGGGATAGCGTGCGGAGACGGTGGGCTTCTTGCCCACTTCATCCACGCCTTTCTTATACACACTACGGATTTTTTCCGGCAGGATGGTGATACGCACCACACCTTCCGACTTGTCGACGACAAGTTCCTTGGTGTAGCCGTTCTCGATGTAGTTCTTTATCTCTGAGTAACTTACCTGTTTGTCGAAACTTCCAGGATTGCTGTTGCCCTGGTAGAGCATGACACCCAATGCCAAGATGATGATGAAATAGATCCAGTTCAGATTGAATCTCGGCATCTTAGGTTCGTTGCTGCCTTTTTTTGGGGGGAGCTGTGAGTTTGTCATTTTATGTCGTTAATGAGGGAAAGTCGTCAGTCTCTGTGCGTCGGTTTCCGGCACACGGCATGTGCTGTATGCAGCATGCTTGAAAGAAGCCGTTCCCTGTGCAAATGGTGGTTCTGGGGAAATCCCCGTCAAATGTTTTTATGTAAAACGGCCCTTTGTCATCGCTGTTTCGGGCCTGATGTAAAAACGTGATGGCTCAGTCAAGGTCGGGTATCTCTGTGATGGCAGCATCGGACCACAGGTGCTCGATATCGTAATAGTCGCGCATATCGGGCACGAAGACGTGTACCATCACGTTGCCATAGTCCATCGCCACCCAGAGCGAGTTCTGCCGTCCGGCAATGGTCGTCGGATTTTCATGTCCCTTCACGCGTGTGGTATTCTCAATACTGTCGACGATGCTGTCCACCTGCGACGGGCTTCCTCCCGTGCAGATGACGAAAGCCTCGGCCGGGGCTACCGTGATATTGCTGAGGTCGACTACGGTGATGCTGCGTCCTTTCTTCTCTTGGACACCTTCAATGATAAGGTCAATCAGTTTTTGGGTTGTAATCATTCAATGAAATTTTTCTTGTTAAAACGCTGTTACGCCATTAAAACGCTGTAAACGTGTGCTTTGTTCGGCATGTACAGTTGCCACATGCGTATTTTGCTGCAAATTTACGTTTTTATCTGCGAAAAAGTGGATGTCAGGGCTTTTTTTGCTTGAAGTTGCTCACCTTTTTTGCTATTTTCCCTATGATTGTCCCCTTTTTCTTGCAAAAAGGTGGTTCAAAACACAGCCCGACGCACGATTTATACCTATATTTGCACCATATAAAATCTTAGAATCACAAAACCCATCCCCTACATAGATTATGCAGCAGAAACAACACTACACAGGACTTACCGCTACAGAGGTTGAGGACAGTCGTTCGGCACACGGACAAAACGTGCTGACTCCACCCCGGAAAGAGGCTGCGTGGAGAAAACTTGCAAGAAAATTTACCGAGCCGCTTGTGGTGGTGCTGATAGTGGCTGGTGCCATGAGTATAGGCATTGCCGTATATAATTTTTGGGGAGATACGCCCCATCATGCCGACACCAGCGTGTTTTTTGAGCCTCTCGGCATTATTGTCGCCATCTTGCTCGCCACCGTCATTTCCTTTTATTTTGAGCAGAAGGCAGAGCAGGAATTTTCCGTATTGAATCAGGTGAACGATGAGGAACCCGTGCTCGTGGTTCGCGACGGAAACACCTGCGAGATTCCCAAGCGTGATGTGGTGGTGGGCGATATTCTCCTGCTCTCCACGGGAGAAGAAATTCCTGCCGATGCCCAGTTGCTGGAATCGGTGTCGCTGATGGTCGACGAATCATCGCTCACGGGCGAACCCTCATGCCATAAAAGTGCATTGCCGGAAGATGCTGATGCGGAGCAGACTTTCCCCACGAATCATGTGATGCGCGGGACGAGGGTGATGGAGGGTCACGGCATAGCGAAGGTGTTTGCTGTGGGCGATGCTACGGAAAACGGTAAGGTGTATGTGGCAGCACAGATTGACAACAAGGTAAAGACTCCGCTCAACGAGCAGTTGGAGAAACTGGCACAACGCATCACCCGACTCTCATATCTTATTGCTGTTGTGATGGTTGCAGGCCGTTTGCTCGTGTATTTCATGAAATCGGACGACTATGGTTTTATGGACATATTCCAATATGCTCTGGAGTCGTTCATGCTTGCCGTTGCCTTGATTTGCTGTGCCGTCCCCGAAGGCCTTCCCATGGCGGTCAGTCTGTGTCTGGCATTGTCCATGCGGAAGATGCTGAAGACCAACAATCTGGTGCGCAAGATGCACGCCTGCGAGACGATGGGTGCCACCACCGTCATCTGTACCGACAAGACGGGCACCCTGACGCAAAACCGCATGCAGGTGGCACATGCGGAGTTTGAGCATGCTGAGAGTACGGATATCCCTGCCTCCTTGCTGCCCCGGATGATAGAGGAAGGCATGGCAGTCAATTCTACGGCACAATTGGATTTCAACACCCCGGAACCTCGTCCTTTGGGCAACCCTACAGAAGGTGCCCTCCTGCTATGGCTGCACCATCGGGGAGCGGACTATCGTCGGCTTCGCGAGCAAGTAGAGGTACTGGAGGAAATGCCTTTTACCACGGAGAAGAAATATATGAGCACCACGGTGAAGTCGGCGGCTTTTGCGGGACATACCGTGAAATACCTGAAAGGAGCTCCCGAAATCATTCTCCGCCAATGTTCCCTTTCCGATGACGAACGGCAGAAAGCGGAAGGCCGCCTGTTGCATTTCCAGCAGCAGGCCATGCGTACCCTGGGCTTTGCCTGTGCCGTCGATGGAGGCACCCCTCAATTTCTGGGTATTACGGCTATTTCCGACCCTGTGCGTCCAGAGGTTCCCGCTGCCATTGAGGAATGTCATAAGGCAGGCATCCGCATCGTCATCGTGACGGGCGACACGCAAGCCACTGCGGCAGAAATCGGCCGGCAGATTGGCATTACGGATAGCCGTGACATCATTGCGCGCGCAAGGCCTTTGGACAAGAAAGACCTCGTGGAGCGGCTGCAAGAGGAGGGCGAAGTGGTGGCTGTGACGGGCGACGGCACGAACGATGCCCCGGCTTTGAATGCTGCTCATGTAGGATTGTCGATGGGCGACGGTACGAGTGTGGCGAAGGAGGCTTCCGACATCACCATCCTCGACAATTCCTTTGCCTCCATCACCCGTGCGGTCATGTGGGGACGTTCGCTCTACCGCAACATCCAGCGGTTCGTGCTTTTCCAGATGACGGTATGCGTCGTGGCGTGTATCGTGGTGCTGGTCGGGGCCTTTACGGGTACGGATGCTCCTCTGACGGTCACGCAGATGCTGTGGGTAAACCTCATTATGGACACCTTTGCCGCCATGGCTTTGGCATCCCTTCCGCCCTGCCGGAGCGTGATGCAGGAAAAGCCTCGACAGCGGTCGGCCTTCATCATTTCTCGCTTCATGTGGACGGATATCCTTACTTTGGGCATCTTGTTCTCCATCCTGCTCCTGGCACTTCTGGAAGTGCTGGAACGTGGCTGGCTGGACGGCATCATGGGCTATTCCTACAGCCACGAGGGTATTCTCTCCCTTCGAGGACATAGTTTCTTCTTCACCACTTTTGTGTTTCTGCAGTTCTGGAATCTCTTCAATGCCGCTGCTTTCATGTCGGGCGAAAGGGTATGGAAACTGTTCCGCACTCGTGGCTTTATGCTGATTGCCAGTACCATTTTCCTGGGACAGTGGTTGATAGTCACCTTTGGTGGTGCCATGTTCAACGTTGTGCCCTTGGGATTTCCTGAGTGGGGAGTCATCATCATTTCCACCTCTGTGGTGTTTTGGCTGGGTGAAGTCCTGCGTTGCATCAAGGCGCGTTGGCAAGCCGTTCCGCAAAGTCTTTGTTAGCAACCACCGACAACAGGCCGAGAAGCTGGTCTTCCTGCCTACTCTCCCGCACTTCCTTTTTCGATATCCTTAGCCATTAACGTATGAAATCCGTATCAGTCATCATCCCGGTCTACAATCGCAGCAACACCTTGCCGCGGCTGTTCCGTTCGCTTCTTGGCATCACCTACCGCCCTGTGCAGGTGGTGTTTGTCGACAACGGGAGTACCGATTCCAGTCGTCAATTGTGCGAGGCATTTTGTGGAGAATTGTATGACGTCTCTCCCGATGGTTCCTTCTCCGGCATGGTGCTGGATTGCCCCCGTCCGGGAGCGGCTGCAGCCCGCAACGTAGGATTGCAGGAGGCTGCGGGCGAATATTGTTGTTTCTTTGACAGCGACGACGAGTTTTCTGCCGGTTTCATTCCTGCCATGATGGCTGCCATCGGAACGTCCGACCTTTGCCTGACGCGCACACGAATGGTGCTTCCTGATGGCAGTACGAAGGTGAGAGAGGGATGGGCATCGCCTACCTTGCCCGACCACATCCTGGCTTCGCTCGTCAGCACGCAATCGTTTCTGGCACGTACCGACTACATTAGGGATATTGGAGGCTGGGACGAGACTTTACGTGTTTGGGATGACTACGAACTGGGACTTCGCCTGCTTTCCGGACAGTATCGTCTCGCGCGTTCTTCATCCAGTTTGTCCTGCCATTCTCCACGCCTTTCCTGGCAGCCCGATGTGTGGCACCGTATTTACCAGCATCCTGACAGCATCACGGGAGCCTCTTTCAGCGAAAACTATGATCGGATTTGCCATGCTCTTGAGGTGATGTTGCGGGAGTCGTACGCGCTCTTCGACCGAAGTGCCACGATGGCACTTATCTATCGTACGGCCATTCTCCGCGGACATTTCCGCAGGGAAGGGCATTCAGAACTTGCACGGGTGTTGCCCATGAATCCTCCCAGCCTGCGAGGTTCTGTGCTTGAGCATTACGTAAAGCTGGGCGGACGTGGGGCATGGCGTATCGCACGATGGATGCTCTGACTCTCCGCTGCCAACGGCATCGCGTACGCCTTCTTCCTTTCCCACATCTTATGGGTTAAAAAAACGGCTGATGGTGCAACCCTGATGAATATCACCTGGGTTGCACCATTAGCATGTGTGTGTGTTGCAGGGGAGAGGAGATTACTCGGCAGGTGCCCATTTGCAACGTACGGGGGAGACGATGGCACCCTCTTCTTTCAGTTGCTTCATCGCCTTGTCGACTTCTTTGCGGTCCAGTCCGCTGAGTTCTGCGATTTTGCCTGCGTTCAGCGGAGTGCCGGCCTCTTTCATAGTGGCCAATACTTTTTCTTTTGCTTCCATAATGGATGGTGGTGTTTGGTTTGTTGATGGTATAATTGTTGAAATTTGTGTTCGCCCGAAATGTCTTCTATTGTAATGAGCAATTTGTATTTTTTTAGGACAACGAATTTGGTGGAGGGATGGGAAATGCCTCAGAGTGTTCCCTCCAGGAATTTGCCGTAGATGCGTATGGCAGTCTCGACCATCCTGGCACAGGGACGTGTGGAATAATAGTGGGCATCGCGCTCTGCGGGTGTGGGATGGGTGCTTGCAGTTCCTCCCAACAATTCGCGGCAAATCAGGCTCCCATTGGTGGCCTTGAATGCCGCTGCCAAGCGTTGCACAGTCTCATAGTTCTGCTTCTTCATGGCAGGAGAAGGATAGGGTTCCGGAAGGTCCTTGCCGATTTCCAGCCCTGCGAGAAGAAACATGCCGCAAGCGCTGCCGCACGTTTCGCGCATCCTGCCAATACCACCCCCAAAGGATGCTGCCAGACGCGACATTTGCACGGGCGCAATGTCGTAAAGATCGGCAAAAGCCATCGCCACAGCCTGCGAACAATTGTAGCCTTGAAGGAAAAGGCCGACGCCTGCCTTGGCACGGGATTCTATGTCAAGTGTCATAATTATAGGGAAATAATTAAGGGATGTTCTATAAATTAGTATATAATCTTTTTTTTCAAGGGGTGTCTGCTTGGCTTCG
>CAMGOT010000025.1 GCA_946060685.1 uncultured Bacteroidales bacterium
ACAAGGTACTAAAATCAACCACTTACGTCAATCCAGACGGTCTTGTAACTCATATTATTGCTGTCCGGTAAAACTCAAAAGTGCCAGACAGCAATATCTACAAATAGACTATGCCAGGTTTCGGCTAATTTTTTCAGGAAAGCATCAATGCCACTTCATTCCTGAATCCGAGCACTAAATCTTCGCAGTAAGCATGTTCGTAATGTCGGCCCGGCACTTCATGCAAAGGCTCCAGCAGGTGTTCGAAAGGCTGGTGGTTGAAATGTGCGTTGATGACTTTGGACAAGGCTATGTTCTGCTTTTTGCCGTAATAGACGGAGGAGTTTGCCAGGCCTTCCATCTTGTTGTAGGTCTTCAAGTCCATGCTCTGCATGATGTGCAGCCATACATGCGGCCGGATGGCATAAAAAGGTGTCTGGAACGGCACTTTTTCCGTGATGATGCCAGCTGACAGCAACGGTTCTAAAAACGTGCTGGAGTTTTTCATTTTTACACCCAATGTTCTTGCCAATGTCAATATTTCTGCTTTCGACAGAAGAGTGCAGTGTACTGCCCATAGTTGGAGAATCGGATTGCTGGCAATTTCATGTATATCCATAGTGATTGTTGTTCCGGAAAATAGGGGGATTGTTGGGAGGGGGAAATAAAGAGAGGCCACGTCCGGTGTGGGGGGGGACAATGCCTTTTCGTTCAAATGGCATAGCACTATGAATGATTTCCCTGACTGGCCAACACTTTGCCTCAGAGACCAACATGTGTTCTAACGATGCTGCAGGTATGGAGCTTGGTCGCCTTGTCATAGTTGATGCCCACGAGGAGAATGTCGCCAGAATATTCCGCCACTTTGGCCGGATAGTTCCGCCTGAGGATCTGGCTGATGGCAGAATCGGAGGAGTGGCAGTACTTCAGCTCAATGACGAGTGCCGGCTTGGCGACATGTCTTCGGGGAATCATGACGAGGTCGGCATAGCCCTTGCCAGTGGCATATTCGCGGTGGATGATGTATTCGTTCTTGGCCCAGATATAAGCAATGGAAAGCACACAGGCCATCGAGTTCTCGTCGTTGTAGGCAAGGATGCTGGTGTGCTCGTCGTGGGCCTGGTCAATGCCCCGGGCCACAGCCTGCTCATTGCCGGAAATGGTGGCCGCAAGAAGGTTCTGAGAATCCTGTATGGTTTTTGCCAAGGCATTCCATGAGGTTGCTTTTATGGCATTGTTCATTTCGTCCGCCACCTCCTTGTTCGGAATATAGCACTCCTGACAGGTGCCGTCGTAGGCCAGATAGCCGAGATGTATCAGTACGGTGAGGACATCATTCTTGCTTTTTACGACACGCATATCATTTCTGAATTCGGTCGTATCCACATACACATGTTCCCCTGAAAGCATTCTGATAATGTCGTCCTTCAGTCCGTCGAAGTTCATCTGTATATAGGTTTTGACGGAATCGTAAGCCCCTGTCGTTGACCAGAAGCTTCCATACTCCTCTTCATTGATGGCTCTCATGACGGAATAGGGATTGAAGATGCGTGAAGCCTTCCCGATGCGGTAGCCGTCGTACCAGCGCTCCATCTCCCCAAGGTCCATTCCGTGTTCTCTGCAAAGCGTTTGCACCTCATCATGGGTGAATCCAAGAGCATCCGCCATTTTTCCGGGACGAATCATCGTATACTCGCGGAAGTTGTTCAAGGCCGATTCTGTGTTGTACTTCTTGATGGGGAGAATACCGGTGAGATATGCCCCTGCAAAGACGGTGTTGGAGCCCGAACCCTTGAAGAGGCGGCGAAGCAGGTCGACGTATGATGTTGTGACGTATTCGTCCGCTCCCATCTCCCGAAGAATGGCATCCCACTCATCGATAATCATCAAAAAACGTTCACCCGTACTTTCGCTGATGCGGTAGAGGATGTCCATCAGGTCGTCCCGTTCCCTGGCTGTCGTTTCAGGGAAAAAGCTCAAGACCTCCTCCATAATATCATATTGAATGCGGCTTACGATGTCCTTTTCCCGCCTGTATTTTGTCGTGAAGTCCGTCATGTCAATACTTATGACATAGAACTTGTTGAGAAAGGTACTGAACGACGGGTGCTTCTCGGCATTCAATCCCGCGAAGAGTTCCCGCGAGTCACACGACTTGTCATAATAGGCACAGAGCATCTTTGCCGCCATCGATTTGCCGAAACGACGACAGCGGGTCACACAACTATAACGGTGCTCGGAATTGAGCGTGGCGTTGACCAATGGAATCAGCGATGACTTGTCCACATATTCGTGAGTCACAATGTCGCGAAACTCAGTGTTGCCTTTATTGATATATGTACCCATGGTAAATCCTGTTTTTGCATTTTCTTGCAAGTAATCCAAAGGCTATCGTTCGCCTTACTGCGGCGGATTTGACACCCTTTCGATGCTGCAGGTATGGAGCTTGGTCGCCTTGTCATAGTTGATGCCCACGAGGAGAATGTCGCCAGAATATTCCGCCACTTTGGCCGGATAGTTCCGCCTGAGGATCTGGCTGATGGCAGAATCGGAGGAGTGGCAGTACTTCAGCTCAATGACGAGTGCCGGCTTGGCGACATGTCTTCGGGGAATCATGACGAGGTCGGCATAGCCCTTGCCAGTGGCATATTCGCGGTGGATGATGTATTCGTTCTTGGCCCAGATATAAGCAATGGAAAGCACACAGGCCATCGAGTTCTCGTCGTTGTAGGCAAGGATGCTGGTGTGCTCGTCGTGGGCCTGGTCAATGCCCCGGGCCACAGCCTGCTCATTGCCGGAAATGGTGGCCGCAAGAAGGTTCTGAGAATCCTGTATGGTTTTTGCCAAGGCATTCCATGAGGTTGCTTTTATGGCATTGTTCATTTCGTCCGCCACCTCCTTGTTCGGAATATAGCACTCCTGACAGGTGCCGTCGTAGGCCAGATAGCCGAGATGTATCAGTACGGTGAGGACATCATTCTTGCTTTTTACGACACGCATATCATTTCTGAATTCGGTCGTATCCACATACACATGTTCCCCTGAAAGCATTCTGATAATGTCGTCCTTCAGTCCGTCGAAGTTCATCTGTATATAGGTTTTGACGGAATCGTAAGCCCCTGTCGTTGACCAGAAGCTTCCATACTCCTCTTCATTGATGGCTCTCATGACGGAATAGGGATTGAAGATGCGTGAAGCCTTCCCGATGCGGTAGCCGTCGTACCAGCGCTCCATCTCCCCAAGGTCCATTCCGTGTTCTCTGCAAAGCGTTTGCACCTCATCATGGGTGAATCCAAGAGCATCCGCCATTTTTCCGGGACGAATCATCGTATACTCGCGGAAGTTGTTCAAGGCCGATTCCGTGTTGTACTTCTTGATGGGGAGAATACCGGTGAGATATGCCCCTGCAAAGACTTCGTCGGAATCCTGTGTCTTAAACAATCTTCGAAGCAGCATGACATATTCGTCAAGAATTGTTGGCGACACGCTTTCGGAATCATCTTTCATCTTCTGACGTCCGGGAAACTCGCGGCAGATGGCATCCCATTCGTCTATGATGAAAAAGAACTTCTCTCCTGTGGCATTATGAATGGCTGAAAGAATATCCATAAGGTCGGAATTGCCGTCGTATTCCACATCAGGAAAAGTCTTCTTCAGTTCTTCTCCGATTTTCTCCTGAATCGTGAGCACAATTGCATTTCCAAGGTCGGGGCGAGCGGTAAATGATGTCACGTCAAGATAAATCACGCTGTATCTGTTCAGGTATGTCCCGAACGACTTGTCCTTCTCGGCATTCAATCCCGCGAAAAGTTCCCGCGAATCGCATGACTTGTCGTAATAGGCACACAGCATCTTTGCTGCCATCGACTTGCCGAAACGGCGGCAGCGGGTCATGCAAATATAGCGATTTTCGGAATTGAGCATGGCATTGAGCTGTGGTATCAGCGATGATTTGTCAACATATTCGTGCGATATGATGTCGCGGAAGGCATTGTTGCCTTTATTGATATATGTACCCATGGTGCCTCATTTTTTTTAGCAAGAGAGAAGAAACTGCAACTTGCCTGCAAAATTACCAAAAAGATTTTGATTATGCCTCATCAACGGCGTACAATTAACTCCGTGCATCATCGGATGATGACAATAAGTTTTGCTGTCAAGTGGGTAATGGGATGTTCTATAAATTAGTTTTTTATTCATTTAGGAAGTGTTCTTATGCTTGGCCACTTTTCAACCTCTCGCTTGTATCTTCCTATCCTTCAAACACTTACATAGCCCGCTATGTGCGCGTTTAAAGGATAGGAATCTACTGTGCGATAGGAAAGAAAATTGTCTCAAGCTAATTTATAGAACATCCCTAATCAAATATAACAGGGCATAAACTAAAGGGGTGTTCTATAAATTCCCGCCTAAATTCGATTGCCAACAATGATGGGTCGCTTCAACATTTCTATAGTCTGTCGCTATGGCACGCCTCTCAATGACGCGTTTCGCCCGAATCATTTTCCGACAGCTGTTCCACCTCCCGCACGCTTTCTGCGGGAGGAAGGAAAATGATGGTTGCGGATGTTGCCATACGGCAGCCATCAGAGCAGGTCGGCAAAGAAGGGGGCTGCAATGACGGTAATGATTCCGCAGACGACAATCGACAGGCTGCTCATGGAACCCTCTTCCGGTCCAAGTTCCATGGCTTTAGCTGTGCCTATGGCATGGGATGAAGAGCCTAAGGCAATACCGCGGGCTATAGGTTCGGTGATGCGAAGCAATTTAAACCATTTTTCGGCAAACATGCCTCCAAGTACTCCCGTGATGATAATCACTGCTACGGAAATAGCCACATAACCTCCCAGTTCCTCGGTGACGCTGATACCTATGGCCGTGGTGATGGATTTGGGGAGGAAAGTGACGTAGGAGGCATGGTCTAAACGGAACAGCACTGACAGCAGCAGAATGATGCAGAGGCTGGAGAACACACCGGAGACAATGCCAGCCATGACCGCGCGTACATTCTTCTTGAGCAGGTCGATCTGTTGATAGAGCGGCACGGCAAGACATATGGTGGAAGGTGTCAGCAGAAAGGTGATGGGTTGGGCACTATGATTGTAGGTCTCATAGTCAATGCCTGCCAAGGCCAGGAAAGCCATCACCAGCACAATGGCGATAAAGAGCGGGTTGGCAAACGACCAGCCTGTAAAGCGTTTCAGCCATACCCCAATGCCGTAGGCTGCCAGGCTAATGAACACTCCGAAATAAACGGATGTTTCAAAAAGTCCCTCTTTCATCGCACATCCTCTCCTTTCTTCCTGTGAAGTCTGTCCGTTTTCATGACGTGTTGCTTTTTTATGACATATTGCGTGACGAGTCCCGCCACTCCCATGACCACAAAGGTGCTTACAAAAGTGATGATGGCATATTGGAGGATATAAGGGCGTATGACATCCCATGCCTCCAACAGTCCTACGGCCGAAGGGATGAAAAGGGCGGGCATGATGGCTATAAGCAGCGAACTCGTCTCCCTGATGTGTTTGACCTCAATCCAGCGCATTTCTAATGCCACGAAGAGTAGCACGATGCCATAGATGCTGGATGGAATGGGCAATGGAATGAAATAGTGGAGCACCTCGCCCACAAATGTAATGCCCATGATGATAAGAAATTGAAGCAGATATTTCATTCTTGTACACCTCTATTATGAGTGTTTTTACGATGCCCGACAGTGTTTTGGGCGTATGCCATGATAAGGTCGGCCGTCATTTCGGCCCCGAGTCTAAGACTGTCAATGCAGAGGTCGTAATCATTGGCGTTGCCCCACGTCAGTCCTGTATAATATTTATGATACATCATACGGTGCTCATCAGTTTCCTCCACACATCTTCTGGCATCGCTCGTCGAGATGCCTTCCTCTGCTGCAGTATTCATGATTCTCGTGGTGCGGTCTCCCTTCAGAAATACCGACACGAGGTCGTTCCTGCCGGAGAATATGCTATTTCCGCATCGTCCTATCACGATGCAATCCTGAGTGCCGATGATTTTGTTGAAAAGTGTGCTGAAGCGATGCTTTATTTCTTCCTGCGCTTCGTTATAATCGCTGATTGCCATGAGGATATTGTCAACAGGACGCTCGTCGAAGAAATAGTCCATTTCATCGCCCAGTCCCTGGTTGCCGGCCATATCTTTCAGCATTTGCCGTGTGTAGAGCACAAGGCCGAGGCGTCGGGAGAGGATTTTGCCCACGTGTACTGCTCCGCATCCGCATTGGCGGGCTATTGTGATAATCATGTTGTCTGGATTTTAGGGTAAAGGTTGGGAAAAAAGTCTTCAGAAGACTGTTCGTCTGGCCCGTCGGGGTGGATGGCAAAGGTCGTTTTTCCAGGACTTTCCGGCTTGTTAAGCATCCTTTACAGACTTGTTCCGAAAAGGTTCAGTTTGTTCTGCCTAGCTGCTTTGAGGTCGCGGTGTGGCTCCTGTTCGCGGCATTGATAGTCCTTGACTAACTGTGCATAGTGGCTTCGGCATTCCGTCACGTAAGCATCGGCGGCAATGGCATCAAGGCATGCCTGATGGTTGCTGCCAGCCTGACGGAGAGCCCTGACGAGCGGCTTAAGGTAGGATGCCACGATGACCATCTGGCTGGCATCCTTCACCCACAGCACAGGCCCGTCGTATTCCGGGGCTATCTTGAGTGCTGTATGGAGTGCGGAGGTGGTGGCACCACCCAGCAAAACAGGGATGGTGAGCCCGGCAGCCTGCATGGCCCGTACGGTGCCGACCATCTCTTCCAGGCTGGGTGTAATCAGTCCGGAGAGTCCCACATAGTCGGCATGATGATGTATGGCAGCCCTTACGATGTCCTCAGCAGGCACCATGACACCGAGGTCGACAATATGGAATTTATTGCATCCCAGCACCACGTTGACAATATTTTTTCCGATGTCGTGGACATCACCCTTTACCGTGGCCATGACGAAAGTTCCCTCCCCATGGTTTCCCTGCGGTTCATTCGTGTTGCCTTGCTCGATATACGGTTGCAGGAATGCCACCGCCTTTTTCATCGTGCGGGCTGTCTTGACCACTTGCGGCAGCATCATCTTTCCCTCTCCAAAGAGGGTACCCACACGCTCCATCGCCTCCATGAGAGGCTGCTCAATGATGCTGACGGGGGAAGGATAGAAGGTGAGAGCCTCTTGGAGGTCGGACTCCAGATAGTCGTCAACACCCTTAATCAGCGCGTGTGCCAGCCGCTCCTCCAGCGGATTGTCGCGCCAGGTCTCATGCGTCTCCTCAGATTTCAGGCTCTTGGTGTCCTGCATCATTGTGGTGGCATAGGCGATGAGTGCCTCTTCGGCCTGCTCGGACGGGTTGAGGATGACCGCTTCAAGCAGTTGGAGAAGTTCAGAAGGAATGTCGTTGTAAGTAGTTTTGGTAGAAGGATTTACAATTCCCATATCCATGCCGTTCTGTATGGCATGATAAAGGAAAACGGCATGCATGGCTTCACGCAGGAAATTGTTGCCACGGAAGGAAAAGGAAAGGTTGCTGACACCACCGCTGATATGTGCTCCTGGCAGGTTTTGCCTGATCCATGCCGCAGTACGGATGAAATCGAGGGCATAGGTGCGGTGCTCGGAAAATCCCGTACAGATGGCGAGGACGTTGGGGTCAAAGATGATGTCCTCAGCCGGGAATCCTGCCTGCTCAGTCATAAGGCGGTAAGCCCGTTGGCAGATGGCAGTCCGGCGTTCGAAAGTGGTGGCCTGTCCTTCCTCATCAAAAGCCATCACCACCACAGCAGCACCATATTCGCGGATTTCCCTCACATGCTGCAGGAACTCTTCTTCGCCCGCCTTGAGGGATATGCTGTTGACAATACATTTGCCCTGACAGCATTTCAAGGCAGCACGGATGACCTCCCATTTTGAAGAGTCGATCATGAACGGTACCCTTGCCACTTCAGGGTCAGCTCCCAGCAGACGCAGAAAGTGTGTCATCTCCTGTTCCGTCTCCAGCAGTCCGTCGTCAAGATTGATGTCCAGCACAAGTGCGCCATCTTCCACCTGCTTGCGTGCTATGGAGCAAGCCTCGTCATATTTTTTCTCATTGATAAGGCGCAGGAATTTCCTGCTTCCCGCCACATTGCAGCGTTCGCCCACATTGACGAAGCGAACTTCAGGGGTCAGCGTGAGACGTTCCAGTCCGGAAAGTTGCAGGAGTGGGGTGGAGTGAAGAGACTTTAGATTTCCCGGACGATATTTTGCCGCCAGTTCTGCCAGGGCGGCGATATGTTTGGGTGTGGTGCCACAGCATCCTCCGATGATGTTCACCAGCCCCTCTTCAACGTAAGCCCGGATTTGCTCAGCCATTTCCTGGGGAGTCTGCTCATACTCGCCAAGACTGTTAGGCAGGCCGGCATTGGGATGGCAGGAGATACGGCAATCGGCATCATGGGCAAGTTCCCGCAGGAAGGGAAGCATCTCTGCGGCTCCAAACGAGCAGTTCATGCCCACCGACAGCAGGCTGGCATGGCTGATGCTTGTGGCAAAAGCCTTGATAGTCTGTCCAGAGAGAGTGTGTCCGCCCCGGTCGTTGAGCGTCATGCTGACCATGACGGGAATCCTCTTGCCTAAGGCTGCGAAAGCCTCCTCGGCCGCATGGAGTGCCGCCTTGGCATTCAGCGTGTCGAAAATGGTTTCGATGAGCAGAATGTCAGCTCCGGCTTCCACCACGGCCGTGATTTGTTCGCGGTAGGCATCGTTCAGTTCGTCGAATCCTATCGCCCGTTTTGCAGGGTCGTCCACATCGGGCGACAAGGATGCCGTCTTGTTCGTCGGACCAATGGAAGCCGCCACAAATCTGGGGCGGTCTGGTGTAAGGGAGGTCATCCGTTCAGCTTCCTGCCGTGCGATGCCAATGGCAGCACGGTTGATGTCGGCCACAAGGTGTTCGCAGCCATAGTCGGCCATGGAGACACGCTGTGCCGAGAAAGTGTTGGTGGTGATGATGTCTGCACCCGCCTCAAGGTATTGGCGGTGGATGCTGGCAATGACATCGGGCCGCGTGAGGCAGAGGATATCATTGTTGCCTTTCTGGAGCGGTAGTTGGCGGTCCGGGGCTTTAGGTTGGAAATCGGATTCCTCCAAGGCGAAAGTCTGTATCATTGACCCCATTGCTCCGTCCAACACGAGAATCCTGCAGTTTAGTTCTTGAATAATGTCCATGGTTTAGTGTTTGATGTTCAGGGCTTTTTGCCAGTGTCTGCTGCTTTAGGAAACCAATGGCGGATGTTGCTTCCCCATTGTAAAAGTTGTGGGTTAGAAACGTTTCAGCACACGGTCCAGTTCCCGACGGTCATCGCGCTCGCGCATCGTTGTCCGCTTGTCAAATTCGCGTTTGCCTTTGCAGAGGGCAATGTCCAGTTTTGCCCTGCCGTTATCGTCGATAAACAAGCGGAGGGGCACGATGGTATAGCCCGGGGATGCGGAATCCTGTCTGAGATTGCGGATTTCCTTGCTGTTCAGCAGGAGTTTGCGGTCGCGTCGGGCAGCATGGTTGTTGTAGCTCCCCAGTTCGTAGGGGGCGACATACATGTTTTTTACCCAAATTTCGCCATCGAGGATGAAGCAGAAAGTATCGACCAATGAAGCCTTTCCTGCCCTTATGCTCTTGATTTCCGTGCCTGTGAGGACGATGCCCGCCATCATCTTGTCGATGACGAGATAGTCGTGCTCGGCACGCTTATTCTTTATGTTGATCTTGCCTGGTTTTATGCTTTTTTTCTTGCTCATAGTTGATGATGGTGGGAAGAAGTAAACCTTGAAATTATGGCCACGATTTTTTGCCACCTTTATATTTTGCATGCGCTTTTGTATGCGCTCGATATTATGTATGCGCTCGGGGAGTTTATTCCTTTACGATATCCACGAAGTCCAGCAGATGGTCGTCCAGATATGCCGCTACCTGTCCTGTCACCTTCTCTTCCTGGCAGATAAATTCATCGTCGAGGTCTTCAAACTCAGGGTACTGCTCATACAGGGCCATAAATTCGTCATAATCCATATCGCGCTCAATCGCCTCGTGGTGCATGTCATAGACCTCCCGGGCCCGGTAGATGAATTTTGAGAAATCTTTCAGTCCCCACAACCGCATGGCCTTGGCAAAGGGGTTGAGGAAGAAGAAAGGTCCATAACCATTGTGGATGAGTTGTATGAAGCCACCGTCGCACAATTCATCGCGCAGGATGACGTAGCCCCAGAGTGTGATGTGGTCAGGCGATAGCCCCTGCATCGCCTCCTGTGTCAGCTCGTCCGACCCGACGTAAGCCTTGATGGCATCGACCACCACTTGTATAAAGGCATCCATGTCCTCTGCGGCTGCGGCAGCAAGGGCACTGTCGTTCAGTTTGATTTTCATTTTCTGATTTCTTCAAAGATGGTTTTCATTCCTTTTATCTTTTCTCCCGCTACATTTCTCAGCAACTGTCCTGCGACTTTCGTCAGTACAGCCGCATAGGTGGCATGGTCAGCGAGGACAATACGTCCGATTTGCGAGGCATTCAAGCCTCCTTTTTTGCAGAAGAAGCCTGCCACATCAGCCCTGGACAACTTGTCCTTTTTGCCACGTCCGATGTAGACGAGCGTCCAGACGGGATGCGTGGGGCGTATGTCGAAGTGCGTGACATCGAGCGTTCGGTCAGCTTGTATGAATGCCGGCAGATTCTCCTCTGGCCCGACGATGAGGCACGTCTCACCATGTGCCTCCCATCGTGCCGTACGACCGGTGCGATGGGTGAAGGTGGTTTCATCGGCTGGCAGGTGATAGTGGATGATGCGTTCTACGGCAGGGATGTCCAATCCTCGGGCTGCCAGGTCGGTGCTGACCATCACATTGCTTGCCCCAGACTTGAATCTTCCCAAAGCCCGTTCACGCCGGTCCTGTTCCATTCCTCCATGATAGACGATGGCATCGAATTTCTTTTCGGCCAGATATTTCCCGATACGTTCCGCACTCTCCCGGTGTGCCACAAATACGATGCTGCTCTTGCCTTCTCCTTCGGTAAGGAGTTGTCCCAGCGTGTTCAGTTTGTCGCGGTCAGGAGAGGGCACTTTGATGATTTCTATGCGCTCTCTCAGCATTTCGTTGTTGTTCAGGAAATCGAGGGTGGTGAGTTTCCTGTCCTTCAAAAGCTGTGGTGTCTCTGTGTTGTCGGGAGCGTCAGTTGCAAAACGGGTGGCTGAGGTCAGCACCACTTGAGGGCAATGCCTGAACACCTCGCCAATGCGGTCCATTTGCTCCCGGAAACCCAGTTCCAGGCATTTGTCGTACTCATCAATGACGAGGATGCGGGTGGCAGCAATGTCGATATTTCCTTTTGCTATATGGTCGAGCAGGCGCCCGGGTGTGGCAAAGATGATGTGCGGGCGTGTGCCTTTCAAGGCCCGATGTTCCTCCATGGCAGGCCGTCCGCCATAAAGAGCCATGCCCCGTATACCCGTCTGTCGGCTTCGCTCCTGTTCTTTCAGCACATGCTCGGTCTGCAGGGCAAGTTCTCTGCTCGGGAGCACCACAACAGCCCTGATGGTATCAGTGGCTGGAGCCTGCTTGCCGATGGCATCGCTTGCCAGCCTGTCCATGATGGGCAGGAGGAAAGCGAAGGTCTTGCCGCTTCCTGTGGGGGAAAGCAGCAGAACGCTCTTTCTGCTGCCTATCAATGCGGCAGTTTCCTCTTGCATGGGGGTGAGTTTCATATAGTCTTGATGTGTTTAGGATGGGGAATTGCGTCCCCCCCATCCACGTTGCCTCGCAATGCTGAAACAGCGAATCAGAAATGGGCATGTCTTTGTTTGTTCGAGGGAGGAGGGGGAGGGGGAAGGGGGGTGCATTGTTCATCATCCTCGGTGCGAAAAGTATATAAAAATGGCTGTGCTGGCAACGATGATGACAACTCCGAGTAAAAATAGGATTTGAGCGCCCGCACATCCTTTGTAATCCGGTCTTCCACGCTGCTTTTAAAGCGTAGCGCCGGCACGCCATTGGATGAGAGGCATTCTCGGTTGTTGGTATTTATTGATGAGTATCCCAATCTGACCAGCACAGCCTGTATGTTTGTCCGAGTTAGTCCGCAGCATAATTTCCATGCCCGTCTACTCGATAAAGGAGGCAAAACTCTGATGTTTTTGCTTTCTGCCTGCAAACTCTCTCGTTTGCGATGGCAAAGGTACGACAATCTCTTGTAACGAACAAGCCTGTGATGGTATTTTTTTTCCAAGATGCAAAATTTAGTGGTAAGAGCAGAAAAAGTGGTCGGACAGGAGGGGCAAAACGGATAAGGGAAGGGAACCCGTCGTGGATATATTCGTGCTGTGGTCTGGCAGCAGAGGTCATGCCTCCAGCATCCACATGTCGATGAGTTGGCGTGCCAGACTCATTTTTCCTGGTATTTCAGGGAGGTTACTTCGCGTGAACCATCCTCCGCATGTCAATTCCTCGTCCTGCAGGTGCAAGTCTCCCCCTGCATATTCGGCGAAGAAGCCAACCATGAGTCCGGAAGGGTAGGGCCAGGGCTGGCTTGCCTTATAGGTGATGTTCTTCACGCGGAGTCCCGTCTCTTCCATGACTTCACGCTGGAGGCATTCTTCCAGATTTTCGCCGGTCTCGACGAATCCCGCAATGAGTCCGTGGAAATTCCCGGCAAAATTCCGGGCGTGTACAAGCAGCACTTCTTCGTCCTCTTTTTGTGCGGACGGTGCAATCCTTCGGATGAGTACGATGATGGCAATCGACAATGCAGGCCATGCCTCCCTGCCGCAGGCTGTGCAGCATTTGGAGATGTCAGTGGCTCTTCGCATCGGTGCTCCACACTTGCTGCAGAATCTTGAGGTGGAATCCCAGTACAGCAGTTCGCGGGCTTTGCCTGCCATGCGGTATTCTGCGGGTGTGAGGAGATAGAAACTGCTGCGCAGAGGTTCTTTTCGCAGATTCCCGGTCGTCAGGTCGGTATCGGCAGGGGCCTGTACGGCACATGCCGGTTCATTGTCGAAATCAGGAAGGGGCTGTAGCGGGAAATGTGGCGGGAGTGGGATGGGGCATTCGGGTGATGCCGGGATATGGCCGTCAGGTGCTAGAAGGATGTCGCCTTTGTCAAAGATAAACCAGCGCATGGTAATCGGAAAAAGGGGGGGCTGATGGGAAAGAGGTGTGGAAATTGAAAAGAGAAGACGCCCCATTGCGGAAAAGCAGAGGCGTCTTCTGTCTTGAAATTGTGTTGGGATGGCACAGTGAATTGAGGCGGGCGGTGCGTGGATGCAATGGTGCATGATGCACCGGTATAGGGAGCGAAAGTCGTGTACGCTCAATTCTTCAGGCTATGCAGAGTTCTGGAAATTCTCTTGCCGCAGAAAGAGATTCCGGAGGGACACATCCGGGGCAGGGAATCAAAGTCCCAATTCCTGCTTGATGGCCTCGATTTTCTTCAGGGCATCCTCCTTGGCGCTGGCATAGCAGTTGGGGCAACCCATCTCGCCATGGATTTCGCAGTAGAACTTGATTTTAGGCTCTGTTCCCGACGGACGTACGGAAATCTTCGTGCCATCCTCCGTGAACCACTGGAGCACGTTGCTGGTGCAAGGCATGTCGAGCGGAGCCTCATTGCCTTCGGCATCATAGGTCTTCAGCACGCCATAATCCTTCACGAGGGTCACCGTGCTTCCAGCAATGCTCTTCGGGCGATTGGCGCGGAAATTCTCCATCATGGCCTTGATTTCATCGGCACCGCTCTTTCCGGGTTTCGTCACGTTGATGGTGTGTTCCAGGCTGAAGCCATAGTCCACATAAATCTGCATGAGGAGATCATAAAGCGTCTTGCCCTGATCCTTTGCCCATGCAGCAATCTCGCAGATGAGGCAGATGGATGCGGGGGCATCCTTGTCGCGAACCTTGTCGTAAGGCAGGAATCCGAAACTTTCCTCTCCGCCTCCGATATATTTCTGCTTGCCTTCGGAAAGTGCAATCTCGCGTGCAATCCACTTGAATCCCGTGTAGCAGTCGCGAATTTCCACACCTTCCTTTTTGGCGATATTGGCAATGCTCTCGGTGGTGACGATGGTCTTGACCAGGAAGTCGGTACTCTTGAGCTGGCCAAGGTTCTTCTTGTTCTTGATGATGTAGTAGCAGAACATGAGTGCCGTCTGGTTTCCGTTGAGAATCATCCATTCTCCCTTGTTGTCACGGCAAACGATGGCCAGTCGGTCGGCATCGGGGTCGGTGGCAACCACGAGGTCGGCATTGAGCTTTGTTCCCAGGTTCATGCCCAGCGTCATGGCTTCGGCATTCTCCGGGTTCGGGCTGACCACGGTGGGGAAATTGCCGTCGACAACCATCTGTTCGGGCACGACGTGGATATTCTGGAATCCCCAGCTGCGGAGACAAAGGGGCACGATGACACGTCCTGTGCCGTGCATTGCGGAATACACGATGTTGAGGTCCTTCTGGCGGTTGATGACTTCCTGGTCAATGAGAGCCTCGTGTACGGCAGTCATGTAGTCGAAATCCATTTCTCCGCCGATAATCTCGATGAGATCCCAGTTGGCCTCGAATTTCACATCCTCAATGGCCACTTTGTTCACCTCCTCGATGATGCCCGTGTCGTGTGGTGCAAGCACTTGTGCTCCATCCTCCCAGTAAGCCTTGTAGCCATTATATTCCTTGGGGTTGTGGCTTGCAGTGACGTTGACGCCGGCCTTTGCCCCCAATTGCCGGATGGCGAAAGATATTTCGGGTGTGGGTCGCAGGCTCTCGAAGAGATAGGCCTTGATGCCGTTGGCACTGAAGATGGCAGCCACGCTTTCGGCATACATGCGGCCTTCATTGCGGCAGTCGTGTCCCACAACGACGCTGATTTCCTGCTCAGGGAAAGCCTTGAGCAGATAGTTGGCAAAGCCCTGGGTAGCCATTCCGACGATGTACTTGTTCATGCGGTTGGTGCCAGGACCCATGATGCCTCGCAGACCTCCCGTGCCGAATTCAAGGGAACGGTAGAAGGCGTCGATAAGGGCAGTCTTGTCCTCGGCTTCGAGCATGGCTTTCACGGCCTGCTTGGTCTCTGCATCGTAGATGGGGGAGTCGAGCCACTTCTGTGCTTCTGCTGAGCACTGGGCTATGAGTTCTTGATTTTCCATAGATGATTTAGTGTATAGGTGTTTGTTATGATTTTCCGTTCTTGGGCTTTGGTGTGGGCAGAATGGACGTGTGTTTTGTAAACACGGCACAAAATTAGTGAAATTATCTTGAAACGCCTTGCCATACGGCATGATTTTTTATCATATTCTGCATTTCGCCTGCATTCTGCTTCTATATGGCATGGAAAGCGGCTTTTGGATAGCCGGGAAGGTTATGCCGGAAAGTCGGAATTTCCCTCTCCGCTGTGGAGTACGGGCAGATGGAGGTTATAGCGTACGGCAAGGATACGCGTCAGAATGACGCTTGCACCGCAGGCAAAACCGCACGTCACGGGCGAGAGTTGCAGGAGTGTGCCGCTCCAATAGAAAAGGCCTCCGATGAGGCATGCCAGGGCATAGATTTCTGCGCGGAAAATGAGGGGAATCTCGTTGAGGAACACATCGCGTATGACACCGCCTCCTGCTCCTGTGAGTGCTCCCATGATCATTGCCACCCACATGGGCTGTCCGGCTCCGAGAGCCTTCTCGATGCCGATGACGGTGAACATGCCCAAGCCGACGGTATCGAAAAGAAACCATGTGTTGTCGCGCCGGACCACGTGTTCGCGAAACAGCCATACCAGAATGAGGGCGGCTGCCACGATGCTGAAATAGATTTCCCCCTGGCGCATCCAGAAGATGGGGAGTCCGAGCATGACGTCACGCACGGTTCCTCCACCGATGGCAGTGGCAAGCCCCATGACGTAGGCACCGAAGAGATCGAAGTTCTTGGCCGATGCCAGGCGTATGCCTGATATGGCGAATGCCAGCGTACCGATATAGTCGAGGCTGCTGACAAACCATTGGTGTACCATCTGGAAATCCAGGGCCTGACTATAGTTGATGAGAGGGTCGAAGGTGAAATAGTTCATGATGTTGAAGAGGATAAAGAGGAGATACCGGCGGCTGTCCTAAGGCTATTGCGCCCCCTTTTTCAGCAGTGCTGTCCCGACAAGTCGGTCATAGCGGGCACCCGGCTGGGAATAATAGACGAGAATGCGATAGTCGTTCTCCGTCTGGTAGAAATCGCCTTCGGTGCAGGCTGTCAGGCTGAGAGCGGAAGGCGCTGGCAGACGCGTCGACTGGGGAATGACCAGGTACTGGTAGTCGTAGTAGCCCTGTTTCAGGACGAATGCGCCCTCATAGCACTGGGTGCCGGCATTGTAGGAGAGTTCCCATTGAGGGGCTATGCCTCCAGTGGTCCAACGTCCGTTGAGGTACACCCGGGCATCCTCGAAGGGCTCGGGGACATGGAGCGCGAAATGCGTGATCATATATTCCGTCTCCGTGGCATCCTCCATGTTGTCGGTGTTGCGGATGACGCTCGTGCCGTTCTGGTCCTCATAGGTGAGATAGTTCCGGCGAATCTCATCGGTAGCAATGGTGGCGTGGAGCCAAGGGTCAAACCATCCCACCGATTCCACGTTCAGTCCTGCATAGCGCGGAGAAAGTTGCTCGAACTTCCGGTACTCGTTGCCGGCAGGAAATACCAGTGCCCGCTGGTGGTCCCATTCCACCCCTCGCACGGTGACGGTGGTAGGCTTTGCTCCGCACACGGCATTGTCCCAGCGGTCGTTCTGCAGGACTACGGCATAAATGTCCTCGCGGTAGTCGCGTGCGGGAATGCCCGTGCAGTCCACACTGAATTTCACCTGCTGGTGCCCGGCGTTGTAGTCGGTTTCCGTGTCGGTAGTCACTTCTCCGCTGATGCCTACTGCCGTCTCTGCCATGCAGAAATGCACCTCTGCCACCGGCCGCAACTCATCGTCGTCGGCCAGGATGGTCAGGCGATAATTGCCGGAGACCAGAGGCCGCATGTCGGCATTGGGAAAGGCAAAGGAATAGTGGGTATAGAGGGTCGTGACGTTGCGGCTTTCCGTGTAGTCCTCGATGGGGACTTCCGTCTGTGTGGCATCGGCATATTCCGTGAAGAAGAGCCCGTCTGACGGTTGCCAGAAGCGGTCGAGATGCTCCAGCCGATACACGAAGCGATGATAGTCGTGGCTCATCTCGTCGAAACTCACCTCCATGGTTTCGTCGGTTCCCAACCGAAGCACCGGCAGTGCCTCCAGTCGTCCGCCCATCTCCGTGCGTAGGGTGGCAATGCCTCCCAATATCCGTGATGTCTGGGCTGATATCGGGCAGGTCGAAACCAGAAGAATGATGCCTGCAAAGAGGCGATGTCGGGGATAAGTCATGTTGAGATGGCGAAAAAAGATGATTTTGCGTGCAAAATTAGGAAATAATTTTCTTTTGAGATATTTTTGCAGGTGGAAATTTATAATTTTGCAACATAAAATAAGGATGCAGACGGACAGTTCGTCGCTTCCGTCGGATGTTTGCTGTAAAAAGCCCGGGCCTTTTTGAACTTCTGTCATGCAGATGCCTTGCGGCTGTATGCGGCTACTACATCCTTGACGGCAGAGGAAAGTCCGGGCAGCATAGGGCATTCCGCTTCTTAACGGGAAGGAGTCCGTGAGGGCTGATTCGTGTAGAAGAAAACAACCGCCTTCGCATGGTATCAGGGCATGTGCCGTTGGTGTGCCATGTCGTTATTTAGAAGGTAAGGGTGAGAAGGTGAGGTAAGGGCTCACCAGGCGACTGGTGACAGTCGTGCTGTACACATCGGAAGATGAAAGTCCGCGTAAACCGGTGTCAGAGGGCGGCCCGTCCGATTGTCGTTGGCGACAAGCACCGGAGGGTAGGACGATAGAGATGAATGGCGACATTCATTGTAGATAAATGACGGACACCGCAGTTTTTTTCTGCGGCACAGAACCCGGCTCATCGGCCGTCTGCTCCTTTTTTTTCCTGATTCTCTTCAGCCCATTCCCGTGGGCAAGAAAATATGCAGGCAGCCAGCGAAACCCTTCGCTGGCTGCCTGCATATGTGTAGGTTCGTGTTCTGTCCGCTGTGAGAGAGAGAGGGGGAGGTTCCCTGTTTGCCTATGCCGGCTTTTGGGCTGTAGCGGCAGGTGCGGTTCTGGTGGTGTCCTTCACGGCCGGCTTTTCTTTCTTCGGTTTCGGAAGTTCGAAGATTTCTTCGGCAATGGTGCTGTCGGCCTTCACGGTCTTCAGTGTCTGGTAGAGGACGTCGGCTGTCGTGCCTTTCTGGAAGGCCAGCAGTTTCGACTCGCCTTCCAGAGCGACGTAGGCCGCTGTGGTGGCATTGACTTCCGTGGCATCGGCATTGATTTTCTTCAGGATGACCTTTCCCGTATTGTGTGCCCTGATGATGATTTTCTGGCAGGCGATTCCCGAGGGGAATTTCACGGCTCCGGCCGTATTGGCCTCAATCTCCACGTCCCCCATGATGCTCATGGCTTCCGACACTTTGATTTCCGCCCCCATTTCCGCTTTCAGGGAGTTGACGGCAGGCGATGTGACGCGCACGGTAATCTTGTCGTAGGGCACTTGGCTTCCCGGCTTGAAGGCTGCATGGAGTTTGCCGTCGATGACGTTGACATCCAGTTGGGGTGTATAGATGGTGTCGCAGCTGACGCTCACTTTCGGCTCGCCTTCCTTTTGCTCATAGATCACATTGATGCCTTGCTGTGCCTCGATGGCATGGAGTGTGGTGGCAGGTACCTCGAAAGTTTCGTAGCGGCTCTTTTTGGAGGAGTGGCACGCTGTGAGTGCGATTGCACCAAGCACGATGGCTGCTGCAGAGATGACGTTCATGTATTTGCCAAGCATTTTTATATCTGTGTTTAATATGGGTTCTTAAAGGGGTGTTCTATAAATTAGCTTGAGGCGATTTTTTACCTATCGTGCAGTAGGTTTTTGTTTTTCAAGCACGCACATAGCGTGCTATGTAAGTGATTGAAAAGCAGAAAGATACTGTGCGAGAGGTGGAAAAGCGACCAAGCAGACACCCTTTGAAAAAAGATTATATACTAATTTATAGAACACCCCTTAATTGGAGGATTCTGTCGGAGCGGCGGCATCTTTGGACTGTACGGCCTCGATATGGCTGAGCAGCTCATTGTTGGTGATGCCGAGTTGGCGGATGGCATGTGCTATGTCGGGAATCCACTCGTTGAAGAATGTGGCCCGTCGGAGTGCGAGGATTTGCTGCATGGCGTCAGGGCTGACGAAACATCCCAGTCCTCGCTTGTCGTAGATGATTCCCCGTTGCCGGAGCCGGTCGAAAGCCTTGGTGGTGGTGTTCACGTTCACCTGGAGCAAAATGCTGTAGTCCCTCACTCCGGGAATCCGCTCGTCCGGTGCATATTTTCCGGCAAGGATTTCATCCATCAGCCTTTCGGCAATTTGCAGGTAGATGGGTTGTGATTCTCTGAAATTCATGGTTGTGCGAAAGTCATGGTGTTGCGGGTAAGTGAAAGGGTCGGGCATCAGAAGCCGATATTCTTTGCCGTGATGACCTTTGCTCCGGCGAACAGCCTGAAACTAAGCCAGAAGCAGAAGGCCGACCATGCCACTTCCAGGGTGATGATGACGGCACAGAACGTGCCAGGGTCGGTGTCGATGATCAAGCGGCAGCGGTCGAAGATGTAGTCGCCACAAGGTACGAGGACGAACACGATAGTGCCGAAGAGGACGACGAAAAAGGTGAGGGCTGTGAGGATGAAGGCATGTCTTCGGAAAATGGCACTTCCCAGCACAAACGTGGCGATGCGGCACAGTCCTGCCAGGAGCATGATGCTCTGTATCTGCCAGTAGTAGTCGGCAGCTTCCGTCATCGTGAACACCGCACTGTCGCGTGCTGTCAGGAGTTTCGTCATCTCGATGACCTGTGGGCAAAGAAAACCGGCATCCATGCCTTGTACAAGGAAGAATACATACTGCGTGAGGTCGGCAAGGAGCAGCATGATGGGGCTCGCGATGAAGAAGAGCACCACATATTCCAGCAGCATGCTGACGTATTTCTCCAGGTTCGTGGCAGGGAGAGTGAGCACGTTGATGCGTTTCGTCTTGGAGTTCATGCTCGTGAAGGTGAGCGATGCGGAAATGGTGGCGAGAAAAGCGGTGATGACGCTGATGGTGGCTGCACTGGACTGGAGTGCTGAATCCATCGTCACCATATCGCCGAAACGTACATTCTGGGTGATGTAGATGGCGGGAATGGCATAGGCGAGATAAATGAAGATGAGATAGTTTCGCCAGCGGCGAGGGTCGGAGGCTATATCGCGACACACGAGCATCAGCGTGCGTTTGAAATTAAAGCATTTCATGAGGGAAAATTGATAAGTATTTGTATGATAGATTGTTATGCCTGTCCTTTCTATTCTGGCGGGCAGGCTGCTTTCTTGTCACAGATGTTGGATGAAGTCTTTTCGGAATCTTATGTTTCAGATTCTTGTTTCAGATTCTTTATGATGTCGGGATTCTGGGTGAGGGCATTGAAGAGGAGCTCCAGATTGATGGTGGTGTCGGAGAAACCTGTGGAAGGAGCCACCACGAGCGTTCCTGCGATGGAAGGTTCGCAGTAGAAGGCATCGGAGAGGTCGGCTCCTACAGGACGCATCTCGAAGCGAAGGCGCTCGGTGATGGCATTGATGTCGGCATTGAGGAGCAGACGGTCCTGGTCGAGCATCACCACACGGTCGATGAGCATCTCCACATCATGCACCTGGTGCGTACTGATGATGATGGTACGACGGTCGTTCATCTGGCTGGCGATGACTTTTCTGAATTGCGTCTTGCTGGGGATGTCCAGTCCGTTGGTAGGCTCGTCGAGGAGGAGATATTCCGTCTGTGTGGCCAGTGCGAAACTGATGTAGGCCTTTTTCTTCTGTCCCATCGACAGGCTTCCCAGATTGATGTCGGTGGGGAGTTCAAATTCCTTGAGTGTCTGTTCGAGCACTTCCTCGGAAAAGTGGGGATAGAATCCGCTGTGCAATTTTGCATAGCGTCGCATACTGATGGGAGGCAGTTCGAATTCTTCTGGCACGATGAAGAGACGGCTGAGCATTTCCGGCCGACGCTTATAGGATGGCATGCCGTCGATGCTCACGGCATGCTGACGATCGTGGAGCAGTCCGCAGATGAGATAGAGAAGTGTCGACTTTCCTGTGCCGTTTTTGCCCAGGAGTCCTACGATGTTTCCGTTGCCGATTTCCAGGGAGAAGTCGGAAAATACGGCAGGACGCTGGAAACTGTATCGGAAGTTGAGATGATTGATGCTGATCATGTTGTGAGAAGTGTTTTTGGGGATGAGTGTTTTTTGGGAGAGGGATGTTTGAACAGTGGTTTTATGGATGTACGTACAATGTCGGTTTATAGGTTTTTGGTGTAATAGTGAAGTACGACACCGCAAAAGTATGATGCTTCCATGAAATCAGCAAGGAAAATGTAATAAAATATGCGAAATAAGGCAAATATTCGGTTTTACAAGACGTTGATACAGTAGTTTTGTAATATATACATATCAACATAATACCAATAAACAGTCAGCACTCAGACACCACCGTGTGCTCCTCTTTCTCCGTGGAAGACGCTTGTCCCTACAGTTCGAATCGTATAAGCGCTCATTTTCTTTTTTTGAGGGCTTTCTTTGTCAAGTCAAAAATAAAGGTGTAATTTTGCAACCGTTATCGCCTGTGCATAGTCCGTGGCAGCAGGGATGAGGGTGAATCGTAAAAACATAAGGGGGGAGGATTGCCGCCATAATTGGCGTAGGTGTTTCGTATTTGCTATAATTTATTATTGCTGTCCGGTAAAACTCAAAAGTGCCAGATAACCCTGTCCGAAGCCCA
>CAMGOT010000026.1 GCA_946060685.1 uncultured Bacteroidales bacterium
ACCAAGCAGACACCCCTTGAAAAAAAGATTATATACTAATTTATAGAACATCCCTAAAATGAAAACAAGAAGGCGGCACAAGAGGCAACAAAAACAATTCGTGAGAATTTAGAGGCGACGAAACAGATTTCTTGCCGTTGTTTTGGAGAATTGGAAGAAAAAACTTAATTTTGCGGACAAACCATACAAAAAACAGGCATACAGACAATTTCAGGCTGATTTGTGTCTTAGTTTTCTAACCCAACAAATCATGTTAAGGGACTACCAATTAGAGATTTGCACAAAAGTTAATGAGGCACTCAAGGCGCATCGAAGCATCATGATGCAAATGCCAACGGGAACGGGAAAGACCGTGGTGCTGGCTTCGCTGGTGAAGCAGTATATGAATAGGGAGGCCGATTGTGCGGTGCTTATCGTTGCGCATCGCATAGAACTGATTGAGCAGATTGGCGAGCATCTGAAAGGATATGGCATAGACTACGGAGTCATGACAGGCGGGAGGAATACAAAAGAAACGAGGTCTGTCTTGGTCGCCTCCATACAAACTCTAAGCTCTAAGCTCAATTCTCTCAGCTCTCTTCTTTTCCCTTCGCTGGTGGTGATCGACGAGGCGCACCATGCTCTGGCAAAGACCTATCAGATGCTGTGGGCGGCATGGCCGGAGGCGAAGTTCCTGGGACTCACGGCAACGCCCTACCGGATGAGCGGCGAAGGATTCACCGACCTGTTTGAGGTGCTGGCGGAATCTTGGAGCGTCAGGCAGTTTATTGCTGACGGATGGCTATCGCCCTACGACTATTATTCCATACGTCCCGACAGCAAGGAGCAGCAGGAGATTGACTCCCTAAAAAAGCGTGGGGCGGACGGGGATTTCCAGATGAAGGAACTGAGTGCGAAACTGGACGTGCGCCCCAGCATCGAACGGCTGTTTGAATCCTTCGAGCGGTTTGCCTTCGACAAGAAGGGCATCATCTATGCCATCGACATTGCCCATGCGGAACATATCGCCGAATTCTACCGACTGCAAGGGGTGCATGCCGTGGCGATCAGCTCCAAGACTCCCGCCAATGAACGGGCTGAGACGATACGGAACTTTAAGGGCCATGGAAGCTTAGAGTTTAGAGAACTTAGCTTAGAGAGTCCCCAAGGCTCAGGTCAACTAACTCCTGCATCTAATCAAAACTCTCTAAGCTCTAAGCTCAGTTCTTTAAGCCCCATTCAGATACTTGTGAGCGTCGACCTCTTTTCCGAAGGCTTTGACTGTCCTGACGCGGAGTTTATCCAACTGGCGCGCCCCACGCTTTCGCTGGCGAAATACCTCCAGATGGTAGGACGCGGACTGCGCCCCTGCAAAGGGAAAACATGCTGCACGATTATCGACAATGTAGGACTCTACCGAACGTTCGGGCTGCCTTCTGCCGACAGGGACTGGGAGTACCATTTCCTTGGAAAAGACCTCAGCCTTAACATTGACCTTAACCATGACCTTGACCATAACCTTAACCTTCACTTCCCGGGTTCATACAATGGCTCTCTCCCCGACGGCAGAGACGAAAAGCTGGTCAAAATCGTGGCCTACGAAGACATGAGGTTGAGGTTTGCCTTTCTGTGCAGGAAGGGATTTGAGCGCAGGAAAAAGGGAAATACATGGGTATGGACCGACTTGGCAAACGGGGTGGAGTTCGACCGGCATCCGAGTAGCATCAACTTTAGGGGCATGGAACTGAGTACTGCCGACGGGGAGACTTTCTTCCCAAGGATCAGCTCGAAGTGGATTGACGCGAAACATGGCATTGACCGCAAGGCATTGGAGACGCAGGCGGGCGACGGCATCGGCTGGATGAAGCTCTACATCTCATTCGCCATGCCCGGAAAGGTGCTGCAACTACAATCCGTCAAGCCTAATCTGGCAAGAATCTACAAGGACGAGGAGGGGAAGGCTTTCCTGCAGCAGGACCTGGACCACACGCCTGTCGAGGAGGAGGAGGCAGGCGGCAGGAAGGCTTTCATGGCCCTGTGCGACAAGCAGTTGGGGGCATGGGAGGAGATGAAGAAGAGCATCCGCACGAGTTCCCTGGAATATGATGCCAGGACAAGATGGTGGCAGCTGCCGGAAGGTAGCGTCAGGGAGAGGATGGACGGACAGCCACATCCCGACCTGTACCACATCGTATATGATGAGCATGGGGAGCGGAAGGAATTCTGGGTGGACGGGACTTCAGGCTTTACCTACCGCCACCGTCCCGTGATGCGCAAGCGAGGCTTTGTGGAGTTGCTTTACGATGGTGAAGTGGCCTATATCCAGAACATTCGGGAGGAACGCTTCATGCCCTACCGCAACTGGGAGATACGTGCCGACGAGCGTCTCTGCGCCATCGACAACAAGCTCTATTTCTGCGAGGAGAGGGATGAAAGCAGCTATCGCATCCGGAAGCGCAGCGATGACTTCCGCATGTTTGTGGTGGAAAAAAGGCCATCCGAAGCGCGCCATGCCGAAAGGCGCACGACTCGTCCGAACGGCCAAGGGACCGCCCGAAGCCAAGCTGGAGGCAGAAGCCAAAATCGCCAGGATAGTGCCGGAAAGGCGAAAGCCAGGAAGGAAGGCAACGACAAAGGCAATACAATGGAACACATGGCATACGATGCGTTCATGATCATCAACAAGACAGGAAAGCAGCTGGAAATCACGCCATCCGTCTGACCTGCATTAGGGGGGATGCGAGGACACACACGCACACCTCCACATGCCCCACGATGCCCTCTTCTTCCCCACCTTCCCCCCCTATACATATATATATTACATGGCAGAAGCCGCCAATCAGCACCCAATGCTGACTGGCGGCTTCTCGCGTTTCAAGCAAGGCCTATGTGGCCATGGTGGCGGGCATCAACGAATCCAGAGCAACTCGCGATATTTCGGGAGCGTCCACATATCGTCCTCCACAATCAGTTCAAGCTTGTCGATATGATAGCGAATGCTGTCGAGATAGGGGGCCACCTCATCATGGTAGGCCACCGCCAAAGCACGCTCGTCCTCAATGCGGTTCACACGCTTGCGGGTCTCCACCATCTCGTCGACGGCATTGGTGATGAAAGTGGTGTGGCGGTTGATGCGGCGGATGAGGTCGACATTATAGGCAGAAAGTGCCTCGGCCTCTTCTGCGCTGAAGGTGGCACGAAGTTTCTGCACATTGTCGGCCAGTACGCTCTGATAGCGGGTGGCAACGGGAATGATATGGTTCATCACAAGATCGCCAAGCACGCGGCTCTCAATCTGGATCTTCTTATGATAGGTCTCCCACTTGATTTCATTGCGGGCCTGAAGTTCGGCACGCGTCATCACGCCCATACTCTCAAACATCCTGACGGATGCCTCATCGAGATAGCGGTCGAAGATGAGAGGGCAGCTCGTCTCGCAGTCCAGTCCGCGGCTTGCAGCCTCAGCCTTCCACTCCTCGCTGTAGCCATTGCCGTCGAAACGTATGGCACGGCAAGCCTTGATGTCCTCGCGGAGCACCTGCAGAATGGCAGGAATCTTTTCCACACCCGCATTCATCAGGGCATCCACCCGCTCGGCAAACTTTGTGAGCGCCTCGGCCACAGCGGCATTGAGCACTATCATGGAGCAGGCGCAATTGGCCATCGAACCTACGGCACGGAACTCGAAGCGGTTGCCGGTGAAGGCGAAGGGCGATGTGCGGTTGCGGTCGGTATTGTCGATGGTGATTTCGGGAATCTGCGGAATGTCGAGCTGCATGCCATGCTTGCCTTCCAGGCTGATGAGGGCATCGGTGGTACTATGCTCCACCCTGTCGAGAAACTCCGAAATCTGTCCGCCGAGGAAGGAGGAAACGATGGCGGGAGGAGCCTCGTTGGCTCCCAGGCGATGGGCATTCGTGGCACTCATGATGGAGGCCTTGAGCAGGCCGTTGTGGCTATGTACGCCCACGAGGGTCTCCACGATGAAGGTCAGGAAGCGGAGATTGTCCTCGGGGGTCTTTCCCGGGGCATGGAGTATGGTACCGCCATCCGTGGTGAGCGACCAGTTGCAATGCTTTCCGCTACCGTTGATGCCGGCAAAGGGCTTTTCATGAAGCAGGCAGCGGAAACCATGCTTGCGCGCCACCTTGCGCATAAGGCTCATGACGAGCATATTGTGGTCTACGGCAAGATTGCACTCCTCGAAGATGGGAGCCAGTTCAAACTGGTTGGGGGCCACCTCATTATGGCGGGTCTTGCAAGGAATGCCCAATTCCAGGGCCTGGATTTCGAGGTCGCGCATGAACTCTGCCACACGCTCGGGGATGGCACCGAAATAGTGGTCGTCCATCTGCTGGTTCTTTGAAGACTCATGGCCCATGAGCGTGCGGCCGGTGAGCAGGAGGTCGGGACGTGCGGCATAGAGGCCTTCGTCAACCAGGAAATATTCCTGCTCCCATCCCAGATTGGCCGTCACCTGAGCTACGGAGGGGTCGAAATAGTGGCACACGGCCGTTGCGGCACGATTGACGGCTGCAAGGGCTTTCTTCAACGGTGCCTTGTAGTCGAGGGCCTCACCCGTATAGGAGATGAACACGGTGGGAATCATCAGCGTGTCGCCAATGATGAACACCGGGCTTGCAGGATCCCAGGCAGAATAGCCGCGAGCCTCAAAGGTGGAACGAATGCCGCCGGAGGGAAAACTGGAGGCATCGGGCTCCTGCTGCACGAGGAGCTTGCCGCTGAATTCCTCCACCATGCCGCCCTTCCAGTCGTGCTCCAGGAAGGCATCGTGCTTTTCGGCCGTGCCTTCGGTCAGGGGCTGGAACCAGTGGGTCACGTGGGTGGCACCCATCTCCATGGCCCATTGCTTCATGCCCTGTGCTATCTCGTCGGCTGTCTGCATGTCGAGAGGCACGCCATCCGTCAGGGCCTGGCAGTACTTTTCATAGGTATGGGCAGGCAGATACTTGAACATCTTTGCACGATTGAACACGTACTTTCCGTAGAACTCGCTGGGGCGCTCCGCGGGGGCTTCCACATGTACGGGATGCTTCTTGAAAGCCTCCTCAACTACGTTGAATCTTAAAGAACTCATAAACTTGAAAGATAATAAGCAGTTTTTTTCAGCTGCAAAAATAATACAATAATGACTAAAAAAACGAGTGTTTCAAAGGATTTGTAGGGGAAGAAGCCTGGCTGCCTGGAGATTTTGCCAAGATGGCTTCCTAAATGCCGCCCATAGAAGATGCCTTCCCCTCCCCGGCAGGCTGGAACGGGACCGACGGGCAGGCCAGCCATTTTCCGATGCGTTCCATCGCCTCAAGGCAATCCTCGCGATGTCCGAAAGCCGTGAGGCGGATGAAGCCCTCGCCGGAGGGACCGAATCCCACACCGGGCGTTGTGACCACATGGGCCTCGTGCAGCAGATGCCCGAAAAAGGTCCAGGAATCCATGCCCTGGGGAGCGGGCACCCACAGATAGGGGGCATCCTTTCCGCCATAGACGTGAAGCCCGAGGCGAATGAGCGATTCGCGCATGATGCGGGCATTCTCCATATAATAGGCTATAGTGGCACGCACCTGGGCGCGTCCTTCAGGAGTATATATGCTCTCGGCTGCACGCTGAACGATATAGGGCGTGCCGTTGAACTTCGTGGACTGGCGACGACGCCAGAGGTCGGAGAGCCGCACGGAAGTGCCTCCCGAGGAGGGAACCACGATGTCGTGGGGAACCACGGTATAGCCGCATCGTAATCCTGTGAAACCGGCCGTCTTCGAAAAACTTCGGAACTCCACCGCACAGCGTCGGGCACCGGGCAGTTCGTAGATGCTGTGGGGCACAGAGGGGGAGGAGATGTAGGCTTCATAGGCGGAATCGTAGAGCAGGAGGCTGCCATGGGCCAGGGCATAGTCCACCCATTCCTGAAGTTGGGAGGCGGTGAGGGTGGTGCCTGTGGGATTGTTGGGATAGCAAAGGTAGATCAATGCTGGAGCGGGGGCATCGGCCGGGGGCAAGGCGGGCACGAAGCCGCCCTCCTCCGTACAAGGGGCATAGGTGATGCTGCGTCCTGACATGGTATTGGAGTCGACATAGACGGGATATACGGGATCCGTGACGAGTACCGTATTCTCACGCCCGAGGATATCGGTGAAATTGCCCGTATCGCTCTTCGCACCATCATTGATGAACACTTCCTCCGGGCTGATGTCCAGTCCGCGCGAGGCATAGTCTCCTTCCACAATGGCCTGTCGCAGAAAAAGATAGCCCTGCTCGGGACCATAACCTCGGAAAGTTTCGGCCGAGGCCTGTTCGTCGACGGCACGATGCAGGGCGGCTATCACGGCAGGGGCAAGGGGCTGGGTCACATCGCCTATGCCCAGACGTATCAAGCGCACATCGGGATTGGCCTGCTGGAAATCGGAAACCCGGTGGGCGATGTCAGCAAAGAGATAGTTCTGCTGGAGATGAAGAAAATTTTCATTCAGGGTAAGCATGGTTCTATTGGTATATATATGGGGGGAGGAGAATCCCCAAGTTGGGACTGGAGACACTTGAAAACACTTGGGATTTTTCTCATTGGCAGGCATAAGGTATCTGCCCTTGGCAAATGGTGCAGGCAGGACCCGTCATGAGCACATGGCCGTCGGACTCGTTCCAGCGGATGCTCAGGGTACCGCCATCCATCGCTATGCGGCTCTCGCGGCCGGCACGTCCCGTGAGGAAGGCGGCTACTGCGGTGGCACAAGCCCCCGTGCCGCAAGCCATGGTAATGCCGCTTCCACGCTCCCACACCCGCATGCGCAGGGAACCGTCAGGCTGTGGCGAAACGAATTCGATATTGCAGCGTTCGGGGAAGAGGGCTGCATACTCCAAGGCGTGACCCGCCACGGGAAGGTCCACAGCTTCGGCATCTTCCACGAAGACCACAAAATGGGGATTTCCCATGGAGACAAAGGTGCCTTCGACAAGACGGCCGTCCGTTGCCTCCACAAGCGCGGAAAGAAGGCTGCCGTCGGAGGTGGCACATTGTGTCGGCACGCGAAGATGGGGAGCACCCATATCCACCGTGACGCTTGCCACACTCCCCGTCGAGGCATCGACATGCAAGTCCAGATGCTTCACTCCGCTCAGGGTGTGGAGATTGATGCGGGTGTCGCGCGTCAAACCATAATCATAGACAAACTTTCCCACACAACGCGCGCCATTGCCACACATCCGGGCCTCTGAGCCGTCGGCATTGAAGATGCGCATGGTAAAGTCACCATCCTCCCTACGCCCTACGAGAATCAAGCCGTCGGAACCGATGCCGGTATGGACATCGCTCCACAACCTGGAAGCACGCTGGGGGTCGGGGATGGGAAAACGGGTGGTATCGACATAGATGTAGCAGTTGCCACACCCGTGCATTTTCACAAAATCTACGGTTTTCGTCATATCGCTAACTTTGCAGCAAGAAGCACATTTTCTTGACAAATGATTGATTTTTGCCGCAAATTTATACGTTTGTCAACTTTACAGCAATAATTTTTGTCAAAAACCTATATTTTAACACTTCTTTTTCTTCCGCCAAAACACATAATGCAAAGTTTCTATGGCAAAAACTTGGATTTTTACCCTCCCTTGCTTGCAGCATCGAAAAAAATGGCTTAACTTTGCGCCACATTACGAGAAAACCTTGACAACCTTGACCTTAACCACCTTGCCCTTATCTTCCTGGCCTCGGGGGAATTGACTTTGACTCGCAGGTCAAGGCCTAAGCCAAGGTCAAAGCCAAGGTCAAAGTTAACACCACACCCCTTTTTACATCATGTCTGACTATATTGTTTCGGCAAGAAAATACCGTCCGGCAACATTTGATGCGGTCGTGGGGCAGAAATCGCTCACCACGACCCTGAAAAATGCCATCAAAGCCGGCAAACTGGCTCATGCCTATCTCTTCTGCGGACCCAGAGGAGTGGGGAAAACCACGAGCGCACGCATCTTCGCCAAAACCATCAACTGCATGAACCCGGGCGCAAACGGAGAGGCATGTGATGCCTGCGAAAGTTGCAGGGCTTTCAATGAGGGACGCTCCCTGAACGTTCACGAACTGGATGCCGCCTCCAACAACTCTGTCGACGACATCCGGCAACTCATTGAGCAGGTGCAGGTGCCACCACAGATAGGGCGCTACAAAGTGTTCATCATCGATGAGGTACACATGCTCTCCGCTGCGGCTTTCAACGCGTTTCTCAAGACGCTTGAGGAGCCGCCTGCACATGCCATCTTCATCCTCGCCACTACGGAGAAACACAAAATCCTGCCCACCATCCTTTCCAGATGCCAGATTTACGATTTCAGCAGGATGGAGGTGCCCGACATCATCAGCCATCTGAAGAAAGTGGCTGAACGAGAGGGATATGCCTACGAAGAGGAAGCGCTGGGAATCATAGCGCAGAAGGCCGATGGCGGCATGCGCGATGCGCTGAGCATCTTCGACCAGGTGGCATCGTTCGCACAAGGCAACATCACCTACAGCAAAGTCATCGAAAACCTGAATATCCTGGACTATGACTACTATTTCAGGCTGACCGACAGCCTGCTGAAATGCGACATTCCGCAGGTGATGCTCACGCTCAATGAAATCCTGGCCCACGGCTTCGAGGCCAACCATCTCATAGGTGGACTGGCCAGCCATTTCCGCGACCTGCTCGTGAGCCGGGATGCCCAGACCCTTCCGCTGCTGGAGGTGGCCGAGAGCGTAAGACACAGGTATCAGGAGCAGGCCGGACGTTGCTCTCCGAAATTCCTCTATGCTGCCCTGAAGCTCTGCAACAACTGCGACATCAACTACCGGACTGCCCGCAACAAGCGGCTGCTGGTGGAGATTACGCTCATCGAAACCGCCCAACTCACTCAGGAGAATGCCGATGATGCCTCGGGGGGGCGTAGCCCTATCCGACGTCTTCTACCCATCTTCGCGCCAGTTTCCGCCCAGGCTGCGGGAACCCAGCGCACCCCACCAGCGGCAGCAGCCCGGCAGGCGGGAGAACAGAACCCGGCAGCACAAGCCGCCACATCCCGCCCTGAGCCGGCCTCTGCCACTCCGGCAACGGGCATCACCCACGGCATCACCTCCACACCATCCGGCATACGCAGGAGTGGGGGCATGTCACGCCTGAACACCATCTCCCTCCATCGTCCGGAAGCACCATCGGCAGGAGGCGCCTCCACCCCGACTCCTCTGCAGCCTACGACACCTCAGGGAGCACAGGGAGCACAGGAGAAGCAGCCGTTCAGCATGGACGAATTGCGACACTACTGGCTGCTCTTTGCCAACCAGCTCCCTGCCGACCAGGGGGCTGAGGCCGGACGCCTGCAGATGATTGTCCCCACCCTGAAGGAGGACTTCTGCGTGGAAGCCTCGGTCGACAACGAGCGGGCGGCCAAGCATCTGGAGATGATCAAACCCAGGCTGACAGGATTTCTGCGAAACGCGCTACACAACGATTTCATCAATGTGGTGTTCAAGGTCGACGACTCCGTAGTCACCCGATGTGTGGCATCCCCACGGGAGGCTCTGGCGAAAATGTGCGAGGAGAATCCTGCCGTAGCCACTCTGGTGCAAAAACTCAAGCTGCAGCTTTGCTGAGATGCTGGCTGCCGGCGTTCCTATCTTCCAGCCTTCCCGATTTTTGAAGGAAGGGGAGGAATTTCCAAACATCAACTACAAAACCCAACTCTACATGACACACCGATACATTACCGTTTCCTACGACCTCTATGCCGACAATGATGCCGGCATCCATGAGCTCATCGAACAGGCTCCGGCACAATTCCCCTTCCAGTTCATCACCAATATGGGCATGGCTCTTGATAGTTTTGAGGCAAAAGTGGGGAATTTGGAGGAAGGCGAGGAGTTTGACTTCACGCTTTCCGTCGACGAAGCCTATGGCCCTTACGACCCCGACCGAGTCATCGAACTGGGGAAGGAGAATTTCCTCGTGAACGGAAAATTTGCAGCTGACATCATCTATCCCGGCAACATCATTCCCTTGGTCAACGAGGACGGCATGCGCCTCAATGGGTTCGTCAGCGATGTGAAGGAAAGCTCGGTGGTGATTGACCTCAACGATCTCCATGCCGGAAAGGATCTGCACTACAAGGGAAAGGTGCTCACGGCCCATGAAGCCACCGATGCCGAAATCAAGGAAGCCATCAACTCGCTGACGGGGGGCGGATGCTGCTCGGGCGGATGCTCCGGATGCGGAGAGGATGGCGGATGCGGCGGCCACGGAGAAGAGGGATGCTGCGGGCATCACCACGACGAGGAAGGCGGATGCGGACACCACCACGGAAAAAAGGGTGGATGTTGCCAGCATAAAAAGAACTGACAATCCCCCACTATCCCATTGCCAGGGCGACAAAAACACAAAGACGACATTTGCCTGGCAAGGGAAAATCAAAAAAAGTGCTCTCTTATGAACAGTTTCGGACAAATTTTTCGGCTGACCACCTTTGGCGAAAGCCATGGTGCTGCCGTTGGCGGCATCATCGACGGTATGCCCGCAGGAGTAGACTTCGATGCCGAACTGCTCTGGCGGGAAATGCGGCGGAGGCGCCCAGGACAGAGCAAAATCACCACCGCACGCCACGAAGCGGACGATGTGGAGGTGCTTTCCGGCATATTTGAGGGAAAAACCACAGGAACGCCCATAGGATTCATCGTCAGAAACAGCGACCAGCATTCCGACGACTACAATAACTTGCGGAATATCCTGCGCCCCAGTCATGCCGACTTTACCTTTATGGCCAAATATGGCATCAGAGACCATCGGGGGGGCGGACGCTCGTCGGCCCGCGAGACGCTGAGCAGAGTGGTGGCCGGGGCTTTTGCCAAAATGGCCCTGCGCAGCTATGGCATAGGCATACAGGCATGGACAAGGCAGGTGGGCCATATCGTGCTGACACAAAAGCCCACGGCCGACGATTTGCTCCTGACGGAGGAGAATGCCGTGAGATGCCCTGACCGGGAGGTGGCCAAACGCATGGAGGCACTCATCACCAGCGTGAAAGGCGAAGGGGATACCGTGGGGGGCATCGTGGAATGCCGCATCACGGGATGCCCTCCGGGACTGGGCGACCCTGTGTTCGGAAAGCTCCATGCGCGGCTGGCAGGAGCGATGATGAGCATCAATGCCGCAAAAGGTTTTGAATATGGCGACGGCTTCGAGGCTGCATGCGGAAGGGGCTCGGAACTAAACGATGTGTTCGTGCCCAATACCGAAGAAGATACGGCTGCCGCACGCCATGTGCGCACGCTGACCAACCATTCCGGAGGCATACAGGGTGGCATCAGCAACGGCGAGGACATCGAATTCCGGGTGGCGTTCAAACCAGTCGCCACCCTATTGCGCGAACAGCCTACCACCGACATGCTGGGCAACCCTACGCACACGCATCCTCGCGGCCGTCATGACCCTTGCGTAGTGCCGCGCGCCGTGCCCATCGTTGAGGCAATGGCTGCCATCACCCTGCTCGATGCCCTGCTCCTGAACCGTACCGTGCGCATCCTGTAGCCCCCGGCGACCTCCCGTTCTTTGGCATGACGAGTGCCGACGATGCGGCCAAACGGCAGCTTTCCGAAGCCGAACCTCTGCTGGCCTTCCGCCCGTTTTCCGCTATTGCCCCATGACTTTCCCGGGCGTTTTTCGGCGAAAGAGAGCCGTCGGGACACCCTGAAAATCGAGGTTTCGACATGCCTCAAAACTCCTCGCATCATCTTCCCCGCAGAATGTCGGGAGCATTTCCCGCCTCGCTATCGGAACACGGATGGAATGGATTTTAGCCTAAAAACACATCCTGGGGCAAAAACTAGGTTAAAATTCAACTTTTTTCAAAAAAAACGGCGGAAATGTTTGGTAGATATTGCGAAACAACGTATTTTTGCAACGAAAAAAAATAGTTGTCGCGATGATAACGCTTATAGTTTAGTTAAGTCTAGTTTAGTTTTTGTGTTGGTAGCCGGAGGCCTCAAACGTGGGGCTGTCCGGCTATTTTTTTGCCCCTATCGGAATGAGACCCGGAATGAGGCGCGGAATGGAATGAGGCGCCAGGCTACTCATGATGATAGGGTTCGCCCCGGAGGATGGTCATGGCGCGATAGAGCTGCTCCACGAAGAACAGGCGCACCATCTGATGGCTGAACGTCATGCGGGAAAGGGACACTTTCTCGCGGGAACGCTCGTAGACAGCGGGGGAGAAACCGTAGGGTCCACCCACCACAAACACCAGCCTCCGCGTCCCGGAGGCGCAACGGCGTTCCACGTAGCGGGAAAATTCTACGGAGCGAAACTCCTGGCCGCCTTCATCAAGCAGCACCAGCCAATCGCCATCCGTCAGGCTGCGGAGTATCTGTTCGCCTTCGCGCTCCTTCTGCTGCTCAAGGCTCAACGAACGTGCATTCCGCAACTCGGGGATGACTTCTATGCTGAAAGGCAGATAATGGCTCAGACGGGAGGAATAGTCGGCTATGAGCGACGCTATACGGCTGTCGGTCGTCTTCCCGACAACGAGCAGAACTATCTTCATAGGGGAATCATAGTGTGTTTTGGGAAATGGAAGAAAAGGGAATACAGGACCTCAAAAATGACAGGAAAAAAATAAAGACAGGAGCAGCATGAGGCAACCCCTGTCCTATATATCTCCGCATTCTTCCTGAAAAGCGTAGACTTTCTGAAAAGCGTCGGTCAAGACTTACACCTCGGTAGAGGCAGCCTTTCTGCGCACGATGGAGCGCTTCTTCTTCGGTGCCTCCTCCGGAACATCCGGCTTCACGCCTGCCAGCTCGGGATCGATCAGCACGCGTCCGCAATATTCGCAGGGGATAATCTTCTTGCGCGAACGCACATCAATCTGCCGCTGTGGGGGAATCTTGTTAAAACATCCTCCGCAGGCTCCACGCTGCACGTAGACCACAGCCAGACCATTTCGCTGGCTTTTGCGGATACGCTTGAAGGCAGCCAGCAGACGAGGCTCCACACTCAACTCCAGGCTGCGGGCTTTCTCGCGAAGACGCTCTTCCTCGGCACGCGTTTCGGTCACGATCTCATCGAGTTCGGCCTTCTTCACGTCCAGGTCCTCAATACGCTTCTTGATGGCAGAACGTCCGCGGGCAAGGTCGGACTGGCGCGACTCAATCTGGCGGTCGATGTCGCGGATTTGCTTGTTGAGCAGTTCGATTTCCAGCGACTGGAATTCGATTTCCTTCTGAAGCGTGTCGTACTCGCGATTGTTGCTCACCTGATCCAACTGCTCATGATAGCGGTCCATCAGGGCACGAGCCTCACGAATGCTGTTCTGCTTCTCGGTAATCTCGTTCTCGAAATCATTGATTTCCTGCTCATACTTCGTCAGACGATGGTGAAGGCCCTCAATCTCGTCCTCAAGGTCCTGCACCTCAAGGGGAAGTTCGCCGCGGAGGGTCTTGATTTTGTCGATTTCCGACAACTTGGTCTGGAGTAAGTACAGATTCTTCAGTTTCTGCTCTACAGTCATTTCTGAGGGCAGTACTTCTTTTGTACGGGTTGCCATAATATTTGTTAGAGATTTTCTATAATTATCATATTATATATATCCAGGGGAAACCTGCTCGCCTCGCATTCGCCTCGCGGCTATCTCCCGCGCGATGGAGCTCCTAAAGAAATCGGATGGGGGTTGTGGGCTTCGCATAGACCTCAACGGGCAGTTCCGGAAGAGCCTGGGTCAAGATGCGCTCCATCAGGCATGGCGTGAAGCGCTCGCTCTCGAAATGCCCGATTGCGGCCAGCCACATGCGTCCCTCATAGCCGAAGAAACGATGGTAGCCTATCTCGCCCGTCAGATAAAGGTCTGCCCCGCGCCGGAGAGCCGTGTCGATGAGGAATTCGCCGGCACCACCGCAGAGTGCCACCCTGCCGACGGGACGCGCCGGACCCGCATTATGCATCAGGCAGCTTGCTCCGAAGACCGACTTCACCCGTCTGAGCAACTCCATGGCTTCCATGGGCGGGATGTCGCCAATCACTCCGCTTCCACCTTCGCCATCACGCGAAGGAGCCAAAAATTCCACATGCTCCATCCCCAGCCGTCGCGCCATCTCATGGCATACGCCACCGGGGGCATTGTCAAGATTGGTATGGGCGGCATAGAGGGTGATGTCGAGCTGGATGGCACGCCTCACACAACGTTCCACATAAGCCTCGTCGGCTATGCGTTTCAACCCTCGGAAAAGCAGGGGATGATGACTGACAATCAGGTTCAGCCCCCGCTCATGGGCATACTGGATTGCATCTTCCGTAACGTCAAGACACAATAATGCCCCTGAACACTTGCTCTCTGTTAATCCACATTGCAAGCCGGCATTATCATAGTCTTCCTGCAGGGGCAGAGGAGCAAACTTTTCAAGGGCGTCTACTACTGCTTTGATTTTCATTTCACGGCAAAATTACGTTAAAATTCAGCATTTTACAAAAAAATGCCGCAAAAAGTGACATCAAGTCCGTCTTTTTATCGTAATATTGCATTCCTGTTTTGGATTTACGCCCTTTTGGCTCCTCTACCGAACGCCAATCGGCCATCCGCATCATCGGCCATGGCCTTTTCTGCCGGCCTTCATGCACCTTCATCCCCCACATCCTATATATTATTATATAGATATATCCTCCAACCCTCACATCATCCTAACGACCATACTTCCTGACCACATGAACAACGACATTCTTTCCAGCAAGGAAGAAATATGCGGAAACTGGCTCCAACGCTACACGAAAACTCCGCTCAGCGAATTTTCCGACCTGATTCTTCTGACGAACTTCAACAACTATCTTGACATCTTCTGCCGGGAGATGGGCATTCCCGCCGTGGGCTTTGATGCCAATATGCGTTGTGCCACGGCCAAGGGCATCACGATGATCAATTTCGGCATGGGTTCGCCCAATGCCGCCCTCATCATGGATCTTCTCTCCAGCATCAAGCCCCGTGCCGTGCTGTTTCTGGGCAAGACGGGTGGCATATCCAAAAAGACCAGTCTGGGCGACTACATCCTGCCGCTTGCCGGCATTCGGGGCGAGGGAACGTCCAACGACTATTTCCCGCCCGAGGTGCCCGCGCTTCCTGCTTTCATGCTCCAGCGTGCGGTATCTACCGCCCTTCGCGACAGCGGCATGGACTATTGGACGGGAACCGTCTATACCACCAACCGACGGGTGTGGGAGCACGACGAGAAATTCAAGGACTATCTGGTGTCCACCCGAGCCATGTGTGTGGATATGGAGACTGCCACTCTCTTCACCTGCGGCTTCTACAACCACATCCCCACGGGGGCTCTCCTGCTCGTCAGCGACAATCCCATGACTCCCGAGGGCGTGAAGACGGAGAAATCCGACAACCACGTGACTGCCACCTTCGCCACTTCGCACGTCAAGGTGGGCATCGAGGCCCTTCAGTTCGTACAAGGCGACAAGCGCACCCTGCGCCACCTTAAATTCGAGAGGTAGGGCTCCCATGGCTTTTTACCCACAGCCTGCACCCCTCGCTATCTTTCATGATTTACAGCCCCCCTTCACCCTTCCATCAACCCCCATCTGCTTTATGGCCAAAAAAACCGGATACGCCATTACCCATGAGACTATCATCCGCGACATTCAAGGCGGAAATATTGCGCCCGTCTACTATCTGATGGGCGAGGAAAGCTATTACATCGACCGTCTCGCCACCTTCATCGTCGATAGCGTGCTGAAGCCCGAGGAGAAGGATTTCAACCTCTGCACGCTCTATGGCCCCGACACTTCCATGCACGATGTCGTGCAGGCGGCACTCTCCTATCCTATGGGGGCCGAACGGCAGGTGGTGGTGGTGAAGGAGGCGCAGAAACTCACTTCGCTCGAACCCCTGTCCGACTATCTGAAGCATCCGCTCCTTTCCACCGTACTCATCTTCTGCCATAAAAACGGCAGCATCGACCAGCGCAAGGCCGGGGTGGTGAAACTGCTGGAGAAAACGGGGGTGGTCTACGAGAGCAACCGCCTCAAGGACTACCAGCTTCCGGCATGGATTCGAAGCTATGTGCATCGGAAGAGGGCAGACATCGAGCCTATGGCCGAAAATATCCTGGCCGACCACGTGGGGACGGATCTCAACCGCATGGCGGGGGAAATCGACAAACTCCTCCTCTCGCTCCAGGATGGGGAGAGCAAAATCACGTCACGCCACGTGGCTGCCCATATCGGCATCTCCAAGGAATACAACGTCTACGAACTGACCGATGCCCTGGTGAGGAAAGATGTGGAGAAAGCCATGAAGATTGCCAGCTATTTTGAGAAGACTTCCAAGCAAAATCCCATCCAGAAGACGCTTCCCGTACTGTTCAAATTCTTCCAAAATTTGATGCTTTCCTACTATGCTCCCGACCCCTCTCCGAGCGGTATTGCCGCATGGGTGGGCACCAGCCAATGGGCTGTGGAAAAGAACATTCTGCCTGCCATGAGGATGTACACAGGACGCAAGGTGATGGAAATCATCGGCCAAATCCGGCGCACGGACGCACGCTCCAAAGGCGTGGACAATCCTGCCACGGGGGAGGGCGAACTGATGAAGGAACTCCTCTTCTTCATCCTCCACTAAGGCTCTCCCTGCGCCTTCTTTTCCCTCGTCCTGCCTTTCGTCCGGCACGCTCCTTCAGCATCCGTTTCCTGCCTTTTCCGCGGCCCTCCTGCGGCCTTTCAGGCCTTGTCCACGGGAAGCCGGACCTGTCGCATCCGTCGTCTGCCTACGCATCCTGCGGGGGGGATGACGGATGCTTTTTTCTCCCCTCCGAACCTGTTCCGGCTTCTGCCCGCTTCCCCCTTTCCCCTTCCTTCCCGCCCCTTCCCTTTGCTTCCCCCTGCTTCCCCTCGCCCCCGGGCCACGGCTGTTCCTCAAGTCGCGCCAGAACCCTCCTGTGCGAATCTCCACAAGCCCCCTTCTCCTCCCCTTGCGAAGCCTTGCAATCAGCTTTCAGGAGGCGTAGCGAGGGCTTTGCAGTCGTAAAAAAGGTTCAGCATCTCGGATTTACAGCCTTTCGCCGCACTTTTCTTCCCATAGCAGTCTGCTCCTACCACCTGCCGCCCCGAGGCTACCATCCCAGGCTCCACCCCCGTCCTGCTCCCCTTTTTGTCGGCTTTCTGCCGATGTCCTGGAAGCCCATAAAAGGGTTGGGGAGGTGTTTAGGTAAGTAAAATCATGACTTTGGGGTGATTTTGGGGCGTTTTTGCTGGAAAACCGACGGTCCAAGGGCTTCGAAAAAGGGCATTTAGGGGGGATTTTTTGCCCAAACTCGCCTATTTCCTTTATTTTAGGGTCAAAATCCTGTACACGATTTTTTGGCTTTTAACATCTGATTATCAACTATTTAACCTCGTTTTTAATGGTTTCAGAAGGGCGCAAACCGCCTTTATCCTTCCCTCCGGTCGGTTTTTGGGCATTTAGGCGTTGTTTTTCCCTTTTTCTTCTCTTCCTTTTCGCTCTTCAGTCTTTTTAACACTCTTTTCTATTATGGTTTTACAGATATAAATTTCATATTTGTAAATGCATCCCAAACTGAATGCGGCCAAATTTTACGTTTCTGAACGATTTGGATTTCTGAACGATTTACGTTTCTTGTTCAGAACCGTAAATTTATGAATTTAAATCTATAAATATTCATGCCTGTTCTGTCTCTTATAATACGCTTATAATGAATGGTTTAGATAAATAGTACACACGTTTTTTCTGCCATAAAACCTTATATTTCTGCATATAGGGTGAAATATAGTGGAAATCCACGAAAATGCCTTCTTTATCTTTCTAAAATAGTGCGTTTTGCCCTTGTTTTTCTATATCTTTCCTTATATTGCAGGATATAGGTCGTATGTTCATATTTAGAAACTTGAATTTACGTTTATAAACCTTCCGTTTTACTTTTTACAGTTTACAAATATGATGTCTGGAAATTTATATTTATATTTTTCAATTCATATTCTTGTGTGACCGAAATTTTCTTTTTACCTTTGTCATCGCTTAAAAAAAGAGGGTATCGGAGGTGGGGGTGAAGCATCGGAATGCCGCCTCTCCCTCGGCCGCCCCTCAGCATAGGCCGCCTCTCCCCCTCGTCCTTCCCTCCAGCCTTCGGGCAAAGCGCAGATTTTCTCCGTAATATATTTACGGAAGCGGAATTTTCCCCTTTCACCACCCCACCATCCCCTCCTGCCGCTCTCGTCGGCCAAAAGTGGCGAACGGCATGGGGCAGAAAGCGCGGGAGTCGGGGAATCGCCACCCTTCCCCACCTTGCAGGAACCGCCTCTTCCCCCTTCCCGACAGCTTCGGGACGCACGATATCCCCGCGTATGCCCGCAGCCACAGGCTCTCCTTCCACCCTCTTCCACCCTTTTCGCCCCCTCCTGCTCTCGCAGCTTCATCCCTACTTCACCCTCCTTTCCATCCTCCCCCCGCCACCCTCATTCCACCTCCTCCTCCCCCTTCATCATCCCCCATTCATTCACCCCCTTAATTCCTCTCCCATCGCATTATGAAAGATCGCGTCAGACAAATCATGGATCATTTCCAGATGAGCCAAATGCAGTTTGCCAACGAACTGGCGGTAGCCCCTGCCACCATCTCCAACATCTATAAAGGCAAGACCGCCCCTACCAACAATCTGGTGCAATCCATCCACCAGGCCTTTCCCTCCGTGAGCATCAACTGGCTGCTGTTTGGCGAGGGCGAGATGCTCCTTCCCCTTTCGCCCGAAGGCTCCCGTTCCCCTTCTTCCGTCGCTCCTTCCCTCACGGACGAACCCTCGATCTTCGACATTCCTTCCCCTCAGCAACCCTTGCCGAAGAGTGGAAAAAATGAACAGTCGGACTTGGCCACCAACATGCAGATTCTTGAGGTGCTGACCGAGCTGAAACACGCCTGTTCCGCCGAACCCTCCGTGAGGAAGATTAAGGAGATTCGGGTGTTCTACGACGACGGCACCTACGAATCCTTCGGCCCCAACCGATGATGCCCCGCGAGTCGCTCCCTCCGCGAGCTTCCCTTCTCCCCCCGTTCTCCCCTCCTTTTCCCTTCCCCTCCTCCTCCGAGCCCATGAATGCCTCCCTCTTCCCCCCGCTCCATCTTCCCCCCATCCACGCCCGCATCCAGACGGGCAGCAACGGCCGGCAGCAGATTTTCGACCCCCAGCGCCATCGCTACATCACCCTGACCTCCGAAGAATGGGTACGCCAGCATTTCGTGTCCTATCTGATCCATCATCTCCACTATCCTCCGGCCCTTGTGGCCAACGAGATTAGCCTGACGCTTAGCGGAGTCACCCGTCGTTGCGATACCGTGGTCTATTCCCCTTCCGACGGCCAGCCCCTCATGATTGTTGAATACAAAGCCCCCAGCGTGGGCATCACGCAACAGGTGTTCTCTCAGATTCAGAGCTATAATGCCGTGCTTCGTGCCGCCTATCTGGTGGTGAGCAACGGTCTCCAGCATTTCTGTTGCCGCATGGACTATTCCACCCTTTCGGCCTCTTTCCTGCCCGAACTGCCTCCTTGGGAATCGTTGCGGCCCTCATAAAACCAGCAAATTATCCCAAATCCTTCAGTATGCGGATTTTGCCATCTCCGAGATGGCATTTTCAAGTTTTCTTTGCTCAAACTCCCCCTTTTCCCCGACACAAAAAAGCCCCTTTCGCTCCCCGTTTTCGTTCCCTGTACAAGGCTTACGTAAGGCTTACGCCTTACGCACGCTTACATGGCTTACAGAAGGCATACAGACGCAAGGCATACAGGCGCTTCGCAAGGCTTGCGCATATGTCTATACAAATACAGAAGGACCTCCCTTGGATCATGTGTCCAAAGAAGGTCCTTTGTTTATGAAACGACGAGGGCTCGCCAGCCCCCGCCTAAAGCAGGCAAATCTACTATGAGTATACTACTATGAATTCACTTTTTATTGCCTGCCGTTCTTTTTATCTTTAGCCCCGACTTTATTGCCGGATGATGCTGAGGAAGAACTCGTGGATGCGCTTGTCTTCGGGTGTCAGTTCCGGATGGAAGGCGCATACGAGTTGCCGCTGCTGTCGTGCCGCCACGACCCTTCCTTGCACGGTGGCCAGGATTTCCACCTCTTGGCCCGCCCTTTCGATGAACGGCGCACGGATGAAAGTCATGGGCACGCGCCCTATTCCGGCAAACTCATCCTGCGTAAAGAAGCTTCCCAACTGGCGTCCGTAGGCATTCCTCTGGGCGGTAATGTCCATCGTTCCGAGATGCGTGTCGTCGAGCATGATGAGTCCGGCACACGTCCCGAACACGGGCAATCCCTCCATGATGGCATGCCGTATGGGAGTCCACAGTCCGAGGTCGCGCATGATGCGCGTCATGGCCGTACTCTCTCCTCCGGGAATCACGAGAGCCTGCTTCTCCTGCTCCCAGTCCTGTAGGTTTCGCACGAGGAAAGTCTGCACGCCCAGGCTTTCCAGCACCTCCTGATGCTCGGCAAACGCCCCCTGTAGGGCGAGAATGGCAATTTTCATGACACTCTTTCTTGCCGTCGGTTATTTTCCGCGCTCAGCCATGAGAAGCTGTATCTCGTCCTCGTTGATGCCCACCATGGCCTCTCCAAGGTCTTCGCTGAGTTCTGCCAGGATTTTCGGGTTGTTGTAGTTCGTCACGGCCTTCACGATAGCCTGCGCTCTCTTCTCGGGATTTCCGCTCTTGAAGATACCGCTTCCCACAAACACTCCCTCAGCTCCGAGCTGCATCATGAGTGCAGCATCAGCAGGTGTGGCGACGCCTCCGGCGGCAAAGTTCACGACGGGCAGGCGTCCGTTGTCGTGTACGTACTGCACGAGTTCAAACGGCACCCTCAGCTGCTTGGCGGCCTCATAGAGCTCGTCGTCGCCCAGGGATGCGATGCGTCGGATTTCGCTCTGCATCATTCTCATGTGGCGCACGGCCTGCACCACGTCGCCCGTTCCGGGCTCGCCCTTCGTGCGTATCATGGTAGCACCCTCGCTGATGCGACGCAGCGCCTCGCCGAGATCCTTGGCGCCACACACGAACGGCACCTGAAACTTCCGCTTGTCGATATGGTACACATCGTCGGCCGGTGAGAGCACCTCGCTCTCGTCGATATAGTCGATTTCGATGGCTTCGAGGATTTGTGCCTCTGCAAAATGTCCGATTCTGCACTTTGCCATCACAGGAATGCTCACGGCAGCCTGAATGCCTTTGATCATTTTAGGGTCGCTCATGCGCGAAACTCCTCCGGCGGCTCGGATGTCGGCAGGAATGCGCTCCAGAGCCATTACTGCACATGCACCTGCAGCCTCGGCAATACGTGCCTGCTCAGGGGTAGTGACATCCATGATTACTCCGCCTTTGAGCATCTGTGCCAACTGGCGGTTAAGGGCTG
>CAMGOT010000027.1 GCA_946060685.1 uncultured Bacteroidales bacterium
TTTTGCAACAACAAAGATAACCAAAAGGGCTGATACTTCGTGAGAAGTGTCAGCCCTAATTTATTTGGCTTGCAAAAGTTTTACCGGACAGCAATAATTTACATGGATGCTTATGATTATGCAGGCAATGATATAAAAATACATCCCGAATGCACTGACTGCATCCGGGATGTATGCTATAATCTATATCTTACGAATCATCCATGATGAGGCTCGCAAGAAGGCTTTATTTGACAACCTTTACACCATTGGAGATGAGCAACTGGCCCTTGGCAGGACGAGCCACCTTGCGACCGGTGAGGTCGAAGTACTCCTTGCGGCCATTCTCTGTGGCGATGCTCTCGATACCCGTGGTCTGGCCATTTCCGGCAATATAGTACTCAGCTTTGATGGAAGCATCATATACCTCACCACCTGCGCTGAAGCTCTTCGGGCAGATATATACTGTGGCAACACCCGAAGCAGGAGCAATGAAGCCTGCCACCTTCTGAGCATAAGCAGCAGCCGTGGCCTCGCCTACACGAGCAGCGACATCGGCGAGCGGCTCGAAGTGTACGATGGCGGTAGAGCCCATGACATCAACACTACCAGCATGGTTGGCGGAAGGAGTGGAGAAGATGAGGCCATAGACGGCACCGGAAGCATCATAAACGGCACCGAGCACACCATAGTTGGTGGTCTTGAGGTCGCGTGCATAGGGGAACTTCACATTGAAGTGCTGGAAGTCGTCCATGCTGCTGACGCTCTCTTGCAGTTCTACCTCGCCGTTCCACTCGGCCACCACGGTGAGTTTCGTCACGATGTCGTGGTTGTAGACCTCACCGTCGAGATAAACGGAACCCTTGTGGATGGTAATGGTGTAGGTGCCGGGTTCGGTCACGGGCGAGCAGTACACCTCAAGCTGGTTGTAGTCAGTACCCCAGCCGAGCACTACAGTTTCGCAAGCAGGATTGCCATTCTCATCGACGATGGTCACATTGTAGGTCTTGTCGGTGATGTCGCAATCAGCCAAACCATAGTCGGGGAAGGTGTATTCGATACGTGAGAAGCTTTCCACCTCGCTGCCATCAGCAGGATCGGTGATGACGGTAGCGGGAATGTAGGAACCCCAAGAGAGGGTGTAGGTGCCCTGCTCATCGGTCGAACCCCAGTAGCTGGAGCAATAATCATAGCCGAAGGATACTGCACCACCCTTCTCGTTGCCCTCGAAGGAAGAAACCTCTACCTGAGGATACATCACGTCGTAGTCGTTCTGGATGTACAGATAACGGCTGTATGAACCCCAGTTGAGGAATTTGAGAGTGCCATCCTCATTGACGGAGAACTGTGCATTGTGCTGCTTGTTATAGTCGCCACCGAGGGTGGAAATCTCATAGTATACCTTCTCGCCCTTGGAGTACTTCGTGAGCGTGACATCCTCGCGGCCGCTGACGTACCAGGAGGGTGTGCCATCCTCGCGGGTATAGGCACTCGTAGCCGTAACGCTCCATTCCGTGACAATTTCGGGCTGACGCGTGAGCACCTGAGTCTCAATCATGTCGTAGATGGTTACCGTGCTCGTGATATACACGCGATACCACTCGTCGAAGGTGATGGTGTTGAAGTCCTCGCTGATGTAGGCCTTGAAGCCACTCTCGCAGTCGGGAGCGGTAGCGGTGTACCAATACGAAACGTAGGGAACGGGCTCAAAGTCGATGCACATTTCCTCGGCGTTGACGGTACCACGGAAGTTGTTGCCGTTGCCGTCGCAGTTCTTGATGATGATATCATCGCCATCTGCAACGATTTCCGACTCGTACTCCTTGGTGAAGGGTGCGAAATCTACTTTCGATGAGTTTCGTCCCTGTCCGGTGGCAACTACATCGAACATGCCTACCAGACGGTTCACGACATCGGCATTGGTCATTGAAGCGGCTGCAATGGCACCATTCTCCTGCTGGTCGGTAGCGGGAGCAGCCTGCAGTTCACTTGCCGATGCACTCATTGAGGCAACGAGCGAAACGAACAATGCCACAAAAGAAAAGACAAATTTCTTCATTTTTTTGTGTTGTTTAATTGATGAATGAATAAAAAGAGAATATAATTATCAAGCAATAAATAATCCTGTAAGGTTAAAACTGCCTTATAGGCAGCACGTACTAATGGCATACGCCAGCCGTACTGATAGAAATATATTGTAAAGTTTTGTGCAAATTTACCAAATTTGCCTATATCTCAAGCACATAGTGCGCCATTTTTTGCTTTACAGCATTTAGAATTTATGAGTTATACCCGCATTTTGTCAAGTAACATCAACAATAATCCCGCTATTTTATCATCAACGACACGGGATTTTTCCTATGGGAAAGACGTTGTCAAAGAGGCAAAAGGATATGACAGAGAAGAAAGGAGGGGAGGAGATGAAGAAAGAAGGTGCCCGGGTGATGCGTAAAACTACCCGGGCACTTTTATCGATGAAGCTGGTAGAGTTCAGGTGATTATTTCACCACTTTCTTGCCATTGCTGATGAACGTCTGTCCGTGGACAGGACGTGCCAACTTGCGACCCTGGAGGTCGTAGGAGTTCGTACGCTGCTCGATGTCAATGCCATCGATGCCCGTGGTCTGTCCGGCCCCCGTCACTTCAATGGTCTTCACGATGGCCTCACCGAACACTGCACCATCCACCTTGAAACTCTTCGGAGCGATGTATACTGTGGCCACACCCGTAGAAGGACTGACGAAAGCCCCTACCTTCTTGGCGAAGGATTCGGCCAGGCGAGCATTCTGGGCACGAAGACTGGACATCTTCTCAAAGTGTACGGTAGCGGTGGCACCCTCCGTCTCGATGCCTCCAGCCAGATTGCTGTTCGTGCCGTTGGAGAAGATGAGACCATAGACTTCGCCGTTCGTGTCGTAGACGGCACCCAAAACGGCATAACCGCTGCGCTCCACCTCCTTGGCATAGAGGAAGGTGACGGGCAGGCTGGTCAGTTCGTCGATGGAAGCCACTTCATCGGGCATTTCATATTCGCCGCTCCATGACTTCACCACATTCAGCGTAATGGTGATGTTGCCATCATACGTCACACCGTCGAGGATGACGCTGCCCTTGCGGATAGTGATGGTGTAGGTGCCGGGTTCCGTCACCATGCTGCAGTTGACAGCCAGCTGGTTCATGCCTGCCGTCCAAGCCATGCTGACATTTTCACAAGCGGGATTACCTTCTTCGTCGACGATGCTCACCTCGTAGTCGCTGCTGAAATCCGCGACATTTACCCCATCGAATGTGTAGACGATGCGGTCGAAGCCCTCCACTTCGCTGCCGCTGGCAGGATCGGTGGTATATTTCGGCAAGGCGGCTGTGCCCCAGGTGAAGGTGAACATACCCATTTCCGTGGGTGCCCAGTCATTGAAATTCTCGTAGTATTCATATTGGAAATACATCTGTCCGCTCTCGGCATCTCCGCTGATACCTGATGCCGGCCTGTCGTCGTCATCGCTGGAATAGGCCACGACACTATCGAAGTACGAATTTACGCCATCGTACCAGCATCCGGCAAAGGCATTGAGATAATTGAGCGTACCGTCCTTGTTCACGGTGAACTGTACGGAGGGTGCAAATTCGTACACACCTCCGAGGCTGGAGAGCTCATAGCGTGCCTCAGTGCCCTGCATATACTTTGTCAGCATGACGCTCTTGTTGTCGGCAATATACTCAGAGGTGATGCCATCGTTGGTCTCGAAGTGTGTGGTACCCGTCACGCACCATTCCATCACAGGAGCCTCCATGTGCGAGAGTTCGAGGCTTTCGGTTTTTTCGTACGGATCTTCGTCGTAGGTAATCCAGAAGGGACTGAAGGAAATCGAGGAGAAATCATCGCTGATGGTGGCTGTGAACGTACCGCCCTCAGGACTGCAGAAGGAGTAGGGGACCCATCCGACGTAGACGCGCTGGTTTTCAAACACCACCTGCATCGCACTGGCATCCACCGTGCCTATCAGCACCGTTTCGCTGCCATAGTCATTGAAATTCTTGACATAGACATTGTCGCCTTCTGCCTCGACAGTCGTCCTATAGCTGCGGGTGAAGGACTCCCAGTCGAACCAGTCGTTGAAAGTGGTCTCGCCCTTCTGCACGGCATTGTATTCTCCGGCTATCTTCTGTGCCAGTTCAACATTGCTGCCGACCATCTCGTCGGAAACAGGAGCAATCTCCGCGCCCCATGCGCCGTTAGCCGAGAAAGCGGAAAGGAGAAGCACGTAAAATGATGAGTAATACTTCTTCATAATGGATTGGTTAGTGATTGATGAGTAAAAAAAACAGTAAATGGTAGGGATGGTGTACGTTTAGTCATGTGTCATTTTTCCCCCGTGGAGAGCATGCTTTTCGCATAAGCAGCTTCACGTTTGTTTGCAAATGTACATTCTTTTGCCGACATATGCCCTGTTTTTCTCTATAATCTGCATGATTTGCAAAAAATACCCCTATATTGTCCTTTACCCTCCTGTTTTTGCACCGGGATTCACCCTTCAGTCTGTGGGAATACAAAAACTTTTTCGTACCTTCGCGGCATCGCCCGCAAATGAGAGCGGAATACCTCAGTATAAGCGGAATACCTCTATATAATTATTATACAACCTATGAAAAACGCACCTTTGTTCTTTTCCCCGCTCCTGCTCCTTCCTTTGTCGACAGCTGCACAACAGGCTCCTCCGAATGTCGTGGTGATTCTTGCCGACGACCTGGGATATGGTGACTTGGGATGCTACGGTGCCCGAAATGTGGAGACTCCCCATGTGGATCGCCTGGCCACGGAAGGCATACGCTTCACGCAGGCACATGCTGTGGCTGCCACCAGTACACCGTCGCGCTATTCCCTCCTCACGGGGGAATACTCCTGGCGACGTCCCGACACGGACATTGCCGCAGGAAATGCCAAGATGATCATCACTCCGAACCAATACACGATGGCCGACCTTTTCCATAGTGCGGGCTATCGCACCGGTGCCATCGGCAAGTGGCATTTGGGGCTTGGCGATGAAACGGCAGCCCAGGACTGGAATGCCCCGTTGCCTTGCGGACTTCAGGACATCGGCTTTGACTATCACTACATCATGGCAGCTACGGCCGACCGCGTGCCCTGCGTGTTCATCGAAAACGGCTTTGTGGCCAACTATGATCCTACGGCTCCTATCGAGGTCAGCTATGAAAAGAATTTCCCGGGAGAACCTACGGGACGCGACAATCCCGAACAGCTCTATAACCTCAAGTCCTGCCCGAACCATGGCCACAACCATTCCATCGTGAATGGCATAGGGCGCATCGGATATATGAAGGGAGGAGGCAAGGCACTCTGGAAGGACGAGAACATTGCCGACAGCATAGCGGAGCACGCAGTGAAATTCATCGAGGAGAACCGCGACAGGCCCTTCTTCCTCTATCTCTGCACGAACGATATTCATGTGCCGCGATTCCCGCACGACCGCTTCAGGGGGAAGAACAAGATGGGACTTCGGGGAGATGCCATCGCGCAGTTTGACTGGACCGTGGGACGCGTCGTGGAAGCCCTGAAGGATATGGGACTCGACGACAATACCCTCATTCTGCTCACCAGCGACAACGGCCCTGTGGTGAACGATGGCTATGAGGACCATGCCGAGGAACTGCTTCATGGCCATCGTCCTGCCGGCCCCTTGCGTGGCAACAAGTACAGTGCTTTTGAAGGTGGCACCCGAGTGCCGCTGATTGCGCGCTGGCCGAAAGGCATCAAGGGCGGAGCCGAGAGCCATACCCTCATGTCGCACATCGACTTGCTGGCATCGTTTGGCGAGATGTTGGGGGCGAGGATTCCGAAGGGGCATGCCACGGACAGCCAGCCGCATCTTGGCAATCTGCTGGGCGACGGCGAACATGCACGTCCCTACGTGATAGAGCAGTCGTTGAGCCACACGCTCTCCGTACGTACGCCGGAGTGGAAATACATCGAGCCGAGCGACGGACGGGCTTTCATGCAGTTGGAGAAGGTGGAGACGGGCAATTCCCCTACCCCACAGCTCTACGACGTGAGGGTGGACGGCGAGAAGGAGAATCTGGCCGAGAAGCATCCGGAAGTGGTGTTTGAACTGCAGAACATTCTGCGGAGAGAGCGGAGGAAATGAGGCTGCCTCTCTATGTTAATGTGAGTTCGATGAATTTGTACTGAATGGAAAGACAAACCGATACAACAGTATCGCCGATAAGGTTAATAACCTTACGGCTGTAGGGTTATTAACCTTACGGCTGCAAGGTTATTAACCTTATCGGCTGTGAAGTTGACATACATCAATCACGCAGTAAATATAATGCCGTTATCTCACATAGATTGTCTCAAACGCAATTCATCGAACTCACGTTATGTTATGCTCCGCTTCGTCCCGATACGCGTAGCCCTATTATACAACAGGAAATGCAGTACATGACAACGGATGCGCATCATGACAAGGCGGCCACCGTGGATCATCCACAGTGGCCGCCTTGTCATGCCCAGGTACACTCTCCCTAAAAAGACATGGGAAGATACGGGCTATCGCAATACTCTTTGTCTAATCCTTGCAAGAAAATCCTTCAGCGCCTGCTCATCCCGGCGGCTGATGATGTCCTGCAGTTCCTTCAGCACCACCCCTACATGCTCCAGCTGTCCAGCCGTACGGGGGTTGAAGAGGATTTCCCGCAGCAAACCCTCATCCTCGCCCAGCACGCCTTTGGCAATACGCAGATGCCGCTTGAAGGTGGTGCCGGGAGCATCGGGACGCTTCATGACGGCCGAAAATACAAAGGTACTGACAAAGGGGATGCTGAGGGAATAGGCCATGGTTTCATCGTGCTCCTCGAACGTACACTCGTGGATATGAAGCCCCAGGCGCGAGTAGAGGTCGCGGAAGAAGAGGCGACCCATATAGTCGCCCTCAGTGATGATGATGGCATTTTCGTCGGCAAGCTGTCCGAGATTGGCAAATGTGGGGCCAAACATGGGATGGGTGGACACATAGCGCATGCCTTGAGCCTCATAGAACTCATGGAGGCCAGTCTTCACCGAGGCGATATCGGAGAGGATGCAGTCCTTGGGAAGATGGGGGATGACATCGAGAAAAGTGCGGGTGGTGTGCTTCAGCGTGACAGCATTGACCACAAGTTCTGGGGCAAAGGCATCCACTTCGTCGAGCGAGGTGAAGCGTTGCGTATTGTACATAAAGCGAAGGCGACGCGCATCGACATCGAGCACTGCCGTCTCGTGGTCGAAACTCAGGAGGTCGACGAAGAAGGAGCCCATCTTTCCGGCTCCAAGTACGAGGATTCTCATGGTGGAGGTGGAAAGGTGGCTATTTGTTCATGATTTCAATCTGCTGGGCCACGGACTCCTCATGGATATGCTCGAAGATGTCGCGTATGAAGCTGCTGGTCATGCCGTTGAGTGCTCCCTGCGCACCGCGCTTTTCCAGAATTTCCGTATAGCGCATAGTTTGCACCACGGTCATGTTGTGTTCCTTCTTGTATTCACCGATTTCACGGCTGATTCTCATGCGTGTGGCGAGAAGTTCCAGCAGCTGATTGTCCACTTCGTCGATTTGGCGTCGGAGTGCCTCAAGGCTCTCGGTAGTGCTCAGGTCGTTTCGGATGGTGAGTTTTTCGAGGATAAACTCCAGGATATCCGGAGTGACCTGCTGCTTCGCATCGCTCCATGCGCAGTCGGGCTGGCAGTGGCTCTCCACAATCAGTCCGTCGAATCCCAAATCCATAGCCTGCTGACAGAGCGGTGCCACCAGTTCGCGCCTTCCACCGATATGGCTGGGGTCGCAAAGGATGGGCAGGGAGGGTATGCGCCGACGGAGCTCGATGGGAATGTGCCACATGGGGGGATTGCGGTATATGCGCTTGTCATAGGAAGAGAATCCGCGATGAATGGCAGCCAGCCGCTGTATGCCGGCATTGTTCAGCCGCTGCAGGGCACCGATCCAGAGTTCGAGGTCGGGATTGACGGGGTTCTTCACGAGCACCGGCACATCGTGTCCTTGCAGGGCATCGGCAATTTCCTGCATGGCAAAGGGATTGGCCGAAGTGCGGGCACCAATCCAGAGGATGTCGATGCCATAATCCAGACAGGCCTTCACATGGGTAGCGTTGGCCACTTCGGTGGCGGTGAGCATACCGCACTCTTCGTGTACTCTTCGAAGCCAGGGCAATCCTGCCTCGCCCACACCCTCGAAGCCACCGGGCTTGGTGCGTGGTTTCCAGATGCCGGCTCGCATGATGCGGATGCCATTGGCTGCAAGCTGCAGGGCGGTGGTGAGCACTTGTTCCTCGGACTCGGCCGAGCAGGGTCCGGCAATGACGAGAGGACGTCGGGTGGCGTCGATGCCAGGAAGATTAAGGGGCTGTAGTTCCAGTTCCATAGTTTTTTTGTGTTTGAATGTTTTTGTATGGGAGAGGAGGTTAGGCAAGTTGAAGCCGCTCAATGCGCTCCAGCGCTTCGGCTATGCGCTCCTCGGGTGCGCAGAGCGAAAGGCGAACGTAGTCGTTGCCGCCACGGCCGAAGATAAAGCCAGGGGTGATGAAGACATCGGCATCCTGGAGAATGCGGTCGGCAAACTTTTCGGAGCGGATGTCGGCTTCGCCCAGATGAAGCGAAGGAAGCAGCGGGTGGTCATCAGGGATGCGTCCCCAGAGAAACATGCCCGTCTGACTCTCGAAATCGGCTTTGCATCCCAATGCCCGCATCACGGCCTCGGCATAGTGCCTGCGGGCGGCATATACCTCCACATTGAACTGCCTGTGCCACTCATCATCGGCATCGATGGCGGCAGCAGCAGCCAATTGAAGTCCGCGGAAAGTGCCCGAATCGATGTTGCTCTTTACCTTCAGCACCCATTGTATGAACTTCGGACATGCCACGAGCATTCCTACGCGCCATCCAGGCATATTGTGGCTCTTCGACATGGAATTGAGTTCCACACAGCATTCTCGGGCACCCTCGACCTGCATGATGCTCATGCGGCTTCCGGAGTTGAGGATAAAGCTGTAGGGGTTGTCGTTGACGATGACGATTCCGCGCTCCCTGGCGTATGCCACAAGCCGCTGATAGGTGGAATGCTGCGGACGTGCCCCGGTGGGCATGTGGGGATAGTTCACCCATAACAAACGCACGCGGGTGGTGTCGAGATGCTCCAGGAACTCGAAATCCGGCTGATAGCCCGACTCGGGGAGCAGTGGATAATGTAGCACCTGCGCCCCCAGCAATTTCGAAAGGGAGGTGTAGGTGGGATAGCCGGGATCGGGAACGAGCACGGTGTCGCCAGGATTGACGAATGCCAAGGTGGTGTGCAGTATGCCCTCCTTGCTGCCTATGAGCGGAAGCACTTCCGATTCGCTGTCGATGGTGACATTGAAATGTCGCCGGTAGAAGCGTGCCATGGCTGCGCGAAGTTCCGGGGTACCCTTGGTAGGCTGATAGCCGTGGGCGCGAGGGTCGTGGGCCACATTGCAAAGCATATCGATGGCGGCAGGGGGAGGCGGAAGGTCGGGGCTGCCTATGGCAAGGCTGATGACATCATGCCCCTCCTGTCGCATCCGGGCCACTTCGGCCAGTTTGCGCGAAAAATAGTATTCCTCAGTGAGGGAGAGCCTTTCGGCTGGTAATATGGTCTTGTTCATGGTTGGAATTTATGCAGTTGCTATATGGCTGGCTCTTAAGCATTTAGAGAGCGGCCTGGTATTCACCCAGTTGGCGCAGTTCGCGGGTGAGGGGGCGAACGGCCTCGATGCTTTGATGATAGCGATGGTAATCGTCGAATTGGAGGTCGACGTAGAACAGATACTCCCACTCCCGGCCAATGATGGGAAGCGACTGGATTTTGGTGAGATTGATTTTATAGAAACTCAAGATGGCCAGTACCTGCGCCAGGCTGCCCTCTTCGTGGGGCAAGGCAAACACGATGCTCGACTTGTTGGGGAATCCGAAGGGATTCTTGATGGAGCGGCATTCTGCATCGGCCATGACGAGAAATCGGGTAAAATTGTGCTTGTTGTCCTCGATGCAGTTCTCCAGCACCTTCAAGCCATACAGTTCTGCAGCACTGGCATGGCAGATGGCAGCATGGCCACGCAAATGTTCGCGGGCAATATCGGCTGCGGCCCCGGCAGTGTCGTAGGCCTCGACGGCACGGAGCGAAGGATGGCGCTGGAGGTAATTCCGGCATTGCATCAATGCCACGGGATGCGAGTTGACCTCGGTGAGCGTGTTCCAGTCGTCCTCCGGCAGGCAGAGCAGGGCGTGTTCCACATGCAGCTTATGTTCGCCGACGATGCGGTCGCCGCTGTCGCGGAGCAGTTCATAATTGTGGAGCAAAGAGCCTGCTATGGTGTTTTCGATGGCCATGAGTCCCAGGCAATGCTCGGGATTGGAACGCATGGATGTGAAAACATCCTCAAAAGTATCGCAACAGATGGATTCTATTTCGCTGGAGGCGAAGAACTGATGGGCGGCGATGTCGTGGAAACTGCCTGGGATTCCTTGTATGGCAATTTGTTGCATGGTAGTCGGGAATGGATGTTGAGAGGAGGGATTAGTTGTTGTGTTGGTGCATGTGGAAGGTTTGCTTCCTCGATTTCAAAAAAATCCCGCCTCCTGAATTTGGGAAGCGGGAATTTATAGCATGAAAGTCATTCGTATGTGTTTGGCTCGTCAATTCTTGGCAATGGATTCCCGCTCTACCTGAAAGGCAAAGTAAAAAAAGAACCCTGCAAAATAAAACGACTTCATACGATATCTGTATTTATTGTTATTAAGGTGGGGGTGTCGATGGGAAAAGTTGGTAAGACAGGCCGCAGACGGGAGGATTATCCCCTCCTGCTCATTGCCCTTCCAAGAACATCCCTCTGACTTTTCGGGCGCAAATGTACATCAAACTGTGGTTTTCACCAAATAATTTTTCAGTTTTTTTGCAGGACGATGTGCGTTTTTCTGTTTTTCAGTCGATTTCGGCGTCTTCGTACAAGAATCGTTTGATGGATTTCTTTGGTGTCTTTTCAAATTCTTCCTTGTAGAGCTTGTAGCCTACGATTTGCTCGTATTTGTTGATGCGGAGATTGAGTTCGCGGATATTGGTATCCATCTGTGCAAGAATCTCCTTGTGCGTCAGGCCGTCCTTCTCCAGATGCTCCCAATCGGGATAGATGAGGGCATAGAGTTTTTCGCCTTTTTGGATGACGATGCTCTCGGTGACATACAGCATGGAGTTGAGTTTGTCCTCTATCTCCTCCGGATAGATGTTCTGGCCGTTGCTGCCCAAAAGCATGTTCTTGCAACGTCCGCGGATGTAGATGTTGCCCTCATTGTCCATCACACCCATATCGCCACTGTGGTACCACCCCTCGACATCGATGGTGGCGGCTGTGGCTTCGGGATTCTTGTAATAGCCCAGCATGACGTTTGCTCCACGCATGAGGATTTCCCCCGGAACATTCTGCGGGTCGGCCGAATTGATGCGGACTTCCATGCGAGGGGCCACCTTTCCGCAGCTGCCGAAGGCAAACTTGTCCCAGTCTTCATAGCTCATGATGGGTGCACATTCCGTGGAGCCATAGCCCACGGTATAGTTGAACCCAATCATGCGCAGGAAGCGCTCCACATCGGGATTCAGGCCTGCTCCACCCATGATGACCTCATAGAATCGGCCACCGAACACCTTCTGGATTTCATAGCGGATTTTCTCCAGAATCTTACCCTTCACCACAGGCATGCGGAGCAACACCTGCATGGTGTGGGTCTGCACCTTGGGGAGCACGTTCTTGCGGATAATCTTCTCGATGATGAGCGGCACGGCGATGACGATGCAGGGCTTCACCTCGGCAAATGCCTGAACGATGATTTTCGGGCTGGGCAGACGATTGAGGAAATGCACGTGAATGCCGTAGAGAAATTCGAAGAGGAACTCGAAAGCCATGCCATACATGTGGGCCATGGGGAGCATGCTCACGAGCTTGTCGCCCGGCTTGCAATGGGTGCCAATCACCTCGACGGCAAACTCGTAGTTGCTCCACAATGCCCTGTAGGGAATCATCACGCCCTTGGGGCTTCCCGTGGAGCCGCTGGTATAGTTGATCATGGAGAGGGCTTCGCCATCAGGCTGGGGCACATAGTGGACATCGGCCGAAGTGAAACGTTCGGGATACTTGCGTCCGAAAAACTCGTTGAGATGAGCGCGTGCCTCGGTGAGGCGTTCGCTGCGGCTCACTTTCAGGGAGAAGTCCGGCAGATGGACAATACCCTCAAGACCCGGCATCTCGTCGGGATTGAGGGTGGGCCACACGAAGTCGCCGGCAAACAGCAGCCGCGATTCGCTATGGTTGACGATATTATGCACCTGCTCCGCCTTGAACTCGTGGAGAATGGGCACCACCACTCCACCATAGGTCAGGGTGGCGAGGAATGCCACGGCCCAATGGGCACTGTTTCTTCCGCAGATGGCAATACGGTCGCCTGGCTGCACGCCGGCATTCTCAAAAAGGATATGAAGTTTCTCTATCTTGCGAGCCACATCCTTATACTGACATGTCTGTCCCTGGAAGTCGGTCAAGGCATTGTGGTTCCAATGCGCCTTTACCGTATGCTCAATCAGGGAGACATAGTCGACATACTTATAAGTTAGCATACTCTGTGTTTTAGTAAAAATTGTCGGTGGAAAAAAAGGGGGAGGGTTTTAATGTATAATGAATAATGTAAAATTACCTGTGCAGGCAGTACACACATTGTACCATTCTGCATTATAGACTACACATTAATTAAAAAAGGCATCGGCTGCCTTTCGGAAAGTCCCTGCGATGCACCTTAATGACCGCTCAAAGGCCAAACACGATACACGTGGTGCAACTGCAAAACAGGCTTGCACAGATGCTCATTTCCTGATGTTTTGTGCAAATTTACCATAATTGTCGATTTATCCCATATAAAACAGCGAGAAATAGCGCACGAAACAGCAAAAATGCTTAATTTTGCAGTGAAAACACTCGAAAAAAGGTGAAAAAAGTCATGAAGAAGTACAAAAACATGATTATTGCGGCAGCCCTGGTGTTGCTGTCGGGCATAGGATTTTTGGGCTGTGGGCTTCTGCTGCCTGTAGGTTCCGAAGCGTGCATCGTCAGCATCCATAGGGGCGATGATGCCAGTCAAGTGGAGAAGATGGTGAAGGCTCATTGCGGAATGCCGGGACGCATGGCCTATACCCTGCTGGCGGCTGCTACGGGCTATGCCCACCATATTCATCCCGGACGCTATGATATCGGTTCGGGCATGCCATTCATCAAAGCCTTCAATCATCTGAGAAGCGGAAACGAGACGCCGCTGCGTCTTACCGTGCCCCTTGTACGTACAGTGGAGGATATGGCAGATTTTCTGGGGAAGCATCTTGAAATGCCTGCCGACAGTTTTTACGTCGGCCTGACGGATTCGACATTGCTGGCCAAGTACGAGCTGACTCCCGAGACCGCCCTCTGCATCTTCCTGCCCAACACCTATGAACTTTATTGGACCATCACCCCCTCCCGTCTTATGGAAAGGATGGAGCGCGAGAGCAAGGCTTTTTGGACCGAGGATAGGCAAGCACGACTCGGGCGGGTGATGCCGGGCTTCACCCCCGCGCAGGCCATCACGCTGGCAAGCATCGTGGAGCAGGAGACGCAGGCCAACAGCGAACGCGCGGATGTGGCAGGAATGTACATCAACCGGCTCCGAATGGGCATGCCCCTGCAGGCCGACCCTACCGTGAAATTTGCCCTGGGCGACTTTAGCATCAGACGCATCAGGCATGAGCACCTCAAGGTGGATAGCCCCTACAACACGTACAAAAACCCCGGACTTCCTCCAGGCCCCATCTGCATCCCATCCATGGCAAGCCTGCAGGCCGTGATTGATTTCAGGGAGCATAATTATATATATATGTGTGCGAAGGAGGATTTTTCCGGTACACACAACTTTGCCGCCGACTATGCCACCCATCTTCAGAACGCCCGGAAATATGCCGAAGCCTTGGATCGAAGGGGCGTCAAGTAGAAGCGGAAGCCTCTTTTTTTTCATCCCCAACAAAACCAATGAAGTCAGACCGCATACAACTATCCCTTGCCTGCCTGCTGGCAGCGACATTCTTCCCTACCCTTTCCTGCGCCCAGCATTCCGCACGCTTCGACAGGGGGAGCATGGTGCATATTGAACCGACCTTGGCCGACACTCTGAAAGCCACGGCCATCCTCTATGGCGAGAAACTGGACAGTCTGATGGCACTCAGCCGTGCGCGGAAAGAACTGACGGAGAAGCCGACGCTCATCAATCCCTACTATTTTCCCCTGTTTTCCGGCACCACCTTACTGAGAAGCCAGCTGAAGGCTCAGCTGGGCACCCTCGGCAGTTCCCAGGTTGCGTATATCGGGGACGGAGGCCTGCTCTCGCTCGTGCCGCAGGCTTCAGCACCCATCAGTCGTGCCCTGATGTACAATTATGCCCATTTTCCGCAGGTGGTGAAGCATAATCTTACGCCTACCATCACCGTCAGCGCCCCAACAAAGGAAACCGACAAGAAGAAAGCTGCCCTATCGGAAAAAAAGACAGTGGATGCCTCCACCGTGGCAGATGCGCCGGCAAAGATTGAAAAGGACACGAAAGTGCGCGATTTCTTTGACCAAGGCAATTTCAGCATCACCGTCAGAAAGCCTAATTTCTGGACGATAAAGGGAAATTTCAAGTTGAAATTCATGCAGTACTACGTCACGGACAACTGGTACAAAGGTGGAGATGACTACCTGTCGATGCTGGGAGAATTCAACATTGAGGCAAACTACGACAACAAGCAGAAACTCATCTTCACCAACAAGTTGGAGACCCGTTTGGGTTTTCAAACCACCACCTCCGACACCAACCATAAGTTCAAGACGAATGCCGACCTCCTGCGTCTGACCAATAAAATCGGACTTCAGGCCACGAAACACTGGTACTACACCCTCTCCCTGCAATCCTGGACACAATTCTACAAGACGTACCAGTCCAATTCCGACAATGTGTCGTCGGACTTCATGTCGCCTTTTGAAATGACAGCCTCGCTCGGTATGGACTATAAACTGAACTACAAGAAGGGAAGCCTCTCGGCCAACATCGCGCCCATCGCCGTCAACACGAAATACTGCGACCGTACGGCCCTCGTCACGAGATTCGGCATTGAAGAGGGCAAACATTCCATATCGAAGTTCGGTTCGACGGTCACCATCAATTCCAATGTGAATTTCACTAAGCAAATCAGCTGGTCATGCCGACTCTATGCCTTCTATGACTACGACAATTTCAAGGCGGAGTGGGAGAATACAATCAACCTTCGTATCAATAAATATCTGACCACCCAACTTTTCCTCTATCCCCGTTTTGACAACGGCGTGCAGAAGCAGGAGGGGCAGAGCTATTTCCAGTTCAACGAATACCTGTCGGTAGGACTTGACCTCAGTTTCTGATACCTTTAGGGAACATGATCGAAAAAACTGCCGGGGGATGACGCATGGACTATGGGGTAAAAAATAAATTGCAAACGTCAAAATCAACCTGAAAATAATTGCAAAGGTGGAAAAAGAACCGGCTCTCTGCATGAATATCAGAGGATTTGTAGTAATTTTGCAAAAATTTTTACCTGTCATCATACATAGCTTATGAGACTTTTCTGCTTCACTTGCACAGGATTCCTCTATCTGATGGCTTCCTTGCTCATGACCACCCTGCTCATGGGATGCAAGGGCAAGACGCATCTTCCCGACGAGGAAGAAAGTGCAGAGACTGACAGCATCGTGTTCGACACGACGGCTACCGACAGCGTGCCTGAGACCGAGCTGGTAGTACCACCGAAGAAGGCTGATGAACTCTTCGACGATTTCGCTTTCGCCTTCATGAAAAACCAGTATTTTCAGAAACAGCGCATCGACTTCCCCTTGGCCTATATCATCGACGGCGAAACAAAACGCATACACCGACGGGAATGGAAGTTCGACCGCATGTATAGCATGGAAGAGGTGTACACCCTGATTTTCGACAGTGCTAAAGGCGAAGAAAAGGCGAAGGACACCACACTGAAAAGTGTCGTCGTGGAGGAAATTAACATTGACTCTCTGCGCACAAAGGCATATCGCTTCAGGAAAAGGGATGGAGAATGGAGGCTTACCGCCATTTCCGAACAGAATCTTGGCGATAGCGAGAACAGCGATTTCTATAGTTTCTACCATAAGTTTGCCACCGATGAGGAGTTTCAGCTGGCACATATTGCCGACCCTCTCACTTTCAGTACTTTCGATACCGACTGTTTCGAGATGGTCGACGGACTGATTGCCGCCGAACAGTTCAAGGACTTTGCACCTGAACTCCCAAAAGCCAAAATCACCAATATCCTCTACGGACAGACATTCAGAAACTCCAGACTCCGCATTCTCTCCATTCGTACCCTTAGCGGTGGTATGGAGAGCAACATGCAGTTCAGGAAGGACGATACGGGGGAGTGGATGCTCACTCATCTAGACAACTGACAGCTATCCTCCCCCATTCAATGGCTCCTCTCCCGCGTTCTGCCGTCATGGTTTTTCCTCTTCATTTTTTCACACTTCCATTTCCCTATCGTATATCCCCCATGCCCTATTCCCTCCTTCCCCACAACACCTTCGGCATCGATGCCACCTGCGATGAGTTTCTGGAATATCACTCTGAGGCCGAATGCCTGGAGATAGCCCAACGTCTCGCCGACGGCCACACACCATGGCTTCCCATCGGTGCGGGGAGCAACTTGCTCTTTCTCAGCCGGCATTATGGCGGCTGCGTGGTACACAATGCCATCAAAGGCATAGAATGTGTGGAAGAGGACGACGAGAAGATTGTTCTGCGCGTGGGAGGAGGAGAAGTATGGGATGATGTGGTGGCATGCTGCACGCAGCGAGGGTGGCACGGATTGGAAAACCTCTCGCTCATTCCCGGCGAGACGGGAGCTGCCGCCGTGCAGAACATCGGGGCCTATGGAGCTGAGGTGGCCGACCATATCGTCAAAGTGGAGGGGGTATACATCTGTCCAGAAGTGACGACGGCCGTGTTGAATCATGACGAATGCCATTATGGCTATCGCCAGAGCATTTTCAAGCAGGAACTCAAGGATGTCTTTCTCGTCACTCGCGTATGGCTGCGGCTTTCCAAGCACTTCACTCCCCATCTGTCCCATAAGGCAATTGCGGGAAAACTGATGGCCATGGGCATTAGCCCGCAACAGGCCACCGCACTACAAATGAGGGAGGCCATCATCAGCATACGCCAGGAAAAGCTTCCCGACCCCAAGCAGACGGGCAATGCAGGCTCGTTCTTCATGAACCCCGTGGTGCCGACGGCTTTGGCTGGAAGCATCATGGCGAAATACCCCGATATGCCTCATTATGATGCGGGTACGGGCGAAGGAAGACCGCTGGTGAAGATTCCGGCAGCATGGCTCATAGAACAGTGCGGATGGAAAGGAAAGAACCTGGGGAGGGCGGGGGTGAATCCTCGCCAGCCATTGGTGCTCACCAATCTTGGAGGAGCTTCCGGCAATGATATTGCTGCTCTCGCCACCACACTACAGCATGATGTGAAAGAGAAATTCGGCATTGAGCTGCACCCGGAAGTCAGGTATATCCTTTAGCCTGCATGATTCATACTACACCCTTTAATCAGACATACACCATGTACTTCGTAAAGAAACGCATCGAAATATCCTATTCCCACCAGCTGAGGTTGGACTACGAAAGCAAATGCCGGAGGCTGCATGGACACAACGGCATCGTCACCATCTATTGCTGCGCGGAAAAGCTGAATCCCAATGGGATGGTGGCCGACTTCACGCACCTCAAAGAGAGCATCGTAGGGCAACTGGATCACCAGAATCTCAACGATTTTTTTGAATTCAACACAACGGCCGAGAACCTCGCACGCTGGATTTGCGAGCAGATCCCCGAGGCCTACAAGGTAGTGTTTCAAGAGTCGGAAGGCAATACGGCAGCCTATATACGTCCGGGATTCGAGCATGTGGGATTCTGATTCACAATAAAGGTGGGTTCTATAAATTCGCCTTGTCAAATTTTGGAGTTATCTTCGAGTTTAACTTACAATTTGAGCCGAGGCAGCACCCAAAAGATGACAAAACGTCACCCACAATTGACAATGCTTTTGACGGTGGGAATTTATAGAACCCACCATAATCTATACCCTCAGCATCTATAGATGAGAGTCAACGAGATTTTCTATTCCCTCCAGGGCGAGGGGTTCTTCACGGGCACACCTTCGGTGTTTCTTCGTCTCAGCGGCTGCAACCTCCATTGTCCCTTTTGCGACACAGCACATCAAGATGGCAGGGAGATGGACGAGGAGAGCATCGTCAGGGCCGTGTGCCAATATCCCGCACGCCATGTGGTCATCACGGGTGGCGAACCTTCCCTATTCCTCACCGAAAGTCTTGTTGGACGACTCCAGCAAGAGGGGAAGTTCGTATGCGTGGAGACAAACGGTACGCATCCCCTGCCCTCAAACCTCGACTGGATTACACTTTCGCCCAAAGATGCCTTTGTGGAAAACGCCCAGCCAGTAGCTGGACATTACGACGAGCTGAAGGTGGTGTTCGATGGCGTTCATGCCATCGATGATTATGCCAGTCTCGATGTGAGCCACCGCTTCCTCCAGCCCTGCGACACGGGCGATACTGCCTGCAACAACCATATCCTCAGGCAGACCATTGCCTATATCAAGGAACACCCGAAATGGAGGCTCTCCCTCCAGACACACAAACTTCTGGGCATTCCCTGAATCTACTCCTCCCTCTCTCTCTTTTTCCTCTTCTATTTCCCATCACATCCCATCGCGCACCACCATGGAACACGATGGAACATCAATCCCCCGAACGACAGCCAATGAAACATATCCGAAATTTCTGCATCATCGCACATATTGACCATGGAAAGAGCACCATTGCCGACCGTCTGCTGGAGCGTACGAATACGATTCAAATCACAGAGGGACAGATGCTTGACGACATGGACCTTGAAAAGGAGCGTGGAATCACAATAAAAAGTCATGCCATACAGATGGACTATCACTATGACGGCGGTAAGGAGGAGTTCGTTCAGAAGGCACCCTATGTGTTGAATCTCATCGATACTCCGGGCCATGTGGACTTCTCCTACGAGGTGTCGCGCTCCATTGCAGCCTGCGATGGGTGCCTGCTGGTGGTCGATTCTACGCAAGGCGTTCAAGCACAGACTATCTCCAACCTTTATATGGCCATCGAGCACGACCTGGAAATCATTCCCGTCATCAACAAATGCGACATGCCCAATGCTATGCCTGACGAAGTGGAGGATGAAATCGTGGAACTCCTCGGCTGCGACCGCTCGGAAATCATCAGGGCTTCAGGAAAGACGGGTGAGGGCATTGACGATATCCTCAGAGCGGTAGTGGAGCGCATTCCCGCTCCTGAGGGCAATCCTGATGCGCCCCTGCAGGCTCTTATCTTCGATTCCGTGTTCAACAGCTATCGTGGCATCATCGCCTATTTCAAGATTGTCAACGGTTCCATCCGAAGCGGACAGAACGTGCTTTTTGTCAATACCGAAAAGCAATATAATGCCGATGAGATAGGCGTGCTGAAAATGGAATTGTGCCCACGCAAAGAATTGGGATGTGGAGATGTAGGCTATATCGTGAGCGGTATAAAGACTGCCACGGAGGTGAAGGTGGGCGACACCATTACGGGGGTCGACAATCCTTGCCGAAGTGCGATTTCCGGTTTTGAGGAAGTGAAACCCATGGTGTTTGCAGGAGTATATCCCATCGAGGCCGAAGATTTTGAAATGCTCCGCACTTCCCTGGAGAAGCTCCAACTCAACGATGCCTCCCTCACGTTCACTCCGGAATCGTCCGTAGCATTAGGCTTCGGTTTCCGCTGTGGATTTCTCGGATTGCTCCACATGGAGATTGTGCAGGAGCGTTTGGATCGCGAGTTCAATATGAATGTCATCACCACCGTACCCAACGTGAGCTATAATGTCTACGACAAGCATCAGAAACTGCTTGAAGTACACAATCCCGCCGGTATGCCAGATGCGATGGAAATCGACCACATCGAAGAGCCCTATATTCGGGCAAGCATCATCACGCGAACGGATTTCATCGGGAATATCATGACGCTTTGTCTTGGAAAACGTGGTGAACTGGTGAAGCAGGAGTACGTCAGCGGAAACCGCGTGGAACTGCACTATGACATGCCGCTTGCCGAGATTGTTATTGACTTTTACGACAAGCTCAAGAGTATATCAAAGGGCTATGCCTCCTTTGACTATCATCCTATCGGATTCCGCGCCTCAAAACTGGTGAAACTCGATATCCTGCTCAACGGCGAACCCGTGGATGCTCTCTCCACCCTTACTCATGTGGACAACTCCGTGAGTTTTGGCCGACGGATGTGCGAGAAACTCAAGGAACTGCTTCCCCGCCAACAGTTTGACATCGCCATTCAGGCTGCTATCGGTGCAAAAATCATTGCTCGCGAGACGGTGAAACAAGTCCGCAAGGATGTAACTGCCAAATGCTATGGTGGCGACATCTCGCGAAAGCGAAAACTTCTGGAAAAACAGAAACGAGGCAAGAAGCGCATGAAGGAAATCGGCAACGTACAGGTGCCGCAGAAAGCCTTCCTCGCCGTACTGAAACTCGATTAGACGAAGGCTCTTGTTTAAGGAAGCTATAATTCCCCAATTTCCGTATAGGGGTGTTCTATAAATTAGCTTGAGGCGATTTTTTACCTATCGTGCAGTA
>CAMGOT010000028.1 GCA_946060685.1 uncultured Bacteroidales bacterium
GGCATACACTCGTCAATCAATATCCGTTATTTTGAATTAAACGACATTCCCTAATTTATTCAACTTTCGCAAGTTCAAATAAGATAGTGTTTCGGGGCGTGGTTGTACTGGTCGTATTGTTGTACATGAACGGCTTCAGCCCGTTCATATAAACCAATACGCCCCGCATAAGCGCGCCCTTAAAACACAAGCTTATTGAACTTGCGAAAGTTGAAAAACTAATTTATAGAACATCCCTTTTATCAGTTTAACCCCTTTTCGGAAATATACTCTTGCATATGGTTATAGTACCATTGATGCGGCTTTGGGCCGTTTTCGTCTATTTCACATCTCCTCATGTATCTTTGTATTTTATCCTTCCTTGCTGTTTTTATTCCACATTCTCTTTATTCCACATTCTCTTTTTTCCGCTATATCCTTGCGGAGCCACAACGGTTTGAGCACTTCTGCGTCTTTGCCATTCCACAGTATCTCCTGCCGGAAATCAAAGGTAGGGCGGAGACGATACTCAAAGATGCAGTAGTCATCGGTTCGATCTGTCTCTTGCTGCGATTCATGCAGAGGCAAGTCGCGCAGATGGTTGGCTTGCTCGCGGCTTGATTTTAGCCTCATTTTCTGAATGTTGCAGTCTGTTGCGGTCATGATTCCAAAGCAAAGTCCTTATGGCTCATCATGAATTCTCTACATCTTATCCTTGTAATTGTATTGCCGTGAGAGTACCGTTGTCATCCAGGTCTGAGCAGGAGGGGGCAGGCGCGGGGGAATGTACCTTGTCACACCGCCAAATCCTGTCCGTGCAGAGCCTTCTTCTGCATGGTACCCATGAGGAAGGCACCGGCGAAGGTGATGACTCCCACGCGGCCGGCAAACATCAGGACGATGAGTACGCATTTGCTCCAGGGAGTGAGAGAGGCAAGAAGACCAGAGGTGAGTCCGGTGGTGGCAAGGGCCGACACCGATTCAAACAGTACGTTGATAAGGCTGGTGCCTGAAGGTTCGGCAAGCATAATGATATAGGTGCCGGTGAAGAGCAGGAATGTATAGAAAATGACGGTGGTGACAGCCGTCTCAATGCGGTAGCGCGGGATGATGTTGCCTGCCAGTGTGATGTCCTCCCGCATTTGCAGTTTGCTCTTGGTATAGGCAAAGATAGCGGATAGTGTGGTGGATTTCAGTCCGCCGCCAGTGCCCGAGGGCGATGCTCCGATATACATCGTTATCGTAAGGACAAAGAGCGAGAGGGGCATGAACGGAGAGATGTCGATGGTGTTGAATCCCGTAGTGGTCATGGCAGAGACGGCCTGGAAGAATGCTGCCAGCAGACGCTCGCCAAAGGGCAGTGAGCGCAGGGAAGGCTCCAGGAAAAACAGATGCAGTGTGGCAAAGAGCGAGAGGCCGCAGGTGATGATGAAGATGATGCGTGTGGTGAAGGAAATGCTGTGCTTGCGGTAGCGCAGCCAGCGGGCAATATCGGTCATCATGATGAAGCCCATGGCTCCCATGTACGACAGCAGGATGATGATGAGGTTTACGGCATAGTCCGTGCGGAATGCCGTCATATTGCCGGAGAATGTGCTGAATCCTGCCGTACAGAATGCCGAGACGGCATGAAACACGGCGGTCCACAGCGGATGGTCGATGCCGTGTGCCGAGAAGCAGAGATAGAGGAGGAGCGTGCCGAGCGTTTCGAAGAAAAGGGTGAAGAGGATGATGGCACGGAGCATGGTGCGGATGCCGATGCCTCCGGGGAGGGCAAACTGCGCGAGGAATATATTATGTGCATTGCGGCCCATATGGTGCGTGATGCCCAGCATGAGAAATGATGAAAGCGTCATGTATCCCAGTCCACCCATTTGCATCAGACAGAGGATGACGGCTTGTCCGAATAGGGTGTAGTGTGATGCTACATCTACCGTGCAGAGTCCTGTGGTGGAGAGGGCGGATACAGCGGTGAAGAGCTGGTCGACAAGATGCACGGGAGTCCCCGCATTTGCCCAGGGAAGGAGCAGCAGGATGGTGCCGATGATGATATGAATGAGATAGCCCACCACCAGTTGCCGCTGGGGAATGCTTGACTGATAGCCGAAAAACAGGAGGCGTCGGAGTGTCTTAAGTGTTTTCATCGTTTTGACAGTGTTTTTTCAGGGTTGCTCTGTGTGCTCTGTGCTGTTGCAGGGTAGCTCTGTGTATGGTGTGAGAATCGGTTGCAAATATAGGTGCTTTTGGCATTCGTGCAAAGGGATTGCCGGCAAAAAGAGGCTGATGGGCAGTTTTGGGGTAGGGTGGCTGCTGTTTTTGCTTATTCCACCTGCTGATTCTTGAGGAATCGTCATGCCCCAGACTATGGCACAAAAAAAAAACAGACATCATTGTCCGATGGGTACGGACGATGATGTCTGTATATTGAACAAGGAAAAATTCGGGAAAAAATTCCTCGTTGTTAATTTGTCATAGTGACAAAGAGTTTATTCCTTTACGCGGTTCTGGTAGCTTCCATCGCGGGTGTCCACCTCAATGAGTTCGCCCTCTTCGATGAAGAGAGGTACGCGCACCTCTGCTCCCGTCTCCACAGTGGCAGGCTTGAGGGTATTGGTGGCAGTGTCGCCTTTGAGTCCGGGTTCGGTATAGGTGATGCGGAGAACGGTCTTGACAGGCATCTCGGCGTAGAGGATAGTCTCGGTGTCGGCATCGCTTACCACTTCTACGGTATCACCCTCCTTCATGTAAGCCACACCCGTGATGAGGTCCTTGGCGATGGGCACCTGCTCGAAGGTCTCGTTGTTCATGAAGATGTAGTCCTCGCCCTCAAGGTAGAGGTACTGGTAAGGACGGCGTTCAACGCGAACGTCCTCAAGGCTCTCACCGATGTTGAAACGCTTCTCAAGCACGCGGCCGGAAACAACGTCCTTGAGGGTGGTGCGCATGATGGTGTTGCCCTTTCCGGGCTTTACATGGAGGAAGTCGATGCAGAAGTAGAGTTTGCCGTCCATGCGGATGCAAACGCCCTTCTTGATGTCCTGAGATTTAATCATAGGTGTATGAGAATATTTTTTGTTTTATGTTGTCAGTTTATCGCTGCAAAGATAGTGCCTTTTTTATGAACTTTTTGCATTGTAGGCGTAAAAACCGACACACAAAGCATTGAGGGAGAAAATTTTGCCAACTTTGCTCTTCATGTTGGTGAAATTGCCGAGCGTTCCATCACGCCGAGTCCAAATAGGGAAAGTCCTCATGGCCATCGGCTATGTCGGCTGATGTTTGTTTTTTCGTTCGCACGGTGCAGGCACCTGTGCGTGCTGGCATACGTCCTTCAGCAAAAAGAATCAGGCAGAAATCTATGCTCCCCGACGGGGATAGATTTCTGCCTGAATATAGTGCGGCTTAAAGTTGACGGTCAGGGAAAGTGAGCCTGCCTGGTGGCAGCCTTCCCTACTTGATGACTACCTTCTTGCGGTTGACGATGTATACCCCCTTGGGCAGACGGGCGGCAGCGGTGTGGAGTCGCGTGCCACCGATGGTGTAGATGTCGGGGTTCCCGAAGAGTACGGTGGGGCTTTCGATGCCTGTGATGCTATCCACCACAGAGAGGTCGGCCTCCACATTGGGGTTCTCGATAAGTACCCATCCGCAACCATGGTCATCGCTTGTCCAGTTGGTCATGAAGCGATCGGGGAACTGGGAAGCAGAGCAGAAATACGAATAGCGGTTGTCGGGTACGGAGGTGAAAGCAAAGTAGCCGTCGTCCGGACGATTCTCCACGGTGAGTTCCGTGGGATCTTCCGCAAATACAGAAGGCACAGCCGTTCCCTGATAGTCAGGGGTAGAGAGATACATTTCAGCACCGAGGTTGTAGAGATAGAAGCGTCCAAACTTCTGGATAGCCATCCAGCTGCTTGCCGGATCCGTGACCTCTATAGCCGGAACCGATGCGCTGAAGGAAGTACTGCCTTTCTTGTTGGCAGCCCAAATCCTGGGAGCATATTCAGCGTTGTATACAGCATAGACCACATCGTTGGGGTTGTAGAGCAAATAGGCCTTCTCGTTGGAGAGCTGGCTGAGGTCGCTGATGGGCTCGCCAAGGGGCAGGGTAGGCTCGTCCACGAAATAGGTGATGGTGAACTCGGGGTTGTAGGCCTCCGGGCGCAGGGTGCTGTAGGTGAAGGCTTCGGGAAATTTCACGATGTACTTTCCGGGCTTGTCGACCACATCGGCCAGCGTGATGACCACATCCTTCTCCGTGGCCCCCTTGTCGGTACCCATTTCCGCCATTCCTCGGGTGATGCTGTTGCCATCGGCATCCGTCACGACAATCGTCTTGGTAGCCACTGTGGAGGCGGGCTGGTCGCCATCCTCATCGAAAGTGAGGACGATGCGGCTCAGTTCGCCGACATAGGAATTTTCCTTGGGGTCGGCCATGGTGTAGCAGAAGGTGTTGAGGGGAATATCCACGTCAGTTCCCGTATAGGTCACCTCACGCTCCACCACATAGTCGGGCAGCGGATTGGTGAGGAATGTGGAGACTGCACTTCCGCTGAGCTGTCCGCTTTCGCCATAGTTCTTCACGGTGAAAACCACCTTATCCTTGTAGACGGTGACGATGAGTCCCTGGATAATGGGTGAATCCTCCACTCCCGGGCTGGCATTGGTGTCAAGACTGTTGTAGCGCATGGAACCCATGAAAATGCTCATGAAACTCGGTGTTCCGGGTTCGTCGGGCTCTGTGATGGGTTCATCCGGTACGGCAGTGAGTGTCCAGAGAGCGGCGGTATTGCCGTTGAACGTCATTTCATCGGTAAGTTCTGCCACATCGAGAGGTTCGCTCTCTTCGCGGAGGTCATCGTTGGTAGAACCGCCATTGTTGGTGTTGAGCATCTGATAGTAGGTGCCGTTCTTGTAGCCCACGATGATATATTTGCTTCCCGACTTCGGTTCGTCGGTCCTAAAAGCCTTGTTGTCGGCAGTCACCTCATAGAGCCACAGGCAGGTGCCCGTGTTGCCGGCTTGCGTATTGCCGGAGAACTTGCCGTTGCTTCCGCAATAGAGATAGCGGTTGTCGGCACTGATCAGACTCAGCATCTGCACGCTCTTGGAGCCGGCCCATGGAGCAGCCGTTGCCGTGGACTTGCTGATGCGGAAGCCCTTCGTCAGTTTCACATTTGTACCGATGATACACATGTTGATGTTGTCCTTATAGTCGAAATAGTTGCCCTCCTGATCCTGGATGTAGAAGACATCGGTCGCAGTTTCTTCCTCCTCCTCTCCGCCTTCGGGAGCATTGAAGTCGTTGATGGTCCATACGACGGTGTTGGTACTGAAGGAAATCTGGTCGGCAGGCACATCATCACTCACCTTCAGTCCATCGATGCGCTGGTTGCTGCTTCCGGCACTGTAGGGCGAGTTGGTCAAGGCGTAATATCCGCCTTTGGAGCAGAGATTGACGAGCACATAGTTCTTTCCATCCTCGGGCCATTCCACACGTGTGGCAGTGAAATTTCCCTCGGCATCGGCAGTTCCTGCCTCGTAGAGCAGTACGCTGGAATTGGCACTGACGGCAGAATTGCCGGAGAAGCGGCCGTTGGAGCCGCAGTAGATGTAGCCATTGTTGTTGGTAGGGGCATTGTCGCCGAAGAACGTCAGGGTGCCGGCCACAGCCGTTGAGTTGGCCACGGTGAAGCGGTGTGCAGCTTCTGCGATGCAGAGATTGTAGGCATCAAAGCCAAGATATTTTCCGTCGGCTGCATTCTTGAGGCTCACCTCCAGCTTTTCTGGCCGCTCCTGTTCGCCCTCACCATCCTGTGCCGGCTCATAGATGTTGCCGTTGGAGTCATAGTGGGTGATGCGCTGTGTGAGCGAGGTTTCGTAGAAACTGTTGTTGGTCTTGGAACTGTGGTCGTGGCCGTAGATGTTGATGAGGTTAGGGTGCTTGAGGAGTGCCTCGCGGAGAGCCTGCGTGGATGCCGCCGAACTGAGCAGGGTCTTGCCCACTGTGGCACCTTTGGAACCGTCGAGCGGCAGGTGGGAGATGAAGAACACCGTCTTGTTGGGGTCGGAGGCATAGATTTCATCGAGTTTCTTGTCCACCCATTCCACGCTCTCCATAGAATACTGATAGTCCCATGCGCTCTTGAAGAAATATTTTCCGCAGTTGAGCACCACGAAGTCAAATCCTCCAATCACGTAGTGGTAGGCCGCGAGGAGTTTCATGGGTTCGTTGCTGCCATTGGCGGCTTCCTCGTAGAAGCAGTCGTTGGCATAGAGCTTTCCGGTCTGCTCCTTCATGGGGAAGGTGTAGAAGTCGCCGGCATTGTAGGGTTTTGGCAGGTTGTCGAAGTTGGCCACTTCATAGTCATGGTTTCCCACGCAGTAGAGCACGGGCTTGTGTCCCTCGGCATCAGGGGTGATGGCCTTTTCCACGGCTTCTGCCAGGAGCTTGCGCGTCTGCAGCCAGTTGGCCTCGGAGATGGTGCAGTCGCTGGTGTAGTCGCCTCCCATCACGATGAGCTGGGCATTGTCGCGGCTGATGCTGTCGAGTGCCGTCAGCAGTGCCGTGCGAAGCCGTACTGCCTCCGGAGTCGAGGTGTTGATCATAGAGAGCTCGTTGTGGATGTCGCTGAGACATGCAAAACGAAGCAGCGGCTCTTGTGCGGTTTGGGCAAATGTGCCTTGCACGTTTGCCGTCAGCCCTGTCAGCAGGAGCATGATGAACAGTAGTGTCTTTTTCATAGGTAAATTGGTTTTGTGATAGAAAAGTCAAAGTTCGGGAAGCCATTCGGCGAGTGGTCTTTTTTTGACGACACGGCGGACAGCTTGTGATAACCGCTTCGATACCGTTTTGCTGGTCAGGTGTTGGTAGTCAGAACTGTCGTTCATGGCAAAAAACAATAGTTTTGACTGCTGCAGAACCGGCGGGCAATGCGGGCTACAGCTTTACCTGACGATAAATTTCATCTGCTGTCCGCAACCGTTGCTGTCGGTGACTCTTGCGATGTAGCATCCCTTTGTCAGATTCAGGTGTATGCGCCCAGAACCGTCATAGTCGAGCATCTGCGTATCGCTCAGCAAGAGTTGTCCCAAAGTGTTGTAGACCTTGAATGTTGCGCTTTCTGTGCCGGGAGCCGTGCGTACGCAGAGACGGCCGTCGACAAAGAAGAGTTTCATGTCGTGTCCCTCGGTCGTGGTGTGGCTGATGCCCACGGGTATGTCGGAGATGATCGGGGTGTATGCCGTGCTGTAGGAAGTCAGGCGATTGGTGGCAGCCATGGTAGGCTTCGTCATGACGTAGGTGTTGGCGGCACCATCGGGGAAGCGTCCCACGCTCTCCTCGCCCTTGTGCTCACAATAGGGGAACACCTCGGTCCATGACAAGTCGGGAGCCGTCAGATAGAGAGTGTCGCCTTCTGCTGCCAGTTTGAAGGAGGCGTGCATCTGCGTCAGGCTCTCCAGTTTGTCGCACCAGACGATATAGTGCCCATAGGGCGGAATGACGGTGGAGAACCTGTCGCCTTCCTTGGCCTCGGGAATCTGGAACTTCCGGAGTTTGTTGCGGTTGTCGCTCAGGTACATTCCTGCCACATCGATGGTTTCGTCCGTGGTGTTGTAGAGTTCCACCCAGTCGTTTCGCTTATAGTATTCGCAGCAGTAGATGGTGTTGGCCGCACTCACCTCATTGATGCGCACGGGATGCACCTTTGCCGCTGCAAGTTCCTCGGCATTGAGGGGCTCAAAGATGGCATTCAGCGTGATGGCTCCCGAGGCGGGCATCTGATAGATGGAGTCGGTGCTCACGAAGTTGGCCTCGCCATATTCGGAAGTGGAGAGGCTGAGGTCGAAGAAGAGGTCGCTGGAGCTCACGGAACAGTTGTGTACTTCCACGGCAATCGTGTTCTCCCCGATGTTGAGCAGGTTGGTATTGATGCCGATGGTGCCTTCATCCGGGAGAGTGCCGGCATAGGTTCCGGTGACGGTCTCATAGGAGATGTCGCCACTGGGCATATTGTATTGTCCGGCCTTGATGCCGTTGACGTAGACCACCATGCCATCGTCCACCTTATAGTGCAGCACCACCTCCTCTCCGGAGGCCGGGAGCTGGGTCATTTTGAATTTCTTGCGGAAGTAGCAGGTGGGACGCTTGTTGCCGGCATCACCTCCATAGTCGACGGTGGTGGCAATGAGTGGCAGCATGTCCGAATTGGTGGCATAGCCCATAGGGGCGAAGTCCTCCTTCCAGGCATAGTCGGAATAGGTGGTGCCATACCAGTTGGTGCCGTCGAGCGAACCCTGGTCATAATATTTCCATTTTTCGCCAAATCCCACCACATCCTTGGTTGTGGCAGCCTCGCCTGACCATCCGGCAAACCGATAGCCGCCAGGAGCCTCTGCGCGGAAAGTGACAGGAGCGAAGAGTTTGCCGTCGAATTTCCCTGTCGGCACGGGGATGTCGTTGACGAAGAGACGTGCACCTTTGGCGTTTGAAGCGAGCCGTACGCTTTGTTCCTTGGCTTTCTTCATGTTGAAGGTGCCATAGTTCTTCAGCGAGCTGAGCAGCTGGTCGTAGCGTGCGGTATTGCTGAAGGTACTCTTGATGCCGTTAGCCGTGCCATAGGGTGAAGCCCCTTCGTAGGCCATCATCGGAGCCGTACGTGCAGTGAGGCTGTCGACAATCTGCGCCACACGTTCGGGAGTGAAAACGCTGCCGCCTATCAGGCAGAAGGTGTCCACGTATTTTTTGCGGAAGTCGGCATTTTTCAGCATGTTGAGGAAGATGGTGACGAATTCGTTGTGCAGATAGAGCCGGTTGCCCCCATTGTTCCAGTCGGCATCGCCCCATGCGTATTCCTGTCCCTGGAGTGAGGTGAAGGGGGAGGTCGTGTTGAGCGTACCGTCGAGGTCGAAGAGTACGAAGCGGAAGCGTCCGCCGTCGATTTTCCTGAAACCCTTGACGTTGTTGCGCGGCCAGTCGACGGCTCCCATGAACATTTCCGAAGCCATATAGTTCACATATTCGTCAATGTCCACGATGTCGCAGATTTCCTTGTAGATGTCGGCATCATCGGCATCCTCCGAAAGTTGCACCCAGTAGTCGAACATATCCTTCGTGCCATACATCTGGGTGTAGCAGGAGTCGGGGCCGATTTCAAACTGGTCGATCTCATCGCTGTCGAGTCCATAGTTGGCATAGGCATAATCCTTGTTGTTGGGTTCGCGCATGTTGATGAGCCCCTTGTATTCACCGTTGATATAGAACACCACGGGCTGGTATTCCTGTCCCTCAACATCCAGTCCGGAGGTGAGGATAATGCTCTGCAGTGCAGCATCCTTGATGCGGCATCCATTGTCGTTTCCTCCTCCGCGCATGTGCAGAGTCTTGTATTTGAGCGATGGCTTCCGCTCGAAGAAGGGGTAGTCGAGCGTGTTCTTTCCCTCATAGCGTTTGCCAGCCTTGATTTTGAACGAACGCGGTTCGTAGGCACGGCTCCATCCTCCAGCCACGGCAAAATCCGTCTCCTGATTCACTCTCACGATACCGTCGGCATCGAAATATTCGAAGTTGACAGGGCGGTCCCAGTCGCGGTTCCAGTTGCAGGGGCCAGTCTGTCCTCGTCCGGCAATACCATTGGTACCCCGCACGTAGCAGCCCATATAGTCGTCGTAGAGATTGGCATAATGGGTGGCGATGGAGAGGATGGGCAGGCTGAAATCTTTGTCCTCATAGATATAGGAGCGCGTCACGACAGGGCTGGGCAGGAAGCCCCGGCGGAAAGCGCGTACACGGAAGGGGGTGGTGTCGTAGAAATAAAGTTTCTGTCCGTCCTTATACTCTTCGCCGTTCTCCAGTGTCGGGGTGGAACCATCGGTGGTGTACATCAGGGTCACGTCGTCGTCCACTGCCGTCACGGTCACAGCCACCGAAGCGTCAAAAATCTGGCTGTCCTCGTTCACTATGGGGGCATTCAGTTGGCTGTCGGCAAAGGTGCTGGTAGCATTCGAAGCCTCAGGAGTGGGGTTGGCCGTCCATTGCCACGTGTCGCCGCCATCGGTGGTGCGGGCATAACTTGCCCGGCTGATGGCAGAGGGATAGGTCTGCTGTGCCACGATGTTGCCTTTAGCATCAGCCAGCAGGATGATGCCGCCATCGGTGTCGAGCTTGAAGTCTACCTGAGTCTTCGTGTTTGCTTCATAATGGTCGAACCAGATATTAGCGAAGGAATGCGGCTCTACGGTGCCTGACTGCAGGTGGAACATTTTCGGATTTGAGGGATCCGAACTCACATAGTAGTCGGTCAGGCTGATGGTATTGTCGGTAGGATTGTACACTTCAATCCATGCGCCATAATTGATGGAAGGGTCCAGGAACATATCGGTGTTGTCGACCATAATCTCGTTGATTATGAGTCCGTTGCCAGTGGCAGAGTCGTTGCCGGCATTTCGGCTTGCACTTGTGCCGTAGATGCCGGTGGTTGCAGCGCTTACAGCCGTGGCCAACAAAATCAATGCTCCCAGTGTTGTGGTTGTGTGTTTCATGGTATATCGTATGTGCGTAATGTTTTTTTTGGGGGGGGGAGGATGGTGTTCTCACATGTGCAGGGTGTCCTCACGCGATAATGGTGAGAAGAAAGAATTGTGAAAAAAAAGATAAAGGTGTGTGAAGTTTTGCAAAGTTAGGGATTTTCTTTCAATTCTGTGCCATGTTTCTTTCATTTATTGCAGAGAAAAGCATCTTTTCTGTACATTGGTCGAAAAATATTGCAAAAACTGCCGGAGCATAGGGCATTTACTGCTTGATATGCACATCGCACTGCGGGAAGGGGATTTCCACGCCGCGCTGCGTCAGCGTGTTGTAGATGGCCTCCTTCACCATGCTTCCGAAGCGCGATTTCTGATCCACGAGAATCCAGTAGCACACGAGAAGGTCTACACTTGATGCTCCAAAGTCGCTGAACACTACGCTGACCGCAGTGTCCGACTTCAGCAGTTCCCTGCCATCCTCAAGCGTGATGCGGAGAATAGGGGTAATGGCTTCCGTGAGCATTTCGCGCACCTGCTGGATGTCGCAGCCATATCCTACTCCTATGGGAATCTTCACCAGTTCGTAGTGGTGGTTGCGTGTGAGGTTCTTGAAATTCTTGTTGAAGAGCTGTGCGTTGAGGAAGGCGATGACCGATCCGTCGAGTGTGATGAGCTGCGTGCTCTGATAAGTGATGCTCTCTACCCGTCCCTGTATGCCATCGCATTCGATGTAGTCGCCCACGCGCACCCTTCCCGTCATGAGCGAGATGCCGTAGAAGAAATTTTCCAAAAGGTCCTTCATGGCAAAGCCCATACCCGTGGCCAGTCCGGCAGTCACCACCGAGAGTCCCGTCTTCGGCACTTGCAGCAGATAGAGGGCATAGAGCACGAATGAGCCCCATACCAGAATGGCTATTACATTGTCGGCCAGGGTGAAGTTCATATGTCCGGGATGCTGGGTGGAGCGTAGTCGCACCAGCCGGTGGTAGAGCGAACGGAGCAGATAGTTCAGATAGCGGAACACGAACCAGCAGCATGCCACAATGACAAGTTTGTGGAGTGAAAGCTGTATGATATCGGCCTTGTCGACGAAATTGTAGTAGAAGATGTTCCGCAGGAGGTCCGTCATTTCGAAAATTCCGGCGGCATACCACAGACTCATCATGCTGCTCAGGATAGCGAGGATGGGCACGAGCGCACGGCCTACGAAGTCGAAGATAAATGTCAGGTGGATGAAGTCGCCCTGACGTGTCAGTTTAAGCATCTCCTCGTTGGTGGCAAGTCCCTCGCCGTCAGCCCCCTTCCGGTTCTCGTTCTGGTCGGCAGTAGGTTGTCCTGTAGTCGGGTCGGCTATGGCGTTTAGGCTGAGTTGCCGGCTTTCGCGCTGCGACTTCCGAATCTTGGCCACTACATATTGCTGCTCATAGCGTTCGAGCAGGTGGTAGATGAAGGTGATGGTCTGGAGTGCCGCCAGCTGGAACATCCACCATATCATGATTTCCACGGCAAAGAGCACATATCCGCACCATGCCAGAAGGGTGGCAATGACGAGGGCACCCATTGATACGGAGGTGTAGAGAATATCGCTCGACGGTATGCTCCCCTTCGGTGCTCGCATCACACTGGCCTGCCAGAAGCAGAAGCCCAGGAGGATGGGCGGATAGATGAGGTTCACCAGGTTGTTGGGGATGAAGAGCATACGGAACACAATGACGATGCTTGCCATTATGATGATGGGGATATAGATGCGTATGCTGCTGCGTATCTGCCGGATATTGATGCGGATGAGGAGAGAGAGGAAGATGGCGAAACTCAGCCATGCTATGCTCACCACAAGAGTGGCAGCGAGGAGCAGAAAATGCTGGTGGAGGAATGTGCGTAGGAGCATCACCACCGAGACAAAAATGAAAATCCCTGCGACAATATGGTAGAGGTTGCGCTTGGCTTCATAGTCGGCCGGACGATAACGCTGGGGCAAAAACTGGAGGATGAAACGGCTGAGGAGCGTGGAGACGAGTCCCCACCCTACAAGCACGAAGACAATGAACTGCACCACGGGGCCTCGCCATTCGCTGAAGTTGGCCCCTCGCTCCTCGAAACTTCCGTACTTGCTGCTCACCTCCCTTTGGGCCTGTGGAAGGAGGAGCGGAAGGTTCATGAGTGTCTTGAAATAGTTGTCGCCGCCATTCACAAAGATGCTTTTCTGTAGCGTGCGGTAGCAGCCCTGTGCATAGTCGTAGAGGCTTTCCACATTGCCCGACACCGTGGTGTAGTAGAGATTGTCCTCGTTGATGTCCTCCATCAGCTGCTGCAGGTTCTCGCGCATTCTGAAGGCGATGGTCAGACAGGCATTCCGGTCGGCCTGCTGTGCTGCCGTTAGCTTGTAGGCATTGCTGATTTGCACCACGCTGTCGCGTGCGGCTGCCAGTACGGTGTCGCTGAGACCAAGGTCGTTGGCAATGCTGTCCACCCGGGCAATGGTGGCAGCCTCCACGGAGTCGACCACGATATGATGCTGCAGCACCTTCTGGGGGTTGATTACTGTTCCGTCGGACTGCACCTTTACGCGTGGCGGCAGGTTTTCAAGGTTTCTGATGAGCCCATCGTATCGTGCCAGTTCATTGGCGATGTAGTTTTGAATGCGGGCATAGGGGAGTGTCTTTCCCGAGAGTTCGTTGTAGAGGTCGGTGGCCTGTTGGCAGGCGTAGGTGAGGTCGAAGGTATAGTCATAATGCTGCGAATAGAGCATCAGGGCTATCTGTTCCGAGCGTTGCATGTAGTCCACCAGCTGGTTGTGCTGATTGTCCTGCATGGATCTGTAGCGTGCCATGAAGGCCTGTTGCTGCCGCTCCGACATCTCGAGTTCTGCCCTCAGCACTTCAAGTGTGCGTGCCAGGTCGCGCTCCTTCAGCACGGCACCTGCGGGAACCGACAGCATGAGGGCAAGGAAAAAAGTGAATAGTTTTCTCATCTGAAGACGGTTTTGCCAGTTGAATACTACTTTTTGGGAAAAAGAAAGGGATGAGGATGCCTCCCTCCACATGAAATGCCTCATAGCCGCCTGCCCCGTTGCGGGCGGGCGGCTATGAGGCATCTATATATATCTATTTATATCTGATCCATTTGATCATCTCCTTGACGCTGGGCTTCTTGCCATACATCAGTATGCCCACACGATATATCTTTCCTGCTATCCATACCATGCCGATGGCCGTGCCATAAAGCAGGACAAGGCTCAGCACCTCTTCCCACAGCGGAACTCCGAAGGGAATGCGCACCATCATGACGATGGGCGAGGTGAGGGGGAATATGCTCGACCAGAATGCCAGCGGGCCGTCAGTGTTGCCCTGGCTGCCGATGGCGGCATACATGCCGAAGACAATGACGATAACCACGGGGAGCGTGAACTGCGAGGAGTCCTCCTGCGTGTTGACGCTTGCACCTACGGCAGCGAAGAAACTGGCATAGAGCAGATAGCCGCCGATGAACATCAGCACGAACATGATGCCCAGTTCCACGAAGGGGAAATTGGTGGCCCACGACATGATATGGCTCATCGGTACATCCGTTGCCGCAGGGGTGGTGGTGGAGGCCACACTGGCGGCAATGGCAGCCTGGGTCTCTTCCGATGGCCCAAACAGCCATATCGCTCCGAAGCCAAGGCCTGTAAGCATGATGCCCCAGATGGCAATCTGGGTGAAGCCCACGAGTGCCACACCGATAATCTTGCCCATCATCATCTGGAAGGGCGAAACACTCGATACCATGATTTCCATGATGCGGTTGGTCTTTTCCTCCATCACGCCAGCCATTACCATGCCGCCATACGACATGACGAACATATAGATGAGGAAAGTGAAGAGGAAACCGATGCCCAGGGCGAGGTCGGCCGATGATTCCGACTCATTGCCTTCCTTGTCCCACTTCACGGTGGAAAGGGTGAAGCCCTCGTCCATATCCTTCATGATGGCATCCAGTTCGGGAATGTCGTAACTCTTGATTTTATCCATTCTCACCTTCTCCTCCAGTGCACCCTGGATGTAGGTCACGGTGTTGAGCTGCAGTTCTTTCCCCGAAGCCAGCATGGCGGCCTCGGGATGCTTGCTGAGGTCGGCAGTGATGGTGAGTATGGCGGTCAGGCTGGTCGTGTCGCTCTTCATCGATGGTTCCATGCGGTCATAGCGGATGAAGAGATAGTCGGCATTCGACTGCAGGCAATCGAAGTAGAGTCCCGTCTGGTCGATGACGGCAATGCGCTCCTGCTTGTCATCGCTGATCTGTCCCAGCAGTATGGGGGCAGCCACAAGGAGGACCATCAGGAAGGGCATCAGGATGGTCATCAGGATGAAACTCTTTTTCTTGAGGCGGGTGGTGAACTCGCGGAGTATGATGATGCTGATCTTGTTCATTCTGATACGGCTTTAAGGAATACTTCGTTCATGCTGGGGAGGATGGGGTGTATGCTGGCATCGGGAATGCTCGCTGCCACAAGGCGTGCCTGTGCTTCGTCCGTCACCGCACGTATTTCATAGCGTCCGTCGGCATATCTGCCCTTCACCTCCTCCACACTGCCCGAGAGCACGAGACGGCTGTGGTTGATGAGGGCGATATCGTCGCACACATCCTCCACGGATGCCATATTGTGGGTGGAATAGATGATGGTGTGTCCGGCATCGCGAAGGCGCAGGATTTCCTGCTTCAGGATTTCTGCATTCACCGGGTCGAAGCCGCTGAAGGGCTCATCAAAAATCAGCAGCTCCGGCTCATGGAGTACGGTGATGACGAACTGCACCTTTTGCTGCATGCCCTTTGAAAGTTCCTCCAACTTCTTGTTCCACCATGCCATGATGTCCAGCCGTTCGAACCATTCTTGTAGCCTTTTGCGGGCATCGCTGGCAGAGAGTCCCTTCAGCTGTGCGAGATAGATGGCCTGCTCTCCCACTTTCATCTTCTTGTAGAGTCCGCGCTCCTCCGGCAGATAGCCGATGTTGCTCACGTCGGCCCACGAGAGGGGATGCCCGTTGAAACTCACGCTTCCGCTGTCGGGGGCACTGATATGGTTGATGATGCGTATGAGTGTCGTCTTGCCGGCACCGTTGGGGCCAAGCAGTCCGAAGATGCGGCCACGCCCCACTTCGATACTCACCTCGTCAAGAGCGACATGCGTGTCGAAGCGTTTGCAGACCTTGTCTGTTGAGAGAATAATGTCCATATTGTTGGGGGAAATGGATAAGGAATTTGATGATGCAAAATTACGAATAATCTTATTTTTTTCTGTTGCTTTATGCCAACTTTTTTCTATTTGACGGAAATTTCGGGGCTTGTGCTACGTGAATCCGCTTTGTTCTGACTATTTTTTTGCATCCGTCAGCGGCATACAGATGAGCTGACTGTTCTGAGATTTTCCGACAGGCGCGTGGCGATTTTCCGCCTGCAGCCTGTCTCTGTGATATTCCTGCCCTCTCATCCAGAGCATGTCAAAATCCAGGGCAACCTTTGGTCGCAGCGCAAAAAGGGCACAACTTTTTTCTTATGGTAATGATTTTTTATGATGTCGGTGTAGGATTTCGTGGATTTTTCTATATTTGCACCCGGAAATGAACTGCTTGTCTGTCCCCTCCCCCTCGCGGATTTGGATGGCGTGTGCAGTCAGGAATCAGGAATTGACCTATACGGTGTCCTCATATCTTGTTCCCCCTTTTAATATCCCTTAATACTTAATACCCCATAAAGAGAATTTGTTTGGGGGTGTACTATAAATTAGCCTGTGTTCGATGAATTTGTGATAACAGGAAAAACCTATACAATACTATTGCCAATAAGGTTATTAACCTTAAGGCTGTAGGATTAATAACCTTAAGGCTGTAAGGTTAATAACCTTGTCGGCAATGAAGTTGACATACATCGACAGCACAGCAGAATACCGTTCCGTTATCTTACAAATCTTGTCTCATACGGAATTCGTCGAACTTACATTAAATTAGTACAATATCATGTAATCAAGGGGTTTCTGCTTGGCTTCGCCTTGCTCCTTGGCGCCTCGGCCATTCAAGCTCGCTTGATGGCTCTCGGCTTGGCGTCGCTTAGTCGCTTTTTCACCTATTGCACGGTCGGAAAAAATCGTCTCCGCCGACGACAAACCGAATGGAGAGGCCAAGCTGGCTTGGACTATCCTGAGGTGCGAACCGACGACAAACCGAGTGCCATCAAGTTTACTTGAATGGCCGAGGTGCGAAGGAGGAAGGCAACAGCCAAGGAGGAAGGCGAAGCCAAGCTAATATATAGCCCCCCTTAACGATTGTCCTCTGCCATGATCATTCATCGAAATCTTCTCCTGCTGATTTTCCTGACCGTCTGTACAGCCTTCTGTCCCGAAGTTTCGGCTCACCGCATCCCCGTGGTGCATCCCAAAGCACGCGGTGGAAAGCCCGTCCTCTGCACAGAAGCCATCAATCGTGCTATCGCTAAGGCCGGCGAGGGCGATACCGTGGTGATTGGTGCAGGAATATGGACTACGGCCACCATCCATCTCAAAAGCCATCTGACGCTCCTGATAGAGAAAGAAGCCATAGTGGTGGCGGCATCTGATCCCGAATGCTATGACGCTTATCGCCCTACACACGACATGTCGCGCTACGACACGGGAGCCGGGACGCGCAATGCCAACCTCACAAGCGATGCCCGATGGACACGTGCCCTCATATTGGGGCAAAACGTGGAAGAAGTGACTCTTTGTGGAGGCGGAACCATCGATGGCCGGCACATCGAAGACCCTCTTGGCGAAGAGCAGATGCGCGGACCTCACACACTGCTGCTTGCGGAAGCAAAAAATGTCAGGGTGGAAGGCGTGCGGATAGTACGTGCCGCCAACTATGCCGTGCTGGGCTATGAACTCAAGGACTGCCAATTCCTCCGTCTGTCCATTGAGGAGGGATGGGACGGCATACACATCCGTGGCGGCGAGGGCATCGTGATTGCCGATTGCAACATTGCCACGGGCGATGATGCTCTCGCCGGCGGATACTGGCAGGGCATGGAGATTCGCCGCTGTCGTCTGAACTCCTCGTGCAACGGTCTGCGCATCATCGAACCCTCGGAGCAGGTGTTCGTGAGCGATTGCCAGATATACGGGCCTGGGCGTTTCCCCCATCGCACACGCCTCGAACGTCCCATCGCCGAACCACTGCTGGCAGGCCATGATCTCATCTATGGTATTGTCATCGAGCCAGGAGCGTGGGGCAAGGCTCCGGGGCGGACGGACGGCATTGTCATCGAAAATGTCTGTATCGACAATTCGTGGGCTCCCGTGGCCTATAGCATGGGCGAAGACAATACCTGCGGATCGCTGACGATGAAGAATGTGGCTGGCACTCACATACGAGGAGTGGCACAGCCCGTCAATCGTCAGGACTGTGTAAAGAGTTGGGAGGTGATGACTCTCCAAAACGTCAGCGTGAGCAAATAGGGCGATAGCGGAAGAAAAGCCGGCCTCCGCAGTCGTACAGCCTTGCCGGCACGCTACCTCTCCCCTTTGGGGGCACTCTCTCGCACCTTCTTGGAAATTTGCGGAAATAACCGTCAAGGCCAAGGCCGACACATGCCCCTTAAAATAAAAGAAAATAAAATGTAATGTCGATTTATCAGAAATTTATTGTCTTTTATTTTGCGGAAATGACCTTTTGTCGTACCTTTGCTGCGTCGGAAAGCATTCATAATGCGCGACTCTCAACTTCTAACCATAACAATACCTTAAAACAAAATCTGCTATGTTAAACATCAATGAGTTTATGCAGAAACTGGAGGCTCGCCACCCCGGTGAGGCCGAATATCTTCAGGCCGTTCGCGAAGTGCTGATGTCCATTAAGGACGTCTACGACCAGCATCCTGAGTTCGAGCGCAAGGCTCTGCTCGAACGTCTGGTGGAACCAGAACGCATCATCACGTTCAGGGTGCCTTGGGTGGACGATCAGGGCAAGGTGCAGGTGAATCTTGGCTACCGCGTGCAGTTCAACAGTGCCATTGGTCCCTACAAGGGCGGACTTCGTTTCCATGCTTCTGTGAATCTCTCTATACTGAAGTTCCTCGGCTTTGAGCAGACGTTCAAGAATGCCCTGACCACTCTGCCTATGGGCGGTGGCAAGGGTGGTTCGGATTTCAGCCCTCGCGGCAAGAGCGAGGCTGAAGTGGAGCGTTTCTGCCAGGCCTTTATGAATGAACTCTATCGCTACATCGGTCCGGAAGTGGATGTCCCCGCTGGCGATATTGGTGTGGGAGGCCGCGAGATTGGCTTCCTCTTCGGGCAATACAAGAAGCTGACGCGCGATTTCAGCGGTGTACTCACGGGAAAAGGCCTGGAATGGGGCGGTTCGCTTGTGCGTCCGGAGGCAACGGGATTCGGCGGACTCTATTTCGTGAATGAAATGCTGGCTACTGCCGGGCATAGCATCGAAGGCAAGACCGTGGCCATCAGCGGATTCGGAAATGTGGCATGGGGAGCAGCATTGAAGGCTACACAGCTGGGAGCCAAGGTAGTGACCATCAGCGGACCTGACGGTTATGTCTATGATCCCGACGGCATCAGCGGTGAAAAGATCGACTATATGCTCGAACTCCGTGCAAGTGGCAACGATATCGTGGCTCCCTATGCCGAGAAGTTCCCCAGCGCCACCTTCCATGCAGGCAAGAAGCCTTGGGAGGCAAAGGTGGACATTGCCCTGCCTTGCGCTACCCAAAATGAACTCAATGGCGATGATGCCCGCAAGCTCTACGAGAACGGTGTGCTCTGTGTAGGCGAAATATCCAATATGGGATGTACTCCCGAGGCTATCGACCTCTTTATCGAGCACAAGATGCTCTATGCTCCGGGAAAGGCCGTGAATGCCGGTGGTGTGGCAACGAGCGGACTGGAGATGAGCCAGAATGCTGCCCACCTGAGTTGGAGCGCTGAGGATGTCGACAAGCGTCTGCACGAGATTATGCACGGCATCCACAAGCAGTGTGTCACCTATGGCACCGAGCCCGACGGCTATATCAACTATGTGAAGGGTGCCAATGTGGCAGGTTTCATGAAGGTGGCTCGTGCCATGATGGCCCAGGGCATCGTATAGTATAGGAACACTCCTTATAAATAAAATACAAGAATTTTTTGTTTTGTGAAGTTTGTAGGCTGTCTTTTCCTCTTCGGATGGAAGGCAGCCTTTTTCTTTGGTGTCAAGACGGGCTTTGGCGTTCAGGGAATGGCATGGTTTTTGCTCGATGCAAGGGCAAAAATCATAACGCAATAACACACGGTATCTATGGCAAAATTCATTGACTATTATAAGATAATGGGTGTGGACAGGAATATCCCGCAGGATCAGATCAAGGCTGCATATCGTAAGCGTTCAAAGCAGTTCCATCCCGACCTGCACCCCGATGACCCTAAGGCAAAGGCAAAGTTCCAGTTGCTTCAGGAAGCCTATGAGGTGCTGGGCGATACGCAGAAGCGCGCACTGTACGACAAGTACGGTGAGCACTGGAGGCAGGTGAACGAGGGACAGGCTGCAGGTGGGGCCGACAACCCGTTTGCAGGCTTCGACTTCGGACAGCAGTTCCAGGGAGGCTTTGGTTTTGGAGGTGGTTCCGGGGCTTTCAGCGATTTCTTCTCTGAGCTTTTCGGCCACATGCAGGGCGGTGGTGGAGCGTATGCTAACTATGGTGGAGGGCATTCCTGCGGAGGGCATTCTTGTGGAGGAGGCTGCCAGTCGCAGTCGCCGACGGAGACGCATGCCAGTGTCGACATTGATATGTTCACTGCCGCGCTGGGAGGAAAGGTGATACTTCAGGAGCCAACGGGTGGAAAACTCATGCTGACCATTCGTCCCGGCACGCAGCCTGGCACAAAGATGAGGCTGAAGGGAAAGGGAAATCTCAGGCCCGATGGGGTAGCCACCGACCTTATCCTGACCATCGGCGTGACCATTCCCACGCAACTCACAGAACGGCAGAAATCACTTTTGGAACAGGCCCGGAGCCATTGATGTCTGGGCTTTGACAGGAATTCAGCCTCCCCCTTAAGGGGATGGAGGACTAGTTAGGAGACTGCATGACCGTAATGGCGACCGGATTCGCGTTACTCTGCAGTCTCCTGATTTTTATAGTTTAGGGATTGTCGTTTAATTCCGAGGAATTGATATTGGTTGACGAGGGTATGCC
>CAMGOT010000029.1 GCA_946060685.1 uncultured Bacteroidales bacterium
AGTATCATTGGAAAGTCTCCTCAAACCAGTGGCTTGACGCCATGTCTGCCATTTGCAGCAGTACGACCAACGGCGAAACATCCGTAGCCGCATAGAACGAGAAGCGATTGGGAGTTCCGGCCTCTCCCACATCATACATGCCCATGTGCCAGCGTATGGCCAGCAGCTCATCGCGCATCAGACGGATATAATGGCTCACGATGTAGCAGGATTTCTCGCCATGTCCGAAGGGAAAGTCGTCGGACACTTCATAGGCCTTGTAGCTTTCCCACTTGTTGTGCTCGTCCTTCCGCCATCGTTCCGTCACCTTGTACATGTTGCACTTGCACACATCGTGGAAGAGAGCCGCAACTGCGATGCTCTCCTCCGACAGCGGTTCGCTGAAGATGCTCTCCCCACTCTTCTGTTTGGGCAACAGGATACACTTGTTGATGCTGAGTGCCGTCTCGAACACATTCAGGCTGTGCTTGCAGAGCCCGCCACGGACGTTCAGATGGAACTTCGTGCTGGAAGGAGTCTCGAAGAAATCGGTATGCTCCAGATAATTCAGCAGCTTGTCCAATCCCTCACGATGTACGTACTGATGGCAATAGTCCAGAAACAACTGTCGGTTCTGCTGGATTTCAAGGTCTGTCATAAATATTGGAATAAAAGGGGGGATGGTTACTTGATGATGCGCAGGCGGGTCTCGTAGACAAAACAATCGGCAAAGACCTCAGCAGCCTCCGGCTGGCGGTCGTGGAAAAGTGCAAACACGCTGGAGCCGCTGCCCGTCATGGAGGCGTAGGTGGCTCCCATGTCGTAGAGCGTCTCCTTGATGGCCTTAATCTCGGGATAGTGCACGAACACACTGCGTTCGAAATCGTTGACCACCGTGTTGCGCCACATCTCCACAGGATGGCTGATGGCTTCAAGCAGGCGTACCTTGGGCTTTCCCGGCACGATCATGGAAAAAGCCTCGCGAGTGGAGACATGGATACTTGGCTTCACCAGGACGAAGTTCCAGCCTGCCAGCGTGAAGTCGATGGGCATTAGCTGGTCGCCGATACCCGTGGCAAAAGCCGGAACGGCCTTATTGAAAAAGGCACAGTCGGCTCCCAGCCTGCTCAACCTGTACTCCATATCCTCATCGTCCATGCCAAGCCCGTACTGCTCGTTCAGCAGCCGCATCATGAAAGCGGCATCGCTGCTTCCGCCACCCAGGCCGGCACCTGCGGGAATACGCTTGTGCAGCCATATTTCCACGGGGGGAATCTGAGGATAGGTCTCGCGAAGTTGTTCCAGCACGCGGACCACGAGATTATGCTCCATATTGCCCTCAAGGCGGATGCCCGTCTGGTGCAGGAGATAGGGAGTGGTGGCTTTGGGAGCTGTCACCACTTCCAGATTGTCATGAAGGGGAATGGGGTAGAACACCGTCTCCAGGTTATGATAGCCGTCGGGACGACGCTCCACCACATTCAATCCTAAATTGATCTTGCAACAAGGATATACGACCATTATTGGATTTATAGGGGGTATGATGAAAATCTGCCTAAACAGAAAAAATACATCTGACAAGCATACACTCCTTGTGTGAAAACTAACTGACTTGTAGTGCCGTCAAGATTTTTTTACCGGTTTGCGAAAGAGGAAGGCAAAGCCCCCCATCTTATATGGCAACACTGAGACATACGGCACCATGGGCAGGAACCTCCACGGAGGTGAACCCGTCGGCATGAAGTGAAAGGGTGACGGCACCACCCGTCAGGAGATCCTTCGCGCGGAAGGAGCCTTCAGGAATGGTGAGATACTCAAAGGCATGGGCGGGAATGCGCACTCCCATGTCGGCGGCATCGTCGGAGAAGTTGCAGACGACAAGCAGCAGCTGGTCCTCGCTACGACGCAGGAAGGCATAATGGAAGTCGGGATTGAACTTCTGATGATGCTCCATATTCACATACATGAGGTCATAGAAAAGTCCGAACACCAGTGCGCTCTCACGCTCGCGAAGACTGATGACCTGCCGATAGTACCGGGAGAGGCTCTGCTCCTCCGGCGTCAGGCTCAAATCCTCATCCTTGCAGGCCGCAGCCACTGCCTTGCGGGGTTTGCCGTCGGCACCGAGAGCATAGAGTTTACGCAGAGAGAGCGGTGACCAATAGTCGAAGATGGTGGTGCGGCCATCGCGCCCGGAGAATCCTTCGGCATCCTGTGCAGGTTCGCCCAGTTCCTGTCCGGCATATATCATCAGGGGATTGGTGCCCATGAAAGCCTCTGCCACCAATGCGGGCAATGCCTTGCGGGCATCTCCGCAGAAGAAGGGGGAGGCAATGCGTTGCTCGTCATGGTTCTCCAGAAAATAGAGCATGTGCTGACGGATATCGTCGACACTCTGCCACTGTTGAGTGATGGCAGCGGCAGGAGCCTCATGACGGATGATGGCACGGAGGGTGTCATAGAGTCCTACCTTGTCGTACAGATAGTCGAAACCTCCTCGCTGGATGTACTGGCGGTAAAGGGCGGGATTGTACACTTCGGCAATAAAGCTGACGGAAGGATAGGCCTCGCGCACTTTGGCTATGGCCCATTTCCAGAACTCCACGGGCACCATTTCCGCCATGTCGCAGCGGAAGGCATCCACACCCTTGCCGCACCAGAACAGCAGGATGTCGAGCATCTTCGTCCACGTGGAAGGGACTGGATTGAAATGCACACTGCGTCCGCCGGCATCGCAATAGTCCACGCCATAGTTCAGCTTCACCGTCTCATACCAGTCCGTCTGCGAAGGCCAGGCATCGAAATGGTCATTGCCCGTGGCCCTGGCGGGCTGCTCGATATAGGGATATTCGTCCACATCCCTTCGAACGGCAAAGTCGGTATGGAGAGGTTCGCCCCAGCAATAGTAGAAATTGTTGGACGTGGAGAAATGGAGGGAGGTGTCGTCGGAAGCACCGAGGTCGGCCACTCCTTCCGGACAAGCGTCGGAGTGGTATTCGCGGCACACATGGTTGGGCACGAAATCGATGATGAATTTCAGTCCGGCCTTGTGCGTGCGCTTCAGAAGTTCGTCAAACTCCTTCATGCGCTGGGGCACATGGACTGCCAGATCGGGGTCTACGTCGTAATAGTCCTTGATGGCATAGGGGCTTCCGGCACGTCCCTTGACGATGGCAGGATGATTCTTTGCTATGCCGTATGCGGAATAGTCGGTCTGGGTGGCATGTTCGATGATGCCCGTATACCAAACGTGGGTATAGCCGTCGGCTTTTATCCTGCGCAACACCGCATCGGTGAAACCGTTCATTTTTGCACATCCGTTCTCCTCGATGGTGCCATCGGGCACATTCCTGGAGCAGGTGTTGCCATAGAGGCGCGTAAAGATTTGATATATCGTCATTTGAAGGGCGGTATAAAAAAGGCGGTTTTGATAAGGGGGGGGGTACGATTAGAAGGTCACGCCCCTCACGCTAACGGCAGAGTTGCCTCGGCTAATCTTGGCTATCATGCCCTGAAGAGCCTTTCCAGGACCGCACTCAATGAATTCCGTGGCTCCAGCGGCTATCATGGCATTGACTTCAGTGGTCCATTTCACGCTCGCTGTCAGCTGGGCGATGAGGTTGGCCTTGATTTCTGCGGGATCGGAATGAACGGCACCGTCAACATTCTGATAGACGGGACAGCTGGGAGTATGGAATTCGGTAGCGGCAATGGCAGCCTCCAGTTCCTCCTTGGCGGGCTGCATCAGCGGACTGTGGAAGGCACCACCTACGGGCAGTAAGAGCGCACGCTTTGCACCAGCTGCTTTCAGACGCTCGCAAGCCGTCTCCACTCCCTCGCGCTCGCCGGAGATGACCAACTGGCCGGGGCAGTTATAGTTGGCACCTACCACTACCTTGCCCGTCTCGCCGGTGACTTCGGCACAAATCTGTTCTATCTTGTCGTCGTCAAGGCCGATGATGGCTGCCATCGTACCGGGGCAAGCCTCGCAGGCTTTCTGCATAGCCATGGCACGGGCATATACCAGACGCAGAGCATCCTCGAAGCCTACGCATCCCACGGCTGCCAAGGCCGACATCTCGCCAAGGCTATGGCCGGCCACCATTTCGGGCTTGAACTCATCGCCAAGACATACTGCACTGATGACGCTATGGAGGAATACGGCAGGCTGGGTCACGCGGGTCTGCTTCAGTTCCTCTTCGGTGCCGTCAAACATGATATCCGTGATGCGAAAACCAAGTATCTCATTGGCTTTCTCGAAAAGTTCCTTGGCTTCTGGATGATTCTCATAGAGGTCCTTGCCCATTCCTGCGAACTGGGCTCCCTGACCGGGGAAAACGTATGCTTTCATTTGTTCTGATTGATTGGTTGTGTTTCTATTCTTGTTGTCAGTTGTTGATTCTATACTTGTTTCTATACTTGTTTCTTTATTGGATTACCCTAAACTACTTGTCCTGAGGGAGTTATGGTCTTCATTTTTAGGGGTTAAAAGAAGAGGCGGAACCGCCCTCCTGGGCTACTCAGAAGCATGCCCGCCGAGGAGCACCACCTGCCCGTTTCTGATGCAGATTCCAGGCCATGTGCTTCCTTTGTACTTTCGGCCGTCCAGGCCATACCATGGGGCATCTGTCGCCATCTGCCCGACAGTTTCCACAGCGGAAGCGTTGCCGATGCAGAATGTCAGCAGCCCGTCATCCTGCATGCCGATATCACTCACCCTGACGGTGAATGTCCCGGAATGGAATGCGGCTTTGTTGGCATCGAAGACCGTCACCTCCTCATATCCGGGAAAAATGTCGCCGGCAAAGGTGTAGCACGCGTTGTTCTCGTCGCGATTGTTCAAATCGCTCACGTTTTGCCATGCCCCATCGGCAGGCACCACCTGCACGCGTTGCAGATGCTCAAGGGCATTCACGCGATTGGCGTTCCATACTGTCGCCTCATAGTCTATATGCCATACCAGCATGCCGTTTCCCATGTACTGGGGCTGGAAGAAGGGACTCTCCTGCCGATTCTCCAGAATAAAGTATTCCTTTTCGTTCTGCGGATTGACGATGCGTACGGCCCGCGGGAATGGAGTGTCGGCCTGGCTGTCCAATGGTGCCAGCGTATAGGGGCGTTCTTCTGCAGCGGCTATATCGACCCATCCCAGCAACGAACGTTCGTAGGCACTGTAGGAAATGGGGCAATAGCCGTCGAGCATGAACTGATAGTCCATAATGTCCCAATAGCCCGGGGTCATACCCTCTCCCCCTACACTTCCGTCTGTGTCATAGATGTCGGGCAATCCCAAGGCATGTCCGAATTCATGGCAGAATGTGCCGATACCGGTAAAGGGCTGGGCACTGACATTGCCCGAGTCATCGAAATACCGCAGAACTTCATTGTGGATGATGTAGGAAGAGAAGGCCACATTGCCGGCATCTATGCTCATGGTGCGAAAGTGCGCCCACACATAGTCGCCACAGTCTTCGCCAAAATCTTCATGCTCGCCTGGGCCGGCATGGATGATGCTCACTATCGGTGCGCGTCCGTCCTGGGCATAGGGCGTGAAGTCGGCCCCCTGTTCTGCAGCAAGCCGTACGGCTTCGTTCACCAGATCTACCACTCGCGTGTCATTCAGGGTTCCGCTATGGGCACCATAATATCTGTAACCGTTCGGAAGGGTAACCTTTGCCACCACATCAAACTGCGGACGGAACTTGCCGTAGCTGCACATACGGAAATAGTCGGCCACACTGCCGACCGCCCACTGCTCCTCGGCATAGCCTTCGGCATTCAGATAGCGCTCCACTTTTTCCGCATCGTGCCCATCCTGAAAGTCGAGGTCGGCATATGCCACCATGACCACCGGTATGCGGCATTCTCCCACCGACTTCACCACTCCCTTCCCGCTTTGCCCGGGCACCCCGATGCCCTCGGAGGTATTGGCATCAAAGGCACGACGTAAGGTCGAAGGAGCCTGCCGGAGCGGTGTCAGATGCCTGTTCGCGCCCTGCAGCCATAGTTGTCCGTCGGCACTCTCAAACCAGGAATGGCGGGCATTGCCGCATTTCCTCACCTCCACGCACCTTCCGTCCTGCGTCGGCAATGTCATCGTACGTCGCAGGGGCTGTGAGGCATAGGCGTCTGCTGTCAAGAAGACAAGTAAAAGCAGCAGGTAATTGCGAATCTTCCCTATCATGTTCGTATGGTTAAGGGGGCTATACGTTTTTTCAATGTTCTGAACCCAGTTCTCTAAAGCAGCAGCGGCAGAAGGTGGCAACAATCTCAAGCAGCAGCATCCCGCTCACGCTGAAGATGAACACGGCAGGCCATGCCCATGCTGGGGTGTAGACCACATCAAGCATCATGCCGCTATAGGTGGCCTGCAAGGCACTGAGCAGCAAAATCAGAGTAGGCAGCAGGAAAGCCGTCAATGCCACCATAAGCATCAGTGTGAGTTCCACAACGATAATGTTCCAGCGCTGGCGGGAAAGTTCCCGACGACGGTAGGACGACAATACTTTCTGCATGCGCCTGTGCGCACGCACGCTGCAATACACGCTCAGCGACAGGCTCACGACAAAGATTGCCGAAGCTACAATCAGCGACACCGACACCTGCAGGATGCCGTCGCCAAGGAGGAAATCCAGCATACGGGTATCGCCTTCGGCTGGTACCAGAATGGCAAACGCTGAGGTGACAGCCATGCCTGCGGTTACGGCAAAAGCTAGATAAGCGCGCCATAGCTGCTGCTTCCAGGCCTTTGCATGAGGCACAATGCCTTTTATGGTGTGTTTGAGGTCTTTCATGATGATTTTAGCAGTGAAACGGTGCAAAATTACAAAAATGTCAGTATTTTTGCACACTACAAAGCCATAAAAACGCATTTTATCGACTATGGCAACAACGTTTTCCACCAATATACACCAAAAACAATGGAAACACCCACTATCATCCGATGGGGATTTATCGGTTGCGGTGAGGCTACCGAACGTCGCACGCTTCCTGCTTTTGCCGAACTGCCAGATGCAAAGGTTATAGCGGTGATGAGCCGCAATCTGGAACGTGCCAAGGCCTTTGCCTTGCGCCATGGCATTCGAAGATGGTACAATGATGCACAGAACCTGGTCACCGACCCTGACGTTGATGCCGTCTACATCGCTACTCCACCCTCCACTCATGCCACCTATGCCGTCATGGCGCTCACTGCAGGAAAGGCGGTCTATGTTGAGAAGCCGCTTGCCACTCATTATGACGATTGCATACGCATCAACCGTGTGGCGTCGGCCCACAATCTCCCGTGCTTTGTGGCATACTATCGCCGATTCCTTCCCTATTTCCAGAAAGTGAAGCAGTTGATAGAATCGGGAGCTGTCGGAAATGTACTGACGGCACAAATCCGTTTTGCAGCTCCTCCGCGCGAACTGGACTACAACAAGACCGACCTTCCATGGCGATTGCAACCTGACATTGCCGGTGGCGGATATTTCTACGACTTGGCTCCACATCAACTCGACCTCCTGCAACAGTTCTTCGGGCCTATCGTGGAGGCTAACGGATATACGGCCAATCGGGGGGGATTGTACCCTGCGGAGGATACCGTTGCCGCGACCATGCAATTCCATAATGGTATGCCGGCCTCGGGCACTTGGTGCTTCGTGGCTCACGAGAGTGCCCGCGAGGATCGCATTCTCATCATCGGCGACCGTGGACAAATCTCCTTCTCCGTGTTCAACTATCTGCCCATCCATCTGATCAACGAGCAGGGTGAACAGCATTTCGACATCAAAAACCCGCAAAACGTGCAATATCCCATCTTGCGCAATATCACTGACCACCTGCAAGGCCGTGGACTCTGCGAGTGCAACAGCGTAAGTGCAACACCCACCAATTGGGTCATCGACCGTATTCTCAATAAAATATAGCACCCAAAGCACAGCCCTCACATCGAGGGCTTTTTCTTTTCCCACACATCCTTTTCTCACACATCGCCCCCACTGGCTCCGCGATGCTAAAGGGCTCACAACCGAAAGGGCCCATAATACATATATGTAGGAGAGTGCCAAAATATGATTCACAGTCATTCGCGTTCATACTAATTTGCTGCCATCTGCTCTATTAACACTGATGCAGCAATGAAGTTGACGACAGGTATACACCCGATGAACAGCAGAGACTGATGGCATACTAGAAAGCCCCTGTCTCTGTAGCGTCAGCTACAGAAACACCACGTAACTCACTGATTTTTAGGAACAAAAAAACAGGAAACCTGAATGATTTCCTGTTGTTATCGCGGAGAGAGGGGGATTCGAACCCCCGAAACGCTTTTGACGTTTACACGCTTTCCAGGCGTGCCTCTTCAGCCACTCGAGCACCTCTCCAATAGGCTGGACGGTCGATGACCTTCAGTTCATCCCAAAGAAAATAAAACTGACTTGATTCTTAGGATTTATGGCATCAGCCGCATTTGCGAGTGCAAAGGTACGCTGTTTTTATGAATTGACAAAATAAATACACTCTTTTTCAAAAAAAACATCCGTTTCCGCTAATTTTGCAGACTTTCCTTTGCAACTTCCACGTTTTTCTGTAAATTTGCCCACACAAATCCTTATCCTGTACCACAGGAACTGATTTCAGACTTTCTCTGCCGGGATTATTCCGGCATTAGGATGTAAGCCACCCTTAGTCGTCATAACATAACATATATATATAATAATAAATCCATGGTGGTGCATCCCCACCATCAACTAAACAAGTCAAAATATCATGGAATATCAATCTATTTCCGGACTTCGTCGCGAAGACTTCCAGAAGGTCGTAGACGGAAAGCAGGTAGATCTTTTCTTCCTGCACAATGATAATGGCTGCGAAGTGGCCGTCACGAATTATGGCGGTTCCCTCGTGGCCATTATTGTGCCTGACAGTGAGGGCAAGATGGCTAACGTGATTCAGGGACATGACTGCATCGACGACTGCATCAGCAGTCCCGAGCCTTTCCTCTCTACGCTCGTAGGACGCTATGGCAACCGTATCTGCCGTGGCAAATTCCATCTTAACGGAAAGGAGTACAACCTTGCCATCAACAATGGTCCCAACCATCTGCATGGCGGACCGACAGGCTTCCACGCACGTGTGTGGGATGCCGAACAGATAAGCAGCCAGGTGCTCGTGCTCCGATATGTCAGCGCCTATTATGAAGAGGGTTTCCCCGGTGAACTCCACATGACCGTGCGCTATACCTGGACCAACGACAATGAACTCATCATCGACTACCGTGGCACTACGAACAAGAAGACCATCGTAAACATGACGAGCCATGGCTTCTTCAGCCTTCAGGGCATTGCCAACCCCACACCTTCGGCTCTGAACCAGGTGGTGGAAATCAATGCCGACTTCTTTGTGCCTATCGACGAGAACAGCATCCCCACGGGTGAGATTCTCCGCGTAAAGGGTACGCCATTCGACTTCACCACTCCCAAGCCTGTAGGACAGGACATTGCTGCCGAAGATGAGCAGATCAAGAACGGCACGGGATATGACCACTGCTACGTCCTGAACAAGAGCGAAGTGGGCGAACTGACATTTGCAGCACGAGTGACCGACCCAACCTCCGGACGCACCATGGAAGTCTACACCACGGAGCCTGGCGTACAGTTCTACAGCGACAACTGGGCTGACGGCTACAAGGGGCAGCATGGCGCTACTTTCGGAAAGCACAGCGGTCTTTGCTTCGAGGCACAGCATTTCCCCGACAGTCCGAACAAGGCACACTTCCCCAGCGTAGTACTACGTCCCGGAGAGGTCTACACGCAAAAGACCATCTACAAGTTTGGCGTCAAATGACACTCCCGAAGGGACTGTACAGGGGGGCTAGTGTCCGGCTTGCGTGCCATCGACAGGCTGCTCCTATCAGAGCCTGACCTTGGGAAGGAGCATGTCCTCACCCGCATTCAGTGTAGCACACACGAGCAAGGCCTCACCTTAGAGAATCTTCATTAATCCTAAAAAAAATAATCTAACACCACTAAAAAAAACAATGGCACAAGAAAAAAAGCAATGGGGAGCCATCATCGTCATGATTGCGCTCTTCGCCATGATTGCCTTCGTGACCAACCTCTGCTCACCTATGGCAACCATCATCAAGAACCAGGGCGAAATTTCCAATGTCCTCGCTCAGATTGGCAACTATGGTAATTTCGTCGCATATCTGCTGATGGGTATTCCCGCAGGTATGCTGATCTCCAAGTACGGCTACAAGAAGACTGCCCTCATCGGTCTTGCGGTAGGTATCATCGGTATCTGCATCCAGTGGTTCAGTGGCCAGCTCGATGCCAAGGAAAATCTAGGACTCGTGTTTGGAGTGTACCTTGCAGGTGCATTCATTGCCGGTTTCTGCATGTGTATCCTTAACTGCGTGGTCAATCCTATGCTTAACCTCCTCGGTGGTGGTGGCAACAAGGGAAACCAGCTGATTCAGATTGGAGGCGTGTTCAACAGCTCTGCTGCCGTAGCCGTATACATCCTCATGGGTGCTCTCATCGGAGAAGTGACCAAGGACACGAAAATTGCCGATGCCACTCCCGCACTGATGATTGCACTTGCCATTTTCGTCGTCGCTTTCATCGTCATCCTCTTCACCAAAATCGAAGAGCCTGAGCAGGCTCCTGTCGACGTGAGTCTGATAAAGGGTGCTGTAAAGTACCGTCACTTTGTGCTTGGCGTGCTCGGTATCTTCCTGTACATGGGTATTGAGGTGGGTACTCCTACCTATATCCTTCAGTATCTGACCAACGAGCAGAACATGGCAGCCTCCACGGTAGGACTTGTAGTGGCTGTATATTGGCTCATGATGCTCGTAGGCCGTTTTGTCGGAGGAGCCATCGGCGGCAAGGTCAGCAGCCGCACGCAGATTACCGTGGTCAGCACGCTCACCCTCGTTCTTGTACTCTTTGGAATGTTCGCTCCCGAAACTTCTACCATCAGCGTTCCCACCATCAACTGGGCAACGCTGGAATTCGGTTCGGAGTCTGTACCTATGGGTATCTTCGCCTTCCTCCTCGTGGGTCTCTGCACCTCTGTGATGTGGGGCGGCATCTTCAACATGGCCGTTGAGGGTCTTGGCAAGTACACTGCCATTGCCTCCGGTATCTTCATGACCATGGTATTCGGTTGTGCCGTCATGGTAGCTATCCAGGGCTATGTAGCCGACATCACCGACTATATGACCTCCTATTGGGTAGTGGTATTCTGTGCTGCCTACCTCCTCTTCTATGCACTTATCGGAAGCCGTGTCACCAAGCGTGAGGAATAACAGGACATTTCCCTACAAGAAACAAACAAAAAAAAGACTATAACCGACCTTAACCTTTTAAAATCTTCAAACCCCTATGAAACTGACAATCGACGACGTACGCAGTCGTTTTATCAAGCATTTTGATGGCTCTACAGGATCCGTTTACGCATCTCCCGGACGTATCAACCTGATTGGCGAGCACACCGACTATAACAATGGCTTTGTATTCCCCGGTGCCGTTGAGCAAGGTATCATCGCAGAAATCAAGCCCAATGGCACCCGTAAGGTGGATGCCTATTCCATCGACCTCAAGGACCGCACACAGTTCGACCTCGACGACGAAAAAGGCCCCTCTGCCACCTGGGCTCGCTACATCTACGGTGTATGCCGTGAGATGATGGCACTCGGTGTTCCCGTTCAGGGCTTCAACACTGCTTTCGCAGGCGATGTGCCCCTTGGAGCAGGTATGAGCTCGTCGGCCGCATTGGAGAGCACCTTCGCCTTTGCACTCAACGATCTCTTCGGAGAGAACAAGGTGGAAAAAATGGAACTTGCACGCGTAGGACAGCGCACGGAGCACAAGTATGTGGGCTGCAACTGCGGAATCATGGACCAGGCCATCAGCGTTCTTGGCAAGAAAGGCCAGCTCCTGCGTCTTGACTGCCGTTCCGGTGAATATGCCTATTTCCCCTGGGAGCCCAAAGGCTATCAGCTCGTACTCGTCAACAGCTGCGTAAAGCACGAACTGGCCGGTTCGCCCTATAACGAGCGTCGTCTGCAATGCGAACACGTGGCAGAGATTATCAAGCAGTCGCATCCTGAAGTGGAAAGCCTGCGCGATGCCACCATGGAAATGCTCGATGAAGTACAGGGCAAGATTACGGGCGATGAATACAAGCGTGCGCGCTATGTCATCGGAGAAGTAGAGCGTGTACTGGCTGTATGCGATGCACTGCAGCATGGCGACTATGAGATGGTGGGCAAGATGATGTATGAAACCCACTACGGACTCTCCAAGGAATACGAAGTAAGCTGCGAAGAGCTGGACTTCCTCAACGATATTGCAAAGGAAGAAGGAGTGACCGGAAGCCGCATCATGGGCGGTGGATTTGGCGGTTGCACCATCAACCTCGTTGCCAACGAACTTGCCGACCATTTCAAGAAAACGGTGGTTGAGAAGTTTGAGGCAAAATATGGCAAGAAGCCCATCGTCATCGATGTGGTGATTGGCGACGGTAGCCGCAAGCTCTGCTAATCCATATAGACACTATATTCCTCTTTATATATGAGGCGAGCACACCATCTTTTTCGGAAGGTGTGTCCGCCTCATTCTTTTTTCGTAAGGCAGAAATGACATCGGGAATGTCCTTCCGACTGACGAGAGTTTTATTTTTTTTTTGGGGGGGGAGGGAATAGGGACGAACTCGCAGTTCAACCCATACCATGGAATACGCTGCTGACTTGCCGCATAGATGCCGCAAAAGCCGCCTGACGGCAAGACACAAAAAAAAGGAGGTCATACGACCTCCTAATAAGAATATAAAAAGAGCCTCTTGTCGGATTCGAACCAACGACCCCAGGATTACAAATCGAGTGCTCTGGCCAACTGAGCTAAAGAGGCAGGGAGGGAAAGCTCACTACATCGCGCTGCTACGACCAACTACCCTTGCTGCGGTCAAGCCCTGGGGGATTCGAAGGGAGCTAGCCGTGTAGCACTTTCCCGTGTTGTTTTACGACCGCAAAATTACGACATTCCCTGCACATACGCAAGGTTTCTGCTCTTAAAATTGCTTTTTGCCATGAAAAGAGAGATAAATTTGCCTTTTTTGAGAAACAAAATTGGCAAAAGCCTTTGTTGCATGCGCCTTTTTTACTATTTTTGCAATCTGAAAAATCAGACTTCCATCCAGTACCGTCGGCTACAGTTGTACACTTTACCAAACATTCTCGGCTATGATTTGGAGAAGGAATGCGTCTGACCTTTTCATACACCACCCACAGCAATTCCACCTTGACCAATTGCAACACCCCTTGATATGCCTCTGGGGCAAGACAAGTACAAGAACAAATATAAAACCTTATCACCATGAGCAAAACCTCCTTCAAGGGCTATATAGCCCGCAACAGCGATGGCGCTCTGCGTCTTTTTCTCAACCGTCCCGTACGCGACCATGGCGGTTGGTCGGCTCCACGTTTCCGCGGAAGTATGGAAATCCCTGTAGAAACCTATGATGACCTGCAATGGGAAGACGAACCCTTAGAGGTAACCGTCAGCATCGAGACGAACTGAAGGGAGGACGACACAGTCAGCGCATCCCTTCAAAAAGAAAATCCCGCTCACCGATAGTTGAAGACCAACTACTTGTGAGCGGGATTTCTTTGTAGGTCGGGGCGACAGGATTCGAACCTGCGACCACCTGGTCCCAAACCAGGTGCGCTACCGGACTGCGCTACACCCCGTGCGATTCGACTGCAAAGGTATCACTATTTTTGCAATCAACCATAACAACAGCAGCTAAAATTGCAAAATCCCCCAATGTTTTCTTATGCTTTGCTATGACTGACACGCAAATCCAGGCTTTTCATTCGTAGCGGATGGACTTTGCAGGCTGTATGCGGCTAATCATGAGACTGGGTGCAACGAGAGTAAGAACGGTCACCATCAGCGTACCTGCATTGAGAAGCACAATGGGTAGCCAGGCTATTTCCACCGGAATGGTATCTACATAATAGCTCGAAGGGTCGAGGTGTGCAAATCCCCAATGCTGCTGTGCAAAAAGCAGAAGGAGGGCTACGATGTCGCCTATGAGCAGCCCTCGGATGGTGATGAAAGCCGCAAAAGTGAGGAAAATATGGCGAATGGCCGTGTCGGTGGCTCCCAATGCCTTCAGGATGCCGATGGTCTGCGTACGTTCGATAATCAGAATGAGCAGACCGCTGACCATGGTGAAACCTGCCACTGCAAACATCAGTACAATGATGACGAGCATATTCGTGTCGAGGAGGTCGAGCCATGAGAAGACCTGCATATAATGCTCTCTCACGCTCAGGGGCTTGCGGGGACTCGCTGCAGGATCCGGATGCTTCTCATGATATGCCAGCATTTCCTGCTGCACCTGCTGCAGCATCCGGAAATCCTCCAGGCGCACCTCTACAGTGCTGCACTTGTCGTCCTGCCAACCATTGAGTTGAGCTACGGTAGGGAAATCCGTGATGACCACATTCTTGTCGAAGATGCCCATATTCGTGCGATAAATGCCGCACACGGTGAAGCGCCTCATGCGTATGGCCTCTTCAAAGAAATAGGTATAGACTCTGCTGCCCACCTTGAGTCCCAGGGCATCAGCCTGAACATGGGAAATGAGAATCTCGTTGCTCTGACGGCTCCCTTCTCTGCCGTTCCCCATCTTCGGCATTCGTCCTTCCATGATGGCAGAAGCAACAAAAGTGGTGTCATAACCTTGCGGAAGCCCCTTCAGCGTGACCCCCTGAAAGTCCTCGTCCGTCTTCAGCAGTCCCATCTTCTGGGCTATACAGTCAGCGCGCCTCACTCCCGGAATGGCCTTCAACCCATTCAGATAGGCCGAATCCACGGTTACGGGGAAACCTTCCGGGGAGGAAAGGGAACGGAGGTCGAGCACTTCGATGTCGCTGGCAAATCCACGCACCTTCCCCATCACTTCCCGCTTGAAACCCATGATGACACACACCGTGACTATCATCACGGCAAGTCCCACCGCCACTCCTGCCGTAGCAATAGTGATGGTGGGGTTGGATGCACGGTTGCGGTGGTCGCCGATATGGCGGAAGAACCGCTGCGCTATGAAAAAAGGAAAATTCAAATGCTATGCTTGGTTAGGTTGGGAAAATAGATGGTCTCCACTTATGGTGTCCTGCTCGCAAGGTGAAAGCTGCACGCAGATGAAGAAGGGAGTATGGATGAAGTATTTCAAAGCGTGCGTCCGGGATATGCCTCCAGCGCTTTTCTGAGAATGAAGAGTGCTCGCAGCAAGTCCTCTTTCTTCAGCACATACGCTATACGCACCTCATCGTGTCCAGCCCCCGGTGTGGTGTAGAAGCCCGCTCCCGGAGCCATCATCACCGTCTCGCCCTCATAGTTGAAGTCCGTGAGGCACCAGGCACAGAATTTCTCCGAATCGTCGACGGGCAGCCGTGCCATCGTATAGAAGGCTCCCATAGGAATAGGGCTGTAGACCCCCGGTATGCGGTTCAGACCATCAATCAGGCATTTGCGTCGTTCCACGTACTCGTCGTAGATGTCGCGCATATATTCCTCGCTGGCATCAATCGATGCCTCTGCCACCAACTGTCCCAGCAGCGGGGGACTCAGACGGGCCTGACAGAATTTCATTACAGCCTGACGAATCTCAGGGTTCTTGGTAATCAAGGCTCCGATGCGTATGCCGCACTCACTGTAGCGTTTTGACACAGAATCAATCAGCACCACATTATCTTCTATCCCCTCCAGATGGCAAGCAGAGATATAAGGCGAACCCGTATAGATAAATTCTCGGTACACCTCGTCGGAGAAAAGATAGAGGTCATACTTCTTCACGAGGTCGCGAATCTGGTTCATCTCCCTACGGGTATAGAGATAGCCCGTAGGATTGTTGGGGTTGCAGATGAGAATTGCCCTCGTGCGTTCGTTGATGAGTTTTTCAAATTCCTCCACCTTCGGGAGCGAGAATCCCTCCTCGATGGTTGTGGCGATACTGCGTATCTTTGCCCCTGCCGAAATGGCAAACGCCATATAATTGGCATAGGCAGGCTCGGGGATGATGATTTCATCGCCAGGGTTAAGGCAGCTCATAAAGGCGAAGAGCACAGCCTCGGAGCCACCGCTGGTGATGATAATGTCCTCAGCAGTAAGGTGTATCTTGTACTTGGCATAATAGCCCACAAGCTTGTCCCTGTAGGATTTGAAACCCTGCGAAGGGCTGTACTCCAGGATGTGACGGTCGATATTGCGCAGCACATCCAGCCCCTCCTGAGGAGTCTCCAGGTCAGGTTGTCCGATGTTCAGGTGATAAACCTTTACACCGCGCTCCTTTGCTGCCGTAGCCAGCGGTGCCAATTTTCTAATGGGCGACTGCGGCATCTCCACGGCACGGTTTGATAATTGTGGCATATCTAGAAAATAAAAGAAATTATGGTGGAAACGAAGGGGAGGAGAGAGAAACGGGAAATGAGAAAAACAGGCTGTCACCGGAAATCCGTGTACGTCCCGAATATATCCCCCCTTCCCATACTTTGGTGTATTTTCTGCAAGATGTTCAGAGCATCCCCTCCCCAGTCCACACTTGTTAGCGCAACGAATCCCGACTCCGCAGGAAACGGGGATTCCTTTCCTATGGAGTCAGGATCTGTTGCCGCCCGAATCAGAATTTGACTCCGAGCGTAATCTGGAAATTGTTGCGGTGAAGTTTGATGTGCTGTCCTGCCAAAGCATTGTCGATGCCGAAGCGGTCAGCATCGTTGTAGTGGAAAGCATATACCGTGGCCTCCTGCATTTGATGCTGATAGGCAGCATCCACATAGAAGTATTTTGAAGTGTAGCCCAATCCCAGCGTAGCACGATGCGTTTCGCCAAGATTCACATAGTCGGTATTCGTGGCATAGTAGTAGGAGGGTCCGTCGGCCAACAGATTGAGATAGGCTTTCTTGTCGAAAGGCGAGGACACGAAATTATATCCCGCGCGTATGGCAAGCTGGCTCGTGGGGCGTGCTTCCAATCCCATACGGAAGGTATGCACATTCCGCATCCACGTGTCAATTTGCTGCTGAAGGCCCAAATCCGTAGAATAGCTGGTCCAGCCGTCGCCATAATAGTCATCGTAGAAATATTCGCCACTGTCGGAATAGCGAACGGCAGCACTGGAATAGTTCTGCCACTCATATTCCGCATCCAATGCCAGGAATGTTCCCACGGTGGTGGCAGCACTGACGTTGAGTTTCCAGGGAGTGCGGATGCGGTATTTGTTGTACACTTCAGTATCTCCCCAGAAGCCCTCGGGATGATCATCGTCAGTATAGGGTGAAGAGAGATACAGATAGCTATTGGACTCCAAGTCAAAAGCTGTGGGAGTGGTCACGGAGAGTCCGATTCTGAAGGGATTCTCCTCCAGAGGGCGCACGATGACACCGATTTTTCCGTCAAATCCCAAGCCCGTCATCGACTCCTCCTGGTACATGCTGGAATTTCCAAAATGCTGGCCCTTTTCGTTCATGAGCATCTCATCGTAGCAGAGGATGCTGTGGAACGACACGTCGTACACGCCCATCGACACACCAGCATACACCCGCTCATTGATATTGGCAGAGAAATTGATGTCGTACTGGTGTACTCCACCCCACTGTGCCCTGCGGTAGTTGTATTTTTGGGCATCGCTTCCTAGATAGTCGACAATCGTGTTGTTCTGGATGACGGGATCGATGAGATAAGTGTCATATCCGAGGAGTGCGAGGGGAGTGGTCCATTCGCGATGCTTATCGCTCCCGAGGTCGAGCCAATATCCGTCCATATCCTGTGCGAGGTCGAGCATCTGCCACGTCTGCGAGAGTCCGTTCGGTGTGTTGATGCCGTTCAGCCCAATATATTGCTTGAAGTTGCGCGAACGCTTGTAGTTGAAGCCGATGTTGAAGAATTTCAGTCCGGAGTCGTTGCCCGTCCTGATGGCATAGACCATACCGGCCTGATTGAAGAATCCGCGCGTCTTGTCGGCACCCTTCTCCTGATTGTTGTCGATAAGGTGCATGCCATCCGGCTGGGAGGAGAGTCCGGCTGTCAGGGCAATGTCGGAACGTCGGTAGAGTCCTGTAGAAGCCGGATTCGTGGTCATGGCCGAGAGGTTGGCTCCCAAAGCACTCATGGCACCTCCCATACCCACATAGCGCGCATCACCATCCAGGTCAGAGCCCGACAGCATCTCTACTTTATAAATATCTTGTGCGTGCAGCCATCCTCCGAAACCTGCAAGGAGGGCACACGTCATGAAAGTCTTTTTCATTATATCTCTATTTTTTGCGTGGGCTATACCATACACCCCACAATTCTTTTTTGTAAAAACGCCACAGTCTGTAAAAACGTCACCGTGGTCGTTCCAGAGGTTTATCTGCGTCCGCCACCGCTGCGTCCGCCACCACCGGAGAACCCGCCTCCACGACTACTGGAAGAAGAGGAGGAGAATCCTGAGGATGACGACCTGCTACTCGACGAAGAACGGCTGAAGGATGATCCCGTGCTGCCCGATGAAGAACGCCCCACGGATGACGAGCGGCTATAGGTCGTACCTGTATTGCCCGAAGAGGAACGGCTGCCCGAGACGATGCCTCCCGAACTGCTGCGGGAACTGGAATTCGGCCGCAAGCCATTTTCATAACTTCTGCTGGACGTCGTTCCGTAGCGCGTGCCATAGGAGCCCGTGCTGCGTCCCGTGCTCATAGGTCTTCCCGTCAGGCTGCTTCGTGAAGTGCTTCTCAAGGCATTTCCTCTCGTCGAGCCTGAACGCATGGTTCCGCCATTGGAAGCCAGGCTTCTGCCCGGCCTGCTGAAATTATGTCCGCGGAGATTGCCGTCCGTCCGTCCTGAAGGCCTCGAATAGGAGAAGTGTCCGCCATAGCCCCAGCAGGGGTCCCAGCAGGGATTCCAATGGTGGTGTCCCCAACCCCAGCCCCAGCAGTAGTCGTACCATCCCCAATGGTGATACCATGGGGTGTACCACCAGCTGCCATAGAACCAGGGGTCATAGAAGAAGGATGTATAATAGTAAGGGCTGTACCAGAAATACGAACTGTACATCCCGCCATAAAGCCATGGGTCATAATACGCCAGGTCGTACACATAGTCCTCATAATAGGGCGATGAATACACCACACCATTTGGCGCACGGAAGCGCACCAAGCGTGCCGTGGGGCTTCCGGCTTCATCTCCTGCATCCTGCACCCTGGCATCCGGCACCTCTGCAGCCAGCGAGTCCGCAGCATAGGTGTCCACCAAAAGGCCGCTGCCACGACGGTTATACGTATCCACATCGACGGTGGTGTTTCTCACACCATCTGCCCAATTATCATAATCAGCCCCCATTTCACTCTCTTCGATAGGGGTATAGGACGATTCTGCACGACTAATCTCCACCTGACGTTCTGCCTGGCGCTCCTTGAGAATCGCCTTCTTCGTCGGAACAAAATAGACGTCATCCTGTGCCAATGCCACCACGGGGACCACCCCGAGGGCAAGCAATGCAAAGAGTACCTTTTTCATATACTTTTGAATTACGATGTTATGGATTCATACGGGAGAAAGCCTGTTCTGCCTCCCGTTTATGATGCGAAATTAGCGAGATTTTTTGAACTGACGGCATAATTCCGTAAGATTGTGCAGAAAAACCCTGTTTTTTAACATAAAAAGAGGTTTTTTATCTTAAAACCTTATCTAAACAACAGGTTTCCGCCCCTTCGTGCATTCAGACACGTACATCATGAACAGCCTGGACAGGACAGTTCACGTAAAATCACAAAGTAAAACCACAAAGCAGGCAACTGGCCGACAAGGAAACCTTTTTCCATGACTCGCGAGCATCCGAGTGCTCCCCTCTGCGGGGTTGAACCACTGTCGCAGGACATCTTTTCCCTTCCCTGTACAAATGCACAGAATAGGGTGTCGCATTTGATGTACCTGAATATGGATTGCATTTGATAATGAATAAAGTGACTTCGAAGGACTTGAGCTAACTGGAAAAAACAACCCATACAACTATATCACTGATAAGGTTAATAACCTTACGGCTGCAGGGTTATTAACCTTACGGCTGCAAGGTTATTAACCTTACAGGCAGTGAAGTTGATATACATTGACGACGAAGCAAAATAATCTGTCTTTCCCAATTAATCTTGTCTCATACAGACTTCATCTGAGTAAGGAGAAAATAGAATGTGACTGAAAAAAACAACCGGTCCACGATAACACAAGGATTCGGGGACACCAGATTGGACACCCTATGCACTGCCCCCAATCGCAGCTCCCACGACCCACGTGCTTCCTTTGGACGCCAGGGGCATCCTGCTCCTGCAAAGAAAGCATTTCCCTACCCTCCCATGATAAGCCAGAAGGTGAAATATGGAAATAAAG
>CAMGOT010000030.1 GCA_946060685.1 uncultured Bacteroidales bacterium
TGATGTAAAGCCCAGTAGGGGCCGACGCTGACGATGGGGCGGAAGCTTGTGGCCTCTGACTGGCGGCAACGGGGACACACCCCCTACCTTCCACTTTCTGTGGCCAGAAGAAGACGAGCGGGTCATAAACAGTCTCATTTTGCCTTTCGGCATGCTTTTTCCCGAAAAACGACAACACCATGAGTTTCTGCACAATATATTGAAAATCAAGCGGCTATCCATACAAGTGTAGCCAAGGGTGTAAAAATGGTGTAAAAATAGTAGGCGTATTTTACGCCCGTTTTCCTATAAAAGCACTAATTTTGCAGCACAAAAGGATGATGCAAGGGGCAGGACAGATTCTTCCTTTTCCAGAATTTGTTGTAACGTTAAACTATAAAACTAAAGAACTATGATGTACAAAAATCTACTCATGCTATTTTTTTCGCTTGTCGGTCTGTGCCTTCATGCGCAGGATTTCCCTTTCCGGCTGTTCAGCACGGTTGATGCGAAGGAGAAAACCAACATCGTCATATCCCCCCTCAGCGGACAGCTGGCCATTTCCATGCTTGTGGAGGGAACTTCAGGGAAAGCCCAGCGGCAGCTGCTTGATGTCATGGGGTACAGCACCGATGCTGACGCGCAGAATGCCGGCAGGACATGGATGAATACTCTTCCCGGGCTGGACGGGAGCGTAGTATTCGAACCCGCCAATTCCGTATGGACGAATACAGGCATCCGGGTCAAGGAGGCCTTCCGGCAGACCTTGCAGGACGCCTACAGGGCGGAAGTGCTTCATGCCGACCTGACTACAGCCGAAGGACTGAAGCAACTGGACGGATGGGTGTCGGACAAGACACACGGACGGATTCCATCGTTGGACATCCAGGCCAATCCTGACATGCGGCTTGTATTGGTCAACACGCTTTATTTGAAGGCACCTTTCACCTACTGTTTCAACGAAAGCGACACGAAGCCGGGAACTTTCCACAATGCCGACGGGTCGAAGGTGGGCGTACAGATGATGAACCAGCTTGGACACTTCTCCTATGCCCATATGGAAGAATACGGTTTCGACGTAGTGGAGATGCCGCTTGGAGAAGAGGGATTCTATGATGAGAAAAAGCAGAACTACAGTATGGCGTTCTTCCTTCCGCTGGAGGGTCAGAGCAGCCTTTCCGAGGATGTGTGGACCCACTATCAGGAAGCATTGAAACGGAATGTGTACGTCGAACTGAGTCTCCCGAAATTCAGCATCGGCTATGAGATGAACATGAGGGAGATTCTTTCGGAAATGGGTGTCACCGACATTTTCGACGGTGCCGACCTGAGCAGGATTTCCGATGACGCAATGGGAGTGAGCCAGATGCGCCAGAAGAGTGTGCTCGGCATCGACGAGCAAGGCGTGGAGGGAGCCTCGGCCACCTATGTTGAGGTAAATTCGGGATTGCCAGGCCAGAAGTGTAGCATGACGTTCGACCGCCCGTTCTATTTTGCGGTAAGGGAACGCACCACCGGGGCCGTCCTCTTCATGGGGCATGTTGTGGCATTGGAAGGAACCGACGGCATCAGCACCCCCACTCTTCAGAAAACGCCGTCTGCCCGCTTTGGGCTTGACGGCCGACGCTCCGACAACACTTCCCATGGCATCGTCATCGAGGACGGAAAGAAGGTGCTGAGATAGATAAGGGGTGTTCTAAAAATTAGTAAATTTCATTTTATTCAAAGGGTGCTGCTTGGTCGCTTTTCCACCTCTCGTACAGTATCTTTTTGCTTTCCAATCACTTACATAGCCCGCTATGCTCGTGCTTGAAAAACAAAAACCTACTGCACGATAGGTAAAAAATCGCCTCAAGCTAATTTATAGAACACCCCATAAGTGTTGCAAAATGTTTGGTAAAGGGGCGAACTATAATACTGCCCGATGGGAAAGACACCAATTATAGCCCCCTTATTTTTTGACGACAACGGGGACAACCCACAACAACTTTTCTGATTACGGGGGAGAAGTTGTACGGGTTGTCCCTGTTGTCGTTTTTCTTGCAAAAAAGAATGTGCTGCCTGGAAAATCGTTTCCCTTTCTTTGACGGTGGGAATTTATAGCACCCACGTGGAATATCTTTTTTCGAATATCCCAGTATTTATCGGATGGGGGCAAGGCAGCGGCTGATGCCCCACGGCAAAATCCCTCGTCCAAATTGGTGTTTGGAATTTGCACACCTGCTTGCGAAAACAGGAGGGGCAGGTGAAATATTATGAAATATTTTGGTGAAATCACTTTGGGTTCAGTTTTTTTTCCTAATTTTGCCCCACTAATAGAGAGAGTGTCGCCTTTGCAAAATCTGTGACCCAGCGTCTTTGCCGTGCTGCGGGATGTTGTAGATGCAGCGTAAGGACTGTGGTGCGAGGCTTTGGGGCTGTGCAAGGACAGGCAATGGCAGTGTTTCTGCTGCGTATGGCGACATTCCGACCAAAAGCCAACAATAATCTTTCAGACCATGAGTGAACTCAGAGTCATCATCAGTGGCGGTGGTACCGGTGGCCACATCTTTCCTGCCATCTCCATCGCCAATGCCATTCGGGAGCAGCATCCCGATGCCAAGATATTGTTTATCGGTGCCGAGAACCGCATGGAGATGCAGCGTGTGCCGGCGGCGGGCTATAAAATCGTAGGCCTGCCGATAGCCGGGTTTGACCGTAGGCATCTGTGGAAAAACCTTGGTGTGATATTTAAGATATGGCAGTCGCGCAGAAAGGCACGTGCCATCGTCAGGGAGTTCCGTCCTGATGTGGCGGTGGGCGTGGGCGGATATGCCAGTGGCCCTACCTTGCAGGTATGCCAGCAGATGGGGGTTCCCACCCTCCTTCAGGAGCAGAACAGCTATGCCGGAGTGACCAACAAGCTGCTGGCGCGCCATGCACGGAAAATCTGTGTGGCCTACGAAGGAATGGAACGTTTCTTCCCCCAGGACCGCATCATCCTCACGGGCAATCCCGTCCGGCAGAATCTTGTGCAGGATGCCTTCAGCCGGGGCAGCAGCATTGAGGAACTTGGACTGGACCGCACGAAGCGCACCGTACTCATCATAGGCGGCAGTCTTGGCGCACGTACGCTGAACGAGAGTGTGCTCCGGCATCTCGACACCATACGCCGGAATCCTGATGTTCAGTTCATCTGGCAGACGGGCAAATACTATAGTGCAGAAATCCAGGAGCGTCTGCGGGTGGCAAGTCAGCCGCCCTATCTGAAAGTGATGGAGTTCATCTCCGACATGAGCCGTGCCTATGCTGCTGCCGACCTCGTGGTGAGTCGTGCGGGAGCATCGAGCATCAGCGAAATATGTCTGCTGGGCAAACCTTCCATTCTTGTGCCTTCGCCTAATGTGGCGGAAGATCACCAGACGAAGAACGCCATGGCTCTCGTGTCGAAGCAGGCTGCCATCTGTGTGAAGGATGCCGATGCCGTGGACACCCTCATCGACACTGCCATAGAAGTGGTGGGCGACAGCGCAAGGCTCGATGCCATTGCCGCTGCCGTCAAGACGCTGGGAAAGCCCAATGCTTCCAGCGATATTGCCGCCGAGGTCATTGCACTCGCGCAGGCATTCAGAAACCGCTAAATGCCGGAAAGCCTTTTCCATATTTTTCCACATGACGAAATCTTATTATTTCCTTGGCGCCGGCGGCATCGGAATGAGTGCCCTGGAGCGATATTTCAATCAGCAGGGCTGCTTCGTGGCAGGTTACGACAAGACACCGTCTCACCTGACTGATGCCCTGGAGGCAGAAGGCATCCGCCTGCATTTTGCCGACGATCCGGAACTGATACCCGAAGAGTGCCGCAACCCGCAGACGACACTCGTGGTATACACCCCCGCCATTCCTGCCTCCTCACGCGAGATGGCATGGTTCCGGCAGCGGGGCTTCGAGGTGCTGAAACGCGCCGCCGTGCTGGGCTTGCTCACGCAGCAGAAGCGCGGACTCTGTGCGGCAGGAACGCATGGCAAGACCACAACCTCTGCCATGGCAGCCCATCTGCTCAGGGAGAGTGCAGTGGGGTGCAATGCTTTCCTGGGAGGCATCACCAAGAACTATGGCACGAATTATCTCCTTGATGCGAAGAGCGACTATGTGGTTATCGAGGCCGACGAGTTCGACCGTTCCTTCCACCATCTCCGTCCCTATGCCACCGTCATCACCAGTGCCGATGCCGACCATCTTGACATCTACGGCACGGAGGAGGCATATCTGGAAAGTTTCAGCCATTACACGAGTCTGGTGCAGCCGGGTGGCGCGCTCATCGTGCATCGTGGCTTGCGATTCGAAGAACGGTTGCAGGAGGGTGTCCGCCGCTATGACTATAGCCGTACAGAGGGTGACTTCCATGCCGAGAATATTCGCATCGGCGGTGGCCGCATCGTGTTTGACCTGGTGTCGCCGTTGGGAAATATTTCCGATATAGAACTGGGGGTTCCCGTGAGCATCAATATTGACAATGGCATCGGGGCGATAGCACTGGCGCAGGTGGCAGGTGTGGATGCCGACAGCATACGCCGCGCCATGGCTACCTATAGCGGGGTCGACCGCCGCTTTGACTTCAAGATAAAGACCGACACTCGGGTGTTTCTCTCCGACTATGCCCATCATCCCGAGGAGATACGCCAAAGCATCCTCAGCCTGCGCGAAGTATTCGATGGCCGACGCCTTTCAGCCATCTTCCAGCCTCATCTGTATACGCGTACACGCGACTTCTACCCCGACTTTGCAGATGCTCTCAGTCTGCTCGACGAGGTTATCCTGCTCGACATCTATCCTGCCCGCGAGGAGCCTATTCCTGGCGTGACTTCCCGGCTGATCTACGACCGTCTGCGTCCGGAAATGGAGAAGACGATGGTGGACAAGACGCATCTTCTGGATGTGGTGCGGGAAAAGTCGGGAACATTCGATGTTCTCGTGGTGCTTGGGGCCGGGGATGCCGACAACCTCTGTCCGGAGATTGCCGGGATTCTGCAGGCATAGAGCTTTTCATTTTAGGGTGGTTCTAAAAATCACCACCGTAGAAATATTCTCAGAGTGGGTATAACGTCTTGCCATCTTTTGTCCTCTTTTCGGTTCAAATTGTAAGTTCACTCGGTCACAATGCCCGCATTGCTCCCTCTTTCACTTACATTTTGACCTCGAAAATAGAGTCAAAATCTGTCAAGGCTAATTTATAGAACCACCCTTTAGAGAAGCGGCTTTTGACGCTCTCCACAGAGAAACGGGACGACACGGGTGCATTTCCTTGCCTCCGGAGTGTATGCCGTGGATAAAAATCCTCTGCGGATAGCATGGAATGCACGGCATACGAATCAGTGTTCATCCGTGGCCCTTCGGGCAAAAATGATACTCACGCCAGTTCAGCGAACTGGACCTGGGGCTTCGCGCAGAGATGAACGGTTCTCTCTAAAGGGTGATAAACTCCGCGTTCAGCGATTGCCCGTCATCCATCACAAATCGCTTCCTATCCAGCTAACATCCATGTTGAAACACCTCTTCAATTTCCTGCTCCTTATCATGGCGGTGGCTTATCTGGCCTTCGCTGTGGTGCGTTATAGCCATGCGGAAGACATGCTTCCGTGTGCTGCGCTTCAGGTGACGGTGATCGACAGTGCCCATGCCACCCTCATCTCTGCCCGTGGCATAGAGGATGCCTTGCGGCAGGAGCGTATGCACCCTGTGGGTGAGAGGATGCGCGATATCAATCCCTTTGCCATAGAGCAGACGCTGGAGCGCGATTCCTTTATCCGCGATGCCATCTGTACCATCACTCCCGGAGAGCGGGTGCGGATTCTCGTCGTGCAGCGCATACCCATGCTGCGCATTATGGACGATGCCGGTGGCGACTATTATATAGATGAAGAAGGCACCTTCATGGAGGCAGAGGGCTATGAGGCGAATCTGGCTGTGGCCACGGGAAGCATATCCCCGGCTTTCGCCAAGAGGGAACTGCTTGTTCTGGGCTCCTTCCTCCGTTCGCATGAGTTTTGGGACGGACAGGTGGAGCAGATTGTGGTGCATCCCAACAAGGAGGTCGACCTCATCATGCGTGTAGGTGATCAGGTGGTGCATTTCGGCACTGTAGAACGCGTGGCGGAGAAGTTCAGCAATCTTCGCGCCTTCTATACGACCATCATGCCTAAGGTGGGATGGCATAAGTACAGTGAAATCAGCGTGGCATACGAGGGGCGCGTCATCTGCCGCAAGCGGAAGACGGACAATAAAGTGGCCGGTGCATGATAGAGCTTGTGGTGTTTTGCCCTCATTAAGGTATGGGGGGAGAGGATGGCGAAAGCCGACTCCCCGTTACAGCATGCTGCCCGGTTGACTCTCCTATTAGAAGTACATATATATATAATAGGAGTGTGCCGGGGAAAAGGCAGGCTTGGATTCTTCCTTACAGAATAGAAAAACAAACAGATATATGAACAATAATTTCATCGCTGCCATTGTTCTCGGCTCGTCGAAGGTGACGGGAATCGTAGGCAGCAAGGAAAACGACGGAACCATAAGCGTCAAGGCCCATATTGCCGTGCCCTCTTCGGACTTTATCGCCAAGGGGCGCGTGCTGAATGTGGACAAGATGACGGCGTGTCTGACGACCATCAAGCAGACACTTGAGGGAATTACCGAAAGCCGCATCAAATGCTTCTATACTGCCATCGGCTGTATGGGACTGCGGTCGGTGCCGAACACTGTGACGCTGCAAATGCCCAGCAGTGAGGTGGTGACCGACGAACTGATAGCGTCCATCGGAGTGAGAAACAAGGAGGGGCGTACCGCTGAGCGTGAAATCATTGAAGCGATTCCTTTGGAGTATCATCTGGCAGGAGCACAGGTGACTCAGGATCCGAAGGGTACTGTGACCGACCGCATTGAGGCACGTTTCCTGAATGTTATCTGCGGGACCAAGTCCCTGGAGGCCATCACCAATTGCTTCCGCAGGGCGCAGATTGACATTGCCGACGGACGTATCTTCGTCGGTGCAGAACTTTTGGCCGGCATCATGACCAATGAGCAGGAGCGTTCGTCGGGCTGTGCTTTCGTGGATATGGGCAGCGAGACGACCACTGTGGCGGTGTATCGCGGAAAACAGTTGCGGCATCTTTGCGTGGTGCCGTTGGGAAGCGCAAGCATCACCCGCGACATTGCCAATGTCTTCAATGTGGAATATGATGAGGCAGAGAATCTCAAACTGAAGCATGGCTATCCTGATTTCAACAACCTTGACGACCAGGAAAACCTGCATCTGCGCGATGGCGGACGTGTGAAGAAGGTGACGGAACTTGCCGAGATCATCGATGCCCGCGTGGAGGAAATCGTCCAGAATGTGAAGGCGCAGATAGAACGTTCGGGCTTCACCCGCGACAATCTCGTGAACGGTATCTTCGTTTGTGGAGGCGGTGCACAACTCAAGGGCATGATCAATGCCTTCAAGACGCATTTCAAGGAGTGGAATGTGCGCATCGTCAAGCATTCTCCGCGGCTGAAGGTCACAGCTTCCGATTCTGCCTTCAACGAAAGCGGTATCTTCAATATCGGACTGGCATTGATTGACAGCAATGTGACCAACTGCTACGGAGGCCCGAACGATCTCTTCCAGGAAGAGAGAGATGATGAGCAGGAGAATGAGCAGAACGCCGATACTGCCAGTGGCGGCACAGCGACAGAACCTGTCAAGGCACAGGCTGCGACAGAGGAAAAGCCGGAAGAGGAAAAGCCGAAAAAGCCCAAGGGGCCGGGGACTATCTCCAAATTCTTCGCTAAGATGAAGAAGGCTTGTATCGACATCGTCAGCGAGAAGGACGATAGAGAATAATTCCACGGGCAGGAAAAAAAACGAGCCGCTTTCCGCTATGGCAAGCGCCGTCAGCCGGAAGGGTTTGACTTTTTTCTGTCCTATATATCATCAATAGTCTATCCTAAACCATGGAAGAAGAACTTATCGTCGACATGGGAGTCCCCACGACGACGCCCAAAATAATCAAAGTAATCGGTGTAGGCGGCGGTGGCGGAAACGCTGTCAACTATATGTACCGTGCAGGAATCCACGATGTGAACTTCGTGGTATGCAACACTGACAGCAAGGCTTTGGCCGACAGTCCGGTGCCTGTGCGCCTGCAACTTGGCAGCGAAGGACTTGGTGCCGGCAACCGTCCGGCACGTGCAAGGGCTGCGGCTGAGGAAAGCATCGAACGCATACGCGAAATGCTCGACGACGGCACGAAAATGGTGTTCATCACTGCGGGTATGGGTGGAGGAACCGGTACGGGAGCAGCACCTGTCATTGCGCGTGAGGCAAAGGAAAAGGGCATACTCACTGTGGGTATCGTCACCATCCCTTTCCGCTTCGAAGGCAACAAGAAGATTGACCAGGCTCTCGACGGCGTGGATGCCATACGCAAGGAAGTGGATGCGCTTCTCGTCATCAACAATGAGAAACTGCGGGAGATTTATCCCGAACTCACCATCCGCTCAGCATTCCAGAAGGCCGACAATACGCTGAGCGTTGCTGCGCGCTCCATCGCTGAAATCATCACGATGCACGGCATCATCAACCTCGACTTTCAGGATGTGGGCACCGTGCTCAGGGATGGCGGAGTGGCACTGATGTCCACCGGCTTCGGCGAAGGCGAGGGACGTGTGACGAAGGCCATCAATGAAGCACTCCACTCTCCCCTGCTCAACAACAACGATATCTTCAATTCCCGGAAAATCCTCCTCTCCATCACCTTTGCTGAGGATGAGACAGGCGAGGAGGGCACGACGGCGGAACTGATGATGGAGGAAATGAACGAGGTACATGATTTCATGGGACAATTCCGTGATGACGTAGAGACCAAGTTCGGACTCTCCACGGATCCTGAGTTGGGCAAGAAGGTGAAAGTGACCATCCTGGCTACAGGCTTCGGCATCAATGCCGTGGCAGGAATGCAGGAGAAGAAGCAGGCAGAGGTGGAGGCCGAGGCCCAGAAGAACAAGGAGAAACTGGAGGAATATGAAGAGCGCCGCACGCAGTTCTATGGCTATACGAACGATCATGGTGTGCGCAAGCATTTCTATAAAACCTTCATCTTCCAGCCTGAGGACTGCGAGAATGAAGAGCTCGTGGCACTGGTGGAGGCCGTAGCCACCTGCAGGCGTACTAAGGAAATATTAGCCGATATAAAGAGCAAGAGCGTAAAGGCAAGCGTCTGAGCCTATCTATAAGATGACGGTGGGCCTGCCGAAAATCCGCTGTGCCTGCCGCTCGCGATTGTAGCAAATCACAAAAATATGGATATGGACATGGACAAGGACGAAGACCTGCTTATTGATATTCCCCAGGAGAAGGGTGAGGACAGCAATCTGCTCATTGAAATCCCCCAGACCCAAGTGGACACCAACAGCCCCAACATCATCAAGGTGATTGGAGTGGGCGGCGGTGGCGGCAATGCCGTCGGGAACATGTACAAGGAAAAGGTGGAGGGTGTGCGCTTCGTGGTGTGTAACAGCGACAGCAAGGCACTTAGCGACAGCCCTATCCGCGATCGCGTGCAAGTGGGCCCCGGACTGGGGGCTGGAGGAAAGCCTGAAGTAGGACGCAGGCTTGCGGAAGAAAATATCGATGTCATACGCAGCATGTTCGACGACCAGACGAAAATGGTCTTCATCACAGCAGGAATGGGTGGAGGCACCGGCACAGGAGCCGCGCCCGTCATTGCCCGTGAGGCCATGAAGCGAGGTATTCTCACGGTGGGCATCGTCACTATTCCCTTCCTCTTTGAGATGAGGAAGCGGGTGGACCTGGCACTTGATGGAGTAGAGCGGATGGCCAGCGAGGTCGATGCCTTGCTCGTGATCAACAATGAGCGGCTGCGGCAGATATATCCTGGGCTCACTCTCCTCAAAGGGTTCAAGAAAGCCGATGAGACGCTCACGAAGGCCGTGCAGTCCATCGTGGAGATTATCACGATGCACGGCACTATGAATCTCGACTTCCGCGATGTCGACACCTGCCTGCGAGGCGGTGGAGTGGCGGTGATGTCATCAGGTTATGGAAAGGGGCCGCGAAGGGTCAGCAAGGCCATCGAAGAAGCCCTCAATTCCCCTCTGCTCAACGACCGCGACGTGTTTCGCAGCAAGACACTGCGTCTCGCCATCTTCTTTCCGCCCGACGAAAGTGGCTATGGCATGCTGATGGAGGAGATGAACGAAATCAACGACTTCATGAGCAAGTTCAACAATGAAGTGGAGACAAAATACGGTATGGCAGAGGATGCCTCGCTCGGTGAAGAAGTGAAGGTCACTATCCTCGCCTCCGGCTTCAAGGTCTATCCTGGGCAGGAGGATGATGATAAGGTGTTCACTCCGTTGACGGGCGAGCAGATGGACGAGGAAAACCGCAAGATGATGCGCCGTGAAATGGCATATCATGATCTGGGCAAACGCCGTCCTGTGCGCCGTGTCTATATCTTCGACGAAACCGATTTGGACAACGAGGAACTCGTGGCGATGCTGGAGAACAACGATGTCCTGAACCGCACGGAGAACGATATACGGAAGTTCCGTGAGGTGTCGTTGAGGAAACGGCAGGACAAGGTGCTCTGAAAGGTAGCCCCTATAACAGAAAAGTACAGACAGGCAAATAGCCTATAAATTCTACAGAATAAAACCAACAGTCACAACCATGCTTTTTGAAACGATTAGCGCCGACATCATGTCGGCGATGAAGGCTCGCGAGACGGTTCGTCTGCAGGCACTTCGCAATATCAAGAAATACTTTATCGAGGCAAAGACGGCACCTGGCAGTAATGGCGAGCTTTCCGACGATGCTGCACTGAAAATCCTGTCGAAACTGGCCAAACAGGGTCGCGACACTGCCCAGCTCTATAAGGAACAGGGACGTCCTGATCTGGCAGAAAGCGAATTGGCAGAGGTGGCAGTCATCGAGTCCTATTTGCCGAAGCCTCTGACGGAAGAGGAACTCACCGCTGCCCTTCGTGAAATCATCGCCCAGGTAGGTGCATCTTCTCCCAAGGAGATGGGTAAGGTGATGGGAGCGGCCTCAAAGGCTCTTGCAGGAAAAGCCGATGGACGTGCCATCAGTGCAAAGGTGAAAGAACTGCTGAGCGAATGATTAAAGAACAGATTTGCGCGATGATGCAATAAAAGACCGACAGGCTCTGAAATCCGGCAACGCCGATTTCAGAGCCTTATTAGTGTGAAATGGGGCGGGGAACGTGGGGACAGGTACACTGACCCCGAATTTTGGGTCAATGTACCCTTCCCGTGCCCCTTTGACTAATCCTGATGTTTGCAAGAAATCCGTTTCGTGACTTGTCAAGCAGATTGACGAATGGAAGGTTTGGGAGTGATGCAATAAAGGTAAAATGCGAAAAATTTTGAAAAAAACAGGTAAAAAAGTATCTAAACATACTTGCCCATTTATGTAAAGATAAATCGCCAAGTATGTTTAGATACTTTGCCAGGTATGTTGACACCATGTCTTTTCCTGATTTCACTATGTCTTTTCCTGATTTCACCAGACACCTTTTTCTTTCATTAACAGAAACAGTAGACAGTTTGGCAAAAGGCATACTGAATCAATGGACACATGCTGCAAAGCCATGCTGTCGAACGTCAAAATTCCTCGGCAAACTGCTGGACGAGTTTGGAGGTTTCTGTCATGGCGAGCATGATGATGGCATAGCGGACGGCTTTGCCCAAAAAGATGTTGAGAATGGTCAGGAAGAAACGTGCCCGCATCAGACCAAGCGACACCGTGATGACACTTCCCAACAAGGGTACCCACGCCAGAAAACCTGCCCAGAAACCATAACGCTCCACGTAGCGAAGGCCCTTATCCAATTGCTCCGGGGTGACGCGTGCCCATTTTTCTATCCAACGGGGATTTCCCATACGCCCTATCCAATAGTTGAACACTGAGCCAAGGGTGTTGCCCAGAGTTCCCCAGACAAACAAGGATACAGGGTCAACACCTGCAGTGATGAGGGCTACCATGACGACCTCGGAAGAGAACGGAATGAAACTTCCCGCAAGAAAGGTGGCAACGAAAAACCCGCCGACACCATATTCTATGATAAACTGATACAATGCTTCCATCGACAATACTTACATCGTGTAGATTGATTAGAGAAACTTTTTTCGCAACCACTGGCGCACGGGTTCATCGTAACATACCATTGCAGCATAGGCAGTGGCAATACTGAGGAGCACCACCATAGCCGCCACGAAAATCTGGAGGGCAAGGGAGGCATCGTGCTGTGTGTCCATCCAAGTGAAGAAGAGATAGACGAAAGGATAATGCACCAGATAGAGGGCATAGGAAATGCGTCCCATGAAATGGCACAGGGCTGGGGTATGCCGCCCCGTCAGCGTTCCTCCGGCACCCATACTGACCACTATAGGGAAGAGAATGAGGGTGCAGAACAGATTGTACACGCCATCCAAACGTGGATGAGCATAGCCTCCTACATTATCTACACCTATCACGGCGACAATAATCAGTGAGCACCACCAAAAGGCACGGCGCACACGAATCAGGCTCCCCATGCGGCAGAGCAACAGTCCGGCAAAAAAGGAATAGCCTACACGCGACAGTCCTATATAGGCGTGCTCCACATCCCAGGTGAAGCCGCCATTGAGCGACCAGGGATAGTCGTGGGGCGCCAGCAGTCCGAAAAGATTGAGCGAGAGGGCACAATCTATCAGCATCAGGGCAAAGAGCAAGAGCAGGAATGTCAGTCCGCGCTTTCCTAAACGATACACGAAAAGGACATAGAGCAGATTGGCAAAATATTCATAGATCAGCGACCACTGGGGGATATTAAGAGAAAAGAGTTCATCGTTGCCGCGAATATTGTGGCCGGGGGTCTGGGGAATCATCAGAAACCCCAATACGATATAGAGCAGAAGCACAGGGATGGGAGTCGTGGCAATACGGGGATAGTAGTCGCAGGCCTGAAAATAGAACAGCGCGGCACCCAGCAAGACACCGAAAAGCACCATAGGCTGCAGGCGAATCAGACGGCTCTTGCAAAATTCCCATCGCGACATACGACCACTGAGCAGACGATCGTCATAGGCATAGCCGATGACGAAACCTGAGAGTACGAAGAAGAAATCTACCGCCAGAAAACCGTGGTTCAGATGTTTATAGACGGGATCGTAGGAGAAAGCCTCGCTAAGATGGAAGATGACTACCATCAAGGCTGCCACTCCACGCAGACCATCGAGAATATCGTAGCGGGGTTTGGAGATGGTAAGGGATGGCATGGTTGCTAAAGGAAGGAAAGGGGTACATTTCCAGATACCTGCAGGACAATCCATTGCCAAAGGTCAAGGTAATTGAATGCGGCAACGACGAGGAGCAGGAGGATGCAGCAGATGAACCAGCGGTTCATGAATCTGCCACGGGCAAGAGCGAAATAATGGGCAATAAAGGGAACGGAGTTGGTGAGGAAAAGGGGCAAGGTGAACAAGGCACAGTCCGGGAACCATACAGCGATAAACAGCAGAGGCAACTGCACAGAGAAGATGCAATAGTAATACTGGCGAGTGCGAATTTTGTCGTTGTATGAAGTATGGACGAAATGGAACATCGACACTAAGGCGAGGAAGAGGATAAAGGCAAAAACGGCCACCTGCCATCCTTCGATGCAGGAATAATCCGGTAGGCCAGGTTGCACAGCACGTGTCCATGCCGCTAAAAGCCGCTTCAAGTCCCAACCGGTGATGAAACAGAAAGTGCCGTACATCCAATAGGGCAGTGCCAGCCCCAGGAGGGCAGCAGTGAACGCTTTGCCAGTAAGGATGCGGAGCTGATGACTGAAAGAAAAGAGCATGAAAGGCACCACCAGCAACAAGGGGGGAAACACCACACTGCCTATCCCCACATACATAAAAGCATGGAACACCCATCCCTGCGGATGCAACTGCCCATAGGCTTTGAATGCAACGAAATAGGCCAGAAGCAGGGAGGCTGCGGGAATCCAATGCCATGTGATGGCATGAAACGCAGGAATGGCAGAGACAAAGGCGAGAAATGTGGCGGACACCATACGCGAGCGGATGCGCAGTAACTGGCATTGGTTGTTGCATTCCACAATGGCATAAGTCAGCAGTGCCACCATCGCCATCGTGAGCCATGCTGCCACATTGTCTATAGAATGTGACAGCAGCCACGATAGGAAAGTGACGCACGACATGACAGGAAGCGTAAGACTTCCTTCCACGACACGATTGCGAAACTGGTGATCTTTCATAAGAGGTGTTGACGTTGTATTTCTCCCGGCCTTCGGCTGCCTCCTATATTTTTGTTTTGTAAATGCTGTCAAGTTTGGGAATGAGCGTTCGAGGCGTACCATGAACGCTCATTCTCAATAGTTGCAACAACTTGCGCAACTCTTGAATCAGGAATTTTCCTTTGGCAATGGAATTAGGCCGAATCGCCAATTACTAATTGGGTAAGGGCATGAATCACCGCCCCTCCTTGTAGTAATGGTGTTATCATTGTCTCAAGGCAGAAACCTCACTGATGGAAAGTTTGGTGACCATACAGATTTGTTCGTCAGTCATGCCGATGGCCATCATTTGCTTGGCACTCTCTATCTTCTCTTTCAGCATGCCTTCGGCAAGTCCTTCAGCCCTTCCTTCAGCCCTTCCCTTCTGGATGCCTTCGGCCATACCCTTTTGCAAACCTTCGGCCATACCCTTTTGCATGCCTTCGGCCATACCCTTTTGCATGCCTTCGGCAAGTCCTATTTGCACGCCTTCGGCTATGCCTTCCGCCCGTTCGTTTTTCATAATGGCGAGGTGCGTGCGGTAGGAGTCGATGCTGATGTTGTACTTGTTCAATTCCTCAGGCGTCATGCGCACGAGTTCTGCAATGTTCGCCACCCTTCCAAAGGCGGGTTGCTGCTGCTGGAATGGTATGCTCGTTGTCATTGTCTCAAGATTTGTGATGTTATACAGCCAATAGTCTACGCGGGTCTTGCAGTCCTCCTCCTTCATGCGTCGGTAGGCGGGGAGTTCGAGGGTGAAAATCTTCAGTTTGTCGGAGAAGATTTCCCCTGTTTCATTCACCTTCAGCTGCACCGTCCTTACCGTATGTTTCTCAAAGCCGCGGAGGTGGAAGTTCAGGAAGAAGATGCCGTATACGGGCTTCAGCTCGAAATCCCACTTGGGTTCGCCCTTCTCGCCCTGCCGTGAAAAATATCGTGAGAGGTAGTAGAGAATACGGTCGCTGAAATACGGCTGGCTCTTGTTCTGCATCTCCACGATAAAGCTTCCGCCGTCCTCCGTCTGGCAGAGGAGGTCGTAGATGACGCCCCTATCATATTCCGAATATCCGTCAAACTCCTTGTCGAGAAACGTGATGTCGGTAATGGGCGATTGGGGTTGCAGCAAGTCCGTCAGGAAAGCCGTCAGGATTTCCTTGTCGCCGAACACCCTTTTGAAGCCGAAGTCCGTGAGGATGTTGATATATCTTCCTTGTGCCATAAGTTCTCTTTTCCTAATGATGCTGCAAATCTACCTCTTTTTTTTCATATTTACAAATCCAACCAACGAAAATATATCATCCCGTCATCATGGAGAGAAATAATTTGGCCTTCACCTTATGTGTAGAACTTACCTTAAGGCATTTTCATGCAGAAATATAGCCCAGGGCATTCCCCTGGGCTACATACACTTGCTATCCCTACAAATCCTGACCAATGTCGCGACGGAAATACTTTTTCTCAAAGTCAATCTGCTGGGCACCAGCCATTGATTTTGCCAATGCTTCAGCCTTGTCCTTGCCATAAGAACTGACGGCAATGACGCGTCCGCCAGCGGTGACCAACTGGCCATCCTTCAAGGCTGTTCCGGCGTGGAACACGACGCTGCCCTCCACCTCGGCACCACTGATGGGATACCCCTTCCCGTATGCCTGGGGATACCCTCCGCTGACACACATCACGCAGACGGCTGCACGAGGGTCGATAGCTATTTCACGCTCATCGAGATTTCCCTCGGCCACACCCTGGAAGAGATCCACGATGTCGCTCTGCAGACGAAGCATCACGCTTTCGGTCTCAGGGTCGCCCATACGGCAGTTGTATTCTATCACCTTGGGCTGACCATCGCAGTTGATGAGTCCGAAGAAGATAAAGCCTTTATAGACAATGCCCTCCTGACGCAGACCTTCCACCGTAGGGGCAATGATTTCACGCTCCACCTTCGCCATCCATTCAGGAGTGGCAAACGGCACGGGGCTTACACTACCCATACCGCCAGTGTTCAAGCCCGTATCTCCCTCGCCAATGCGCTTATAGTCCTTTGCTTCAGGCAGTATCTTATAGTGAGTGCCATCCGTCAGGACAAAGACGCTGCACTCGATTCCACTGAGAAATTCCTCGATGACTACGCGCGAAGAGGCATTTCCGAACATTCCTCCCAGCATCTCGCGGAGTTCGCGCTGGGCATCTTCGAGATTGTCGATAATCAGCACGCCCTTACCGGCACAGAGCCCATCGGCCTTCAGCACGTAGGGTGCCTGCAATGTAGCCAGGAAGCGGCAGCCTTCCTCTACCTGCGTGCCATCAAACGTCTGATAGGCTGCAGTGGGAATACCATGGCGCATCATGAATGCTTTGGCAAAATCCTTACTGCCTTCCAGCACGGCACCTGCCTTGGAAGGACCGATGACGGGAACATGACAGAGTGCTGCATTCTCCTGGAAATAATCGTAGATGCCTTTTACCAGAGGGTCTTCAGGACCTACGACTACCATGTCAACGCCATTGTCCATGACGAAGTGTGCAATGCCTTCAAAGTCATCGGCCTTGATGGCCACATTCTCGCCGACGAGACGGGTTCCGGCATTACCAGGAGCGACAAACAGTTTCTCCACTTTCTCACTTTGGGCTATTTTCCATGCCAGGGCATGTTCACGGCCGCCCGAACCAAGGAGTAAAATCTTCATATATATATATTCATTTTGTGGAAATTTCACTACAGAACTACCGTTTTTTATCGGATGTCTTGGGTTTGCTCAGCAACTTCTGATAGCGTTCGTGGTCGTTCAGCACACGGACAGCCTCGTCGAGGTCGGGATCTTTCTGCAGGTTATACTCTATAAGTCCCTTCTCGTTGTAGAAAGCCGCTACAATCATCGACTCCACGCAGAGGCGCACCTCAGGCTCCCAGCGCTGCAGGTCGTCGGCAAGGTTGCGCCCCAACTTTTCCTCCAAGGCAGAGAACTCTGCAGCAGCCTCTTCGGCATATCCTTCCTGCTGAGCCACCTTCCGCACATAGTCGAGGGCTTTTTTTGCACGGTTGTCGTAGGTAAAGCCCGACGCTGCCATATAGTGCTTGAACTCCCCGAACTCGTCGGGAGTGAGGCTGAAGGTCTTTGGCGATGCTATATGGTCGTGGGTGTTGCGGTAATTCACATAATAGTCGAAAAGTTCGTCGGAGTATTGCAGGTAAGAGAGCATCGTGGGAAGGGAATCCTGCGATACCAGCACATCAGGGGTGATGCCTCCGCCATCTTTCACCGGCCGCCCAGCCTCGGTGTGGAACACTTTGCAGAGCGAATCGGGCAGATGCAGGGGCTGTCCGTCCTCGCCGCGACGCTTGAAATCACGCGCCTGCACGCAGCGGCCCGAGGGAATGAAGTACTTCGATGTGGTAAATTTCATCATCGTATTGTAAGGCAACGGCATGGGGGTCTGCACCAGTCCCTTGCCATACGTACGGCGTCCTACGATGACGGCACGGTCATAATCCTGCAATGCCCCGGAAGTGATTTCCGAAGCAGAGGCAGAACCATAGTCCACAAGCACTACGATGGGAATTTCCGTATCAAGAGGCTGTGTCATGGTCTTGTACACCCGGTTGTCGTTGTCCTCACGTCCGCGTGTCTCCACCACCATTTTTCCTCGTGGCACGAAAGCCGACACCACTTGGATTGCCTGCTGCAGGAGTCCGCCGCCATTGCCGCGGAGGTCTATCACCAGGGCTTCCGCACCCTGCGTCTTCAGTTGCCGGAAGGCTGCAGTAAAATCATCGTAGGTGTCCTCCGTGAAGCCGTCGAGGAGAATATATCCGATGGCCTTCCCTCCCGTCCGCACAGTGTCGAGCAGCACATGATAGGGCACAGGAAGCCGCTTGATGTTTTCACGGCGTATGGTCATGTCAATCAGCCGTTCCTGTCCGGGACGCTTCACGGTGAGTTGCAGCACCGTGCCAGCATCGCCACGCAGTCTGCTGGAGATGTCGGCAGAATAGTCGGAAGGCGACTTGCTGCCGCATGGCCCCACATCCTCACCGTCAATTTTCATGATGATGTCGCCTGTCCGCACTCCGGCCTTCTCGGCAGGCATACCTTCGTAGGGAGCATTGAACACACAGCGGTCCGAACCTTTACGCCAGATGATGGGACTGCCTATGCCGGCATATTTGCCCGTGGTCATCGTGCGCAGCTCATCGCTCTCTGACTCCTTATAATATTCGGTGTAGGGGTCGAGTTCGTCCAGCATACCGCCGATGGCCGACTCTATGACATGACCGGCATCGAGGGTGTCGACATAGTATAAATCCAGATTACGGTATAGGGTGTTGAAGATATCGAGTGCCTGTGCCGTGCTGAAATTATGGTTTTGCTGAGCCATGGCTGCAGGCAATATGCCGCAACACATGATGATATATAACAGAAAGCGTTTCATGAATATGGGGAAACGTGGGATAGGGAAATCAAGAGGTCGTACAATATGCTTTATGTGCCCGGGGAGAATCCTGCCCGTCGATAAAATTCAAGCGAAAGTAAAGTTTTTTAAAGGATTATAAGGCATCCTTCAGGCAAAAACAGCATGGTGATGACGAAAAGGCTTCATTTTGCCGCCTTGACCCACACTATTCTCACCCAGTGGAAGGAACTGGCCGCTTTTGGCACCGTCGGCCAGTATGGCTGGAATCACATCTGCCGGGCGGCCACCCTCAGACGCTCCCATGCGGATTTCTCCAAACGGGTACCCACCACTTGAATTACTTCTGCCGAGCATTTCGCTCCAAGATGTAGGGCATCCTGCAGGGTGGCTCCGCGTGCGGAAGCGAGGAGAAATCCTGCGGCAAAGAAATCGCCGGCAGCCGTAGTGTCGACCAGCCGTTCCACTTTCTCCGCCGGCACAGCGGCTCGCTCATTGCCACGCTGTGCCATGGCTCCCTTTGCCCCTACCTTCACGATGGCGGTGGGACACATTTGTGCCAGAGCCTGCAGTGCGCCTTCCGGCTCCAGGCCTGTCATGGCACGGCTTTCTTCCTCATTGGCCAGCACCACATCGGTCATGGCGAGCAAATGGCGAAAATACTCGCGCTCACACTCCACTATATTATAAGAGGCAAGGTCAAGGCACACTTCCGCTCCTGCCGCCCGTGCCATCTCCATCGCGGTTTCTATCAGCCGATGGTCCTGCACGAGATAGCCTTCAATGAAAGCATAGCGTACACCTTTGAACCATTCCGGCTGCAACTCTGCCGCCGACAATGTGGCGCCGGCTCCAAGATAGGTGGCAAACGTGCGCTGGCCATCGGGGGTGATGAAGGTGGATGCCACGCCCATAGGAAGGTTGCTGCTGAGGGGAACCACGCTGACACCATTTTGCATCATTTCCTGCCGAAAAAATTCAGAATTGCCATCTCTACCTGACTTTCCGCAAAAAGTGCACTTTCCGCCTATTCTTGAGGCACAAAGCGTGACATTTCCTGCTGAACCTCCCGTACGGATTTCCCGGTGCAACGATTCCGTAATCTCGGTTATGTCCAGAAAACGCTCATTATCAATCAGTTGCATAGCACCTTTCTGCAATCCGATTTGCTGGAGAAATGCATCGCTGTCCACTTTCACAAGGACATCGATCAGTGCATTTCCTAAGCCAAGAATATCTTTCATAGAATATTTTTGAAAAAAAGTTGTGCAAATATAGTGGTTATTTAGAAAACTTGTCGTACCTTTGCAGCGCAAAACGGAAAAACAAGGATGGTGACCTTCGAAATCCCATCTTCCGTGTAGCAAAACTTTGCTTCAGTAGCTCAGTTGGTTAGAGCACCTGACTGTTAATCAGGGGGTCGTT
>CAMGOT010000031.1 GCA_946060685.1 uncultured Bacteroidales bacterium
CTGGCTGCCATCCTCGTGGGCCACGACGGCGGTTCGGAGACCTACGTGCGCAATAAGGTGCTGGCCTGCGAGGCGTGCGGCTTCCAGTCGAGCCTGATTCGCTATGAGGACGACGTGACGGAAGCGGAACTGCTCCAGCGCATCGACGAGCTGAACCACGACGACGGCGTCGACGGATTCATCGTGCAGCTCCCCCTCCCGCGCCACATCAGCGAGCAGAGAGTCATCGAGGCCATCGACTACCGCAAGGATGTCGACGGATTCCACCCCGTCAACGTAGGGCGCATGGCCATCGGACTGCCATGCTTCATCTCCGCCACTCCCAAGGGCATCCTCGAACTCCTGCGCCGCTACCACATCCCGACGAGCGGAAAGAAATGCGTGGTGCTCGGACGCTCCAACATCGTCGGACGACCCATGGCGCAGCTGATGCTGCAGAAGGAGATGGGCGATGCCACCGTGACGATCGTACACAGCCACACGCAGAACATCAAGGAGGAGTGCCGACAGGCCGATATCCTGATTGCCGCCATCGGACGCCCGGGATTCGTCACGGCCGATATGGTGAAGCCGGGGGCCACGGTCATCGATGTGGGCACCACCCGAGTGCCCGATGCCTCGCGGCCCAAGGGATTCCGCCTCTCCGGCGATGTCGACTTCGAGCAGGTGGCGCCGAAGTGTAGCGCCATCACACCCGTGCCGGGAGGAGTGGGCCCGATGACCATCTGCATGCTCATGCTCAACACCCTGGCTGCGGGAAAGAAGGAATTTTATGCCTAAGAACTTCTTGCGCATAAGTACTTCTCGCGCACAAGAAATTCTCGCACAAAGAGCCATTTTTTGACATATCGGCCTTTCATTCCGTAACTATAAAGGACGCACAGCCCCCTTTCCGAAGCCGCAGAAACTGGCAGAAAGAGGCTTTTCCCCAAAAATAAGGATTGCAGGTACAAAGGTTTTTACGTTCCTTTGCACCCGCAATCTTTTTTTTGCACCCGCAATTTCCCAATCAAACACAAAACTCACATTTTATTCCCTACCCCATTTTCCCGTGATACTATCCCTACTATTCGCCCTTCCCGCCATCATCCCCGACGGCTCCACGCCCGCTCCTGCCTGCAGCAGCGACACCCTTCGCCTCCTCTCGCTCGACGAGGTGGCCGTGGTGTCGACCCCCAAGGAATCAGGACGCCTGCGCCAGCAGCCGGCAGCCGTCAGCATGATCGGCCATGAAACCATACTGGCACAGCACATCACCAGCGTGAAGGGAGCCAGCACCATCGTCCCCAACCTCTTCATCCCCGACTATGGCAGCCGCATCACATCGGCCATCTATCTGAGGGGCGTGGGCAGCCGCATCAACACTCCGGCCGTGGCCCTCTACGTCGACAATATCCCCTATTCCGACAAGTCGGCCTACGACTTCAACTTCCACGACATCGAGCGCATCGACGTGCTCCGGGGCCCGCAAGGCACGCTCTACGGGCGAAACGCCATGGGAGGCATCATCAGGGTGTATACGAAGAATCCTTTCGTCTACCAAGGCACAGACCTCAAACTGGGCTATGCCACGGGCGACAACCATCGCAACGTGGCCCTCACGCATTACCACCGCCCCAGCGAACGCATGGCATTCTCCGTGGGAGGCTACTATGAGGGGGGAGAAGGATTCTACAAGAATGCTACCACAGGACGCGATGCCGACAAGATGAATGCCGGAGGCGGAAGAGCCAGGGCCATCCTGCGGGCATCCGATGTCTGGAAACTCGACTTCACGGCCTACTACGACTACAACAACGAACAGGCGTACCCTTACCGCTACACGGGAAACCTCGCGACCGACGAGCCGGAACCCTTTCCCGACCTCACGGGAAGCATCTGCAACAACCGCGACCACACCTATCGCAGAAGCCTGGGCGGAGGTGGAGTGAGCATCGAGCATAGCGGAGAAAAATGGGCCATGACGGCCGTGACGGGCATGCAGTTCATGACCGACCGCATGCTGCTCGACCAGGACTTCATCGCCAGCGACATCTACACCCTGGAGCAACGCCAGCGCCTGCGCACCTTCAGCGAGGAAATCATCTTCCGCAGCCGCGAGGGCCAGAGGCGATGGCAGGGCATCTGCGGAGCCAGCTTTCTCTACCAGGGACTGCGAACGTCGGGACCCGTCACCTTCTTCGACGACGGACTGAGATGGATGGAAGGCAACATCAACGCCTCCCTGCCCGACGCGGAAAGCCTGGGGGCTCTGGCCATGATGAAGTTCGGACAGATGCACGTGTCCTTCGACGGCGACCGGCTCCTGATGGGCGGCACCTACGACACCCCCGTGGTGGGGGCGGCGGCATTCCACCAGAGCATCTTCACACTGGCACCCCGCTTCACGGCCACCATCGGCTTGAGGCTGGACTATGAGCACCTGCGCATGGACTATCATGCGCCGGCTACCGTGGACTATAATTTCGACATGCCCAACGCCATGAACGACAGGATGGCGGTACATCTTGACCTCCAGAGCCGCCCGCAATTCGACGGACGCCTGAAGCACGACTATCTGAGGTTGCTCCCGAAATTTGCCCTCCGCTACCAGTTGCCGGAAAGCCAAGGCAGCCTCTATGCCTCGGCGGCCATGGGACAGAGGTCGGGAGGCTACAACCTGCAGATGTTCGGCGACCTCCTCCAGGCGGCCCTGAGCGTGGACATGATGCAGGGCATACGCCAGGGCGTGGTGGAATATCTGAAGCAACTGGCGGCCAACGTGCCGAACATGCCTGCCGCCATCCCCGACCCCGAAAATCCCGGCACCTTCATCCCGCTCCCCGACTATGTGGACCGCACGATGGGGCAGCACATGCCGCAATTCAGCATGCCCGACATCGGGCAGGTGGTCTACAAGCCGGAATATTCCTGGAACTACGAGGCGGGGGCGCATCTCGACCTGGCCGACGGACGCCTGGCAGCCGATGCCGCCATCTTCTACGTCGACACGCGCAACCAGCAAATAGCGCGATTTGCCGAATCCGGACTGGGGCGCATGATGGTAAATGCGGGCCACAGCCGCAGTTGCGGAGTGGAGGCTTCGATGCGCTATCGCCCCACGAGCCACTTCACGCTGGCCGCCGACTATGGTTTCACGCATGCCGTTTTCAAGCAATATGACAGCGGGCGCGACGAGGACTATTCCGGAAATTTCGTGCCCTTCGTGCCGAGGCATACGCTCCATGCCGATGCCGCCTACTCATGGTTCTTCCCGCAGAAGTTCGTAGAGAGCCTGACGCTGGGGGCCAACCTTTCCGGAGCGGGATGCATCTACTGGACGGAGAGCAATTCCCGTCGCGAGGACTTCACGCCGATGCTCGGCGCGCGGCTGGCAGCCACGATGGGGAAGGTGAAGGTGCAGGCCTGGATGAAGAATCTGACAAACGCCGACTTCGACACTTTCTATTTCGAGAGCGCAGGCCGAGGCTTCGCACAGCAGGCCAAGCCCCTGCAGTTCGGCATCGACATCAGCATGAGGCTCTAAGGCTCAGGACAATCGGCATCCCTCAGAAAAAAGAGAAAGATAAAAAGAAAAAAACAATACCACCACACAACAACAAAACCATAATCATACGACAACTACACCAACCCCTATCTCTCATGAAACCTGTCATTTCCCTTCTGGCGGCCATCGCATGCTGCCTCTCCACGCAGGCTCAGAACCATGAGCCGATGTATTTTGCAGGACCTTCCAGCTTTTCGGGCGTATTCATGGGCATCACGGCTTCTCAGGAGAATCCCTCCGATACCATCTGCTTCACCCTCAAGTCCGATGCTTCGGGCGACATCACCATGCCAGCCGTCACCTTCGACTCCATGCGCCTGACAATCCCGAGCTTCACCATCCACGATGCCTCCTTCGCATTTGATGCCGCCACGCTTTCCTCCACCTTCACGGCCGAGCAAACCATCAGCGAAAGCATCGAAGTGGAGGGCGTGGAGAAGAAAATCAGCGGAACGCTCCACGAGGCGGCCTACGTGCATGCCGACAAGACTTTCAGCATGAAGCTGACTTATACCTACGGCTCCATGCCTGGTTCCATCACCTACATCATCAACGCCTCCTACGTGCAGCCTGCCGGCATCGGCCACATCGCCGCTGATGCCGCTCCCACCACCGGCGAAACGCCCCTCTTCGACCTTTCCGGCCGACGGGTGGCAGGACATTCGAGGCATCCGGGCATCTACCTGAAAAACGGCAAGAAAATCATAGGAAGCCCCGCCGAAGGGCTACGATAAAGGATCTGCCGGAAATTCCAGGAGTCCGGGGGGCCGGATTTTCCGGGGTTTCCGGATTATCCGGATTGTCTGGAAATTCCGGCAGATTCCGGCTCACCCGGCTCACCCTGAGATTTCGGCCTCAAAGCCGATGGCATCGATGGCTTGCATCAGCATCCCGGCATCTGCCTGGCCTTTCACGACGACTCTTCCCGATGCCTGGAAGACGCTCACTTCCTCCACGCCCTGAACGCCCAAAAGCGCCTTCTCCACCGCGGCGGCACAATGTGAGCACGTCATGCCGTGGACCAAGAGCCGCACTTCCTGAGGGGAGGAAGCATGGGGCGCAGCCGGGCATCCACAAGGGCTGTCGTCGCCGGCCTCATCCTCCTCATGATCATGATGATGATGCCCGCAGCAGCACTCTTTGTCGTCGTCGACGACGACATGCCCGCCGTGCCCGTCGTGGCAATGGCACGAGCCATGGCACGAACATTCGCTTCGGGCAAAGCCCCATCCGAAACGGGGAAGCACGAGGGCGTTGAGGAGAAGGAGCAGGAGGAGAAGGCTGGATGCCCACATCCACCATGCCCCGTCGCCTTCGCCACAGACGGCGGCATCAGAAATTTCTGCCAGAAAATCGACGGTTCCGGAGAATTGAAGATGGTCAATCAAGGCACCGAACACGATGGCGCCGATGATGATGCTCAGCAGATAGGACGCCAAAGTACGGCCGCCCAGCACTTTCCGCACCACGAGGAGGGAAGCCATGTTGCACGCCGGACCTGCCATGAGCAGCACCAGAGCCGCCCCGGGGGTGAGGCCTTTCATCATGAGGGCCACGGCGATGGGTATCGAACCCGTGGCGCAAAGATACATCGGTACGGCGATGCAGAGCACCAGGAGCATCGATGCCCACGTGTTGCCCTGGAAAACGGCAAAGGCTTCGGCTGGCACGAAAACCGTAATCAAGGCTGCCACGACCAGTCCGATGACCAGCCATTTCCCGATGTCGGCCATCATCTCTACATAGGCATATTTCAACGCCTTGGCCATCTTTTCGCGCAGGGGGAGCCCCGTGGCATCGGCTGGGGATGCCTGCGGACGGGCTGCCTCGGAATCGCTGGGGGAATCGGCAAGGAAATGGGTCATCACTCCTGCAAAGACTGCCGTGAGGAGGGCGGCAAACGGACGGATGAGGGCGAAGGGCCAGCCCATCAGGCTATAGGTGGCGATGATGGAGTCGACGCCCGTCTGGGGCGTGGCTACAAGAAATGCCGTCACGGCTCCGCGAGAGGCACCTTCACGACGCAACGACATGGCCGTGGGAATCACTCCGCACGAACAGAGCGGAAGGGGAATGCCGAAGAGCGTGGCATAGAGCACAGAACGAAGGGTGGGACGCGAAAGATAGTCGGCATAGTAGTGGCTCGGGATGAAGGCGTGCATCAGACCTGCCAGACCGAAGCCCAGCAGCAGATAGGGCGACATGCCGTTGATGAGGTAAAGAATCTCGTTCATAAAAAAAGAAGCTTAAAGAGAGAGGTGGATAAAGATGAGCGTCGGGAAAACAGAATCCCGTTCTGAAATGATATGCGTCGGAAGAGAGAGGAGGAGGCAGAAGCGGAGGGGGGGACGGAATTCCGCAGGCAAAGGTACGCCGATTTTTTTGCAAACGGTTTGCAAAGGCCCACACCTGCCTCAATTTATCGACGCATTCTCCGGCATTTCATGCAGATACCCTTCACCACATATTCCCTCTCCTGCACTTCAAAGTCGGCAGGAATATCCACATGCGGAATCGTCACATCGTCGAGGCACCACGTCTTTCTGCACACCACACACGTCAGATGAACATGACCATGATGATGCTCCGCGTCGTGGCATTGGCACACGCAATACTTCTGGCACCCCGTCCCGTCGTCGACGAGATGCAGCAGCCGGGCATCAGCAAAGAGGGTCAACGTGCGGAAGATGGTGGACTTGTCAACGGTGACGAGCAGATTCTCCACATCGCTGAGCGCAAAGGCATTATGGATATGCTGCCGAAGGGTGCGCCACATCAGGCTACGGATGGCCGTGACGCGGATGCCGGCGCTACGAAGCTCCGAATCGTAGGACGAAATTTCTGTGGGCGACATGAGGCGAGACTATTGGGAATGAGAAATCTGGAATGAGAAATTAGAAATGAGAAATTAGAAATGGGGAATTTCGCTTATTTTTGCTCCAGCACTCCGCGGGGAAACTGCATGGTGCAACAATGCAGGCTGCCGTGCTGACGGATGAGGGTGCGGCAGTCGATACCCACGACGTCGCGCCCGGGGAAGGCCTCCTCTATCTGCCGCATGGCCAGCGCATCGGTCGATGGCTGCGCATAGGTGGGCACGAGAACGGCATCGTTGAGGATGAGGAAATTGGCATAGGTGGCAGGGAGTCTTTCGCCATCCTCGATGCAGGGGGCCGGCATCGGCAGGGGAAGGAGGCGGTAGGGGTCGCCCGATGGAGTGCGCAGGGCCTCCAGCTCCTGCTCCATGGCCTGAAGCTCGCGAAAATGCTCGTCGCCCTCGTCGACGCATTTCACATAGACAATTGTATGGCCTGGGCAGAGGCGTGCCAGGGTGTCGATATGGCTGTCGGTATCATCGCCGGCCAGATAGCCGTGGTGCAGCCACAACACGCGCCTGGCTCCCAGACGCTCGGCAAGAATGCGCTCCACAGCTGCCTTGTCGGGACGGCCGACGGCATCGCCTTCACGACGGCGGTTGGGGTTCAGCAGGCAGGCGGCCGTGGTGAGGAGGGTACCCTCGCCGTCGCTCTCGATGGCTCCACCTTCCAGTTCAAAGTCGAGGGCTGAATCGTAGGTACCGCGCAAGAGGCCGCTCCCGGCCAGCCTCGCGTTGATGGCATTATCCCTGGCAGCAGGGAATTTCCCGCCCCAGCCGTTGAAGCGGAAGTCGAGCAGATGGTAGCCGTCGGTATCTTCGACGGTCAGGAAGCCATGGTCGCGCGCCCAGGTGTCATCGGTAGGGCAGGCGAAGATGCTGATGTGCTGCACCACGGCTTTCGGCATACGTTGTTCCAAGAGCGTGGCCACTTCGTCGGGGTGGGGTGTGACGATGAGGAGCGGCTGCCGCCGGGCTATCTCGTAGGCCATGAGAAGATAGGTCTCCGTGACTTCGCCGAGCATAGCGGCCCAGTCCGTCGCCTCGTGCGGCCAAGTGAGCTGCACTCCGCTCTGTGGCGCCCATTCTGCAGGAAGCGTGCGGATGCGCCGGCGCACTTCTCCGGCATGGTCCATTTCTTGCATCAGCATTTCGAAGCGGGCATCGGCGGCACCATCCTTCGGAGGAAAAACATTGATAATCATAATCTTTGAGGTTGCGGATGAGGAATTTTCAAGTTGACAGGGGAATTGGATGCGGCAAAGGTACGACAAAAAACTACGAGGACAAGGCTAAAAGGGGGATTTTTTTCGACGACTGAGGCAGGTCGGACGGGGGAAACGGGAGATGAGGGAGGAAAATGCGGCGGATGGACGCTTGCTGGCCAAAAAATATTATAATGACATAAAAATGTAACATCCCTGCCCTACCTTTGCAGCCGTAACCTTCTAACCCCTCAATCATCATACAGGCAAATGAACCTACGAAGCACTTTGACGGCTGCCGCCTGCCTCGCCATGGCGGCCTATGCCCACGGCACCACGACTGTACCCGACAGCACCACGACGACCGAACCACGGCCTAAAGTGACGATGAACGTACACGGCACGGTACGGGCAAAATATGAATATCAGACCGAGGAGGGCGAAGGCCGCTTTGAGGTGAGAAATGCGCGGGTAAGTCTCGACGGAAGAGTGGCCCGACGCGTGGAGTACAAACTGGAGGCCGACTTCTCCGATGAGGGCAGGATGCGCATGCTGGATGCCTATACCAGAATCAACCTGGCCAAGGGGCTGGACTTCACCATCGGACAGATGCGCGTGCCTTTTACCATCGATGCCCATCGCTCGCCACACCTGCAATATTTTGCCAACCGCTCGTTTATCGCCAAGCAGGTGGGGGACGTGCGGGATGTGGGAGCCACGCTGGCCTACAAGTTCCGAGCCGGCATTCCCATCACCCTTCAGGCGGGAATGTTCAACGGGTCGGGACTGACGAACCAGAAGGACTTCTGGACCGACAACGTGAATTTTTCTGCCAAGGCGCAACTGGAACTGCCGCTGGGATTCAACATCGTGGGGAGCGTGCAGAAAATACGCCCGGATGCCTGCAACGTGATGCTCTATGATGCCGGCATCTTCTACGAAGCCCACGGATGGCACGTGGAAGCGGAATATCTGCTGAAACGCTATGCCCACGATGCCTTCCACGACGTGAATGCGCTCAACACTTTCGCCTGCTATGATGTTGCTCTTCGGCGCAAATGGTTCTCCAAGATTTCGCCTCTCGTGCGCTATGACTATATGGACAGCCATAGCGACGGCATACGCTATCTCGACGGAACAGCCGATGCCATGGGGACGCTCGTCGCTACCGACAGCCAACGCTCCCGACTGACGGGAGGACTCACCTTCAGTTTCGGACACAAGGGCTTCAACGCCGACCTGCGACTGAACTACGAGAAATATCTGTACCCCACGGGAGCCGCACGGAAGACTTCGGAACGCGACAAGGTGGTCATCGAGTTTATGACGCATTTCTAAGATTCTGGTCTAAGATTCTGGAAGCTACTCATAAAAAAGATATTGTCTGTTTTTGCAAACATTTTGTAATTTTTACTCTTCAAAACCTTTCAAAAAGAAAGGAAGAGTACACTTTTTTTGCCAAATTTCCAAAAAACTTCACAAAATGATTGCTCAAAACCCTACATTTCCATAACTTTGCACTCGTAAAAAAAACAAAAAAGGATGGCCGACAAAACCATCCGAAACGCACAAACACAAAACTGACTACAGAACTTGTACTAAACTGCGTTATTTTTCGCGATTTACATTTTTTGGTTAGTAGTGAGGGCCGCTGCATCATATCTGCGTGAGCAGACAGCAGCGGCATTTTTTTGTTTATACAATTTATAATTACCCTGCGGACTTTTTGCTTGCGATTTGTTTTTTAGCAAAAAAGATTGCAGCCCCAAATTATAAATTACAAATTATACATTATTCATTATAAATTGAACTACGGCATAGGCCACACCATCATCATCGTTGCTTTTTGTGACAAACTGCGCCTCAGCCTTCAGGCGATGCGTGGCATTTTCCATCGCCACCCCGATGCCCGCCATTCTGATCATGGAGAGGTCGTTGTCACCGTCGCCACACGCCATCAACTGCTCCGGCATGGCATGATGCCGCCGGAGGATGATGCCAAGACCTGCCGCCTTGTCGATACCCTTTGCCACGATTTCCATGAAATAGGGCAACGAACGGCATATCTCCATCTCGCTCCCCAAGGCTTCGCGCATACGGCATTCCGCAGCCTCCAGGGCTTCGGGGTCGCCCGTCATCAGGCATTTCACGGGAGGTTCGGGCAGGCCTGCCAGGGCTTCGGAAAGGTCGGGCACACCTTCCACAGGCAAATGGTTGATGGAGGAATTGCGCAGGATATAGGGGTCGGAAGGATGCTCCGTGATGATATGCCCGTTGCGGTAGGACATGAGCGGAAGCCCGATGAGCCTGGCCTGCCGCACGATTTCCGGCAGCAAAGGCCTGGGCAAAGTGCGCCGAAAGAGGCATTCGCCCGTACGCGCATCCGTCACCTCCCCACCATTGTAGGCCAGCACGTAGCCGCCACGCTCGCGCAGACGGAGCATCCCGACGATGGGCTCTATACCCTTCATGGGACGACCGCTGGCGATGATGAGCGTCACGCCACGACGCTGGGCGGCATCAAGCATGCCGAGGGTGTAGGGCGAAATGCGCTTCGTGCTGTCGGTAAGGGTGCCGTCGAGGTCGAGGGCAAGGAATTTTATAGTGTGCATGAGTCGATAATGCTGCCGTCGAGCGTATGAATCCGCGCCATGCCGTCGGAGAGCGTGGCGAAGGTGGGAGGATTGCCGCCCTTCGGAAAGGTCGGACTCCCGGGATTGATGATGAGCATGCCATCGGCTGTACGCGTGAAGCCCTGCAGATGCGTGTGGCCGTGGATGAGGGCATGATAGTTTCCGCGCGGAGGACATTTGGCGTTGTAGTGGTGGCCGTGGGTGAGGAAGAAGCGGCGGCCTTCGTCGCACACCACGGCATAGTCGGCCATGATGTCGAATTGAAGCAGCATTTGGTCCACTTCAGCATCGCAGTTTCCACGGACGGCGATAATATCGTCGGCACGGCGGTTCAGCAGTTCCGTCAGGCGGCGGCAGTCCATTCCGTCGGGCACACAATTGCGGGGACCGTAATAGAGGATGTCGCCCAGAAGGAGGAGCGCATCATACTGATGGGCATCGTAGAAGCGGAGTATCTGCTCCATGGGTGCGGGGGCGCCGTGGAGATCGGAGGTGATGAGATAGCGCATGGAAAAGAATAATAGGGAGGGGAAAGAAGGGAACATCTGCGTACGCCCCCTCTCAAGAAAAAAACGGAGGGAGCACGGGCTGGCTGTCAGGAGGAAAGTTCTGACGCGAAAAGGTCGCGGAGCAGGGTGCAGTCGTGGAGCTTGCCGTGATAGAGCACCACGGTGGTGACTTCGGAGGTGAACACCAGTTGCTCGTCGGCGGCACGATAGATGTTCTGCAGGAAGATGTACTTGATGCCTTCCTTCCTGAGATTGATGGTGCTGACAAATTCGTCGCCGCTGCGCAGGGGCTGCTTGAAGTGCATCGTCATGCGTGCCACCACGGGATCGTAGCCTTCGGCGTGCATACGGGCAAAACTGATGCCTCGGGAAAGCAGAAATTCATGGCGGGTATGCTCGGTATAATGCTGATAGTTGGCATTATTGACGATGCCCTGAAGGTCGCACTCATAATCGCGCACCTTGAGGCGGAGGGAGAAAAGGGATGGTTTGATCATGGGTCTTGAAGAATGGGTGTGCGTCCGCCCAGTTCGATGACTTCAAGGTCGGAGAAGCGATGACCGTCGACCACAAGGCGCACGAGCGTGCGGACCGTTTGCCAGCCATGCACTCCTGCCGCTCCGGGATTGATGTGGAGCATCGGGCTGTGGGGATGCGAGTCGGGACGCAGACCGGGGTCGGACATCACTTTCAGGATGTGGCTGTGGCCATCGACAAAGAGATGGGGAGGATGGCTCAGGAGCAGGCGAAGGGCTGAACGGTCGTAGCGTCCGGGATAGCCGCCGATATGCTTGAGCAGCACGTCGGCCTCCTCGCAGCGGAAACGGAGCACCTCGGGAAACATGCGCCGTACATCGCCGCCATCGATGTTGCCATGCACGGCCCTCAGCGGAGCGATGGCGGCCAGACGCTCGGCCACCTCAAGCGTGCCGATGTCGCCGGCATGCCATATCTCGTCGCACTCCTGGAAATAGGTGGCATAGCGGTCGTCCCAATATCCGTGGGTGTCGGAAAGAATACCGATGCGTCGCATGGGGAAAGGCGGCTATTTCAGCGTGCCGGAATAGGTGATGTTCACAGGATTGGTGTAGTTCTCGCCATAGTAGACGGTAAGGTTGAGCTCCATCTTGCCTGCTGCCACGGTGGCCGACGTGATATAGACGGTGGCGGCGTTGAAAGCCTTGCCGTCGACGGTACAGGTGCAGGTGCCGTTGAAGCCGCTATTGTCGGTCAGGGCGATGGAGGTGGTGCTGCCGCTATGGGAAAGCCCGAGGTTGGCAATCGTCAGTTGGCTCACGGCAATATTGCTCCCCACATTATAGGCATCGATGGTGAGGGCGGCGGTGGTGCTGGCCTCCACAGTCTGCGCGTTGGTGGTGAGCGTGGCGGTCATGACGGGCGTGGCCTTTCCGATGGAGTTGTAGGCCATGGGTTCGTAGGTTCCGGAAAGTGCCTCGACGGTGGCTGTTCCGCTATAGTTGAAAGCCGTACCCTGAGCCATGAAGGATTTCAGCACCTCGATGGCCACGGTCCCCAGTTCGCCGTATTTTGAATTGTTTTTCAGCATATCCTGCAGGGCCGTACCGATGGCGGTGGAAAGGCTGGTGCCTTGGCCCGTTGCCACTTGATTGACATAGGCGTTGGCCAGGGCGTTGCCGGCAGAACCGAGATCGCAGGAGAGGAAGAGTGTGCTGCTGCCGGCAATCAGGAGCAGCGAAGGAATCAGATGTCTTTTCATGATGGATATGGGGAATTTGTTTTTTTATTCGTGCTGAAATGGCATAATCGTGCAGAAAATGCGGGCTATGGATAAAATGCGGGTGCAAATATACGAAAAATTCCCAAACGCGGCTTTCATCCTGGCAAAAAAGCGCGATTATGGGAAAAAGCATCGACAAACACTTCAATACAAGGCATCAGTAGAAGGCAGCAAGGACATTTTTCTTGACGGCAACATTTTTCAACCGCTTTTTTTATGGACGACAACGGGGACAACCTGGGACAACTTTCTTTCGGATGAGGTTGGCCTTGTTGTGTAAGTTGGCGTGCTTATATTTGACGGCAAGAAAAACGGCAGGCTCCGGCAACGATGCCGGAGCCTGCCTTACGGGGGTGTTGGTTTTGTCAAAAATCAGGGAACCACGTGTTTCCCCATTATATGCCTACGGCAGAAAGGAGGCTTACGGATTCACCACCTTCTTGCCATTCACGATATAGATGCCACGGCGGGAGGGAAGCGCCTGCAGGCGACGGCCGTCGATACTGAAGATGCCCTGGCTGTCCTTGCCGTCATCGTACACCTGCGGAGTGCAGATGCCCGTGACAATCTGCCGCACGAGGTCGAGGTCGGCAGCCACGTTGGGATTCTCGATGAGTTGCCACAGGCTGCCGGCATCGCTGCTCGTCCATACGCTGACGGGATAGGCCAGCTGCGGGGCGGCACAGAGCCAGTCGGTATTGCCGCCGGTGGTGGAGAAGGCGAAGCCGTCGGAGATTTCCTGGACCTGTACGGGGCTGCTCTGGGCAAAGGTGCAATAGCGCGTGCCGCTGTTCTGACCCACCACGAGGCAGGCCTCGGCACCCATGTTGAAGAGATAGTAGGCACCACTCTCGGAATATAACATCCAGCTGCTGTTGGGGTCGGCAGGATTCACCTCGTGCGAATAGTCCTGATTGCTCAGGGCATGGCTGGAATCGCCTATCATCTCGCCTGTCCAGAGCATTTCCTCGCTATATTCGGGGGCATAGATGGCCTTCGCGGTAAAGTGGGGATTATAGAGGATGTAGGTCTTCTCAGAGTCGACCTCATCGAGCGTGGTGACGATCTTGCCCAAAGGCTGCACGTCCTTCGTGAGGATGCGAACGTTCTTGGTATATTCGGCATTCGTCAGTCCGTCGGCATCGGTAAAGATTCCGGCAGGCACGGTGAGGGTGTACTTGCCCGGCACCAAAGCCTCGGTATAGGTGAGGACGACAGTCTTCTCCTCGCAAGCCACGGTGGCCTTGACCGTCTCGCTCAGGCCAACGCTCTCCACGCTCGTGGTGACGGGCTTGTTGAAGGTGAGGGAAAGCTGCACTTCGTCGGCATTGGCGGCAACGACGGTCAGGGGGATGACGGTGGTGGAGGGGTCGTATTCCAGGTCGTAGGTATATAGGTCGCCCGTGATGTCCTCCACGCTATAGTTCTTGTAGGCGATGGTATAGCCGCCGCCGCCCGTTCCGCAGAAGGTCTCCTCCTCGTAGATGAAACCGATGGACTTGTCGGACTGTACGGTCATCGTGCTATAGGCCGATCCGATTTTCGACACGGTACGATAGCCGTCCCAGTTGGCGGCGAAATGCGAGGGAGTGTCGTAGGTGGCGACATCGGTAAGATCCTTATAGAAGATGCTCACATTCGTGCGTCCGCTGCCGCGGGGGAGCGACTGGAGAGCAATCCAAGTCTTCAGGTTGTCGGCCTTGCGCACGACGGGAAGCATCTGGATTTCACCGTTGCAGCCGTTGTTGGCGGTCACGCCGTTGTTGGCGGAACTGGAGAGAGCATAGATGGCCCATGAACCCTCAGCCTTGTCCTGGTCGGTGAAGGAGAAGATGTTGTACTTGCGGCCTTCCGTGCAACGGCTGGAGATGACGAGATTGCCGTTGGGAAGCTCCTCGACTTTCGGCTCGTCGCCTCCGGGCACAGGACTGACATCGCAACCTCCCAGGAAGTCCCAGGTCTTGCCGAAATCGTCGGAATAGAGCACCCAGTTGGCCGTCTGGCTCTTGTTGTAGCTGGAGCCGGCGCAGTAGAGGCGGTAATAGTCGCCCACCTTGGTGTAGCGGCTCTGATGAATCTTTCCGCTACCCACGAACCATCCTACGATGGGGCCGTACTTGGAATTGTCGAAGCGGGAATAGATGAATTCCTCGTCGAGATATTCCGGGCCCTCCCAGGTCTGTCCGTCATCATAGGAGTACCAGCGTGCCCAGCCCTGATGGTGGTCGCGGCTTCCGCTGAAGAATCCCGGCGTACCCGAGCAGCTGACCACCATGATGGCATCGCTCTCACGGTCGGCCACGATGCAGGGGTCGCCGAAGCCTGCCTCCTGATGTCCTGCCGTGGTGTTGCCGTCGCCCTCCATATTCTTGGGCTTGATGATTTCGCCCCAGTTCTGACCATTGTCGGCCGAGGTGCGCACATGGAGGTCCACACGCCCGGAACCGATGTCGGCACGGCTGGGACGATAGTCGGCCAAGGCCACGAGGATGCCGTTCTTCGTGGTCGTGATGGCGGGGATGCGGTAGGGGATGGCGCTGGTGGAAGGAGTCTCAAAGACGTTGTACTGCCATTCCGGGGCTTCGAGCGAACGCTTCATCCACACTTCAAGGTTCTCGAACGTCACGCCCTTGTTGGCGCCGGAGAGCAGCATGGTATAGCTCTGCTCGGAAAATCCGTCGAGACTGACGTGCTGCGCCTCTGCGCTGGGCAGATATTCCGTGCCGTCGGCCAGCGTCACCTTCATCGGACTGGATGCGCCGTCGACAAAGGTGAGGTCGAAGCTGAAGCCGGAGACGACGTACTTCTTGTCGGTGGTCTGGAAGTTAAAATTTGTCGACAGGGTGGTACCGCCATAGCAGGTGATGTCCTTGCCCGTATAGGTCATGTTGTTGGCGCTGGCCGTCACCTGGAGACTGGCAGGATGGGCCTCGTTGCTCGTCCATGCCGAAGCCCAGGTCTTGCTGGGATTCGATGCCGTCCAGGCTCCCGTTTCGCTGTTGACGCAGAAAGCCTTGGCGGCCCAGGTGAACACGACGCTTGAACCGCCGTCCTGGTTGGTAGACCAGAAGGCCAGTTTGTTGTCGCGATTGTTGATGGCATAGGTGGTGCCGTATTCAAAGACGTAGAATTCCTCGCCAGCCTCAGGATTAAGATTGGATGCCGGCTTGAGTTCCCACTGGGTGGTGTAGCCCTGCGGCACGGCATCCTTCTTCACCATATGGGGATAGGTGCTGCCGCCTGTGGTGCCCTGCATGGTGGTGCTTGCCGCCAGGACCATATCGGGACCTGCCGCCTTGTTGTAGAGCGTGTAGCTGCCGTCGTCGTTCGCCTCGCGATACCAGAGGTCGCGGTCGGAGAGCGTGGTGGAAGTACTGGTGAGGCTGATGCTTTCCTCCGAGCCGTCGGTGGAGATGTAGTAGCCCGATGCCGAAATCTGCATGGTCTCCCAGTCGATACCCGAAGGCCAGGCATCTTCGGCCCAAACGGGCGAGCATACGCCTAAGGCCAGGGCTGTGAGTGTAAGGATTTTTTTCATATACGTTAGATTTTAGGTTTTGCCAAAAGGAAACATCCGGCACGATGTCCTGCCTGCAGGCCGGACGATAAGGAAGCCGGCTATTTGCTGACCTCGTCGACTCCCTCCACGCTGGCCAGGAGCCTGACGGCAGAGCGCAACTCCTCGGCAGAGTGGACGGTATAGCCCACGGTACAGTCGAAAATCTCGTCCTGGGTCTCGATGTTCATGCTGTTGACAGAGATGTGCAGGGAATCGCTCAGACAGGTAACGATGTCCTGCAGGATGTGGTCGCGGTCGACACCCCGGATGTGCGTCTTGACGGGATATACGCGCTCCTCGCATTCGGGGAAGAGGACATTGCGGATGCGGTCACCCTGCTGCGCGGCCTGGCTGATGACGTGGCGGCAGTCGCGACGATGCACGGTGACATTGCCGTCGTTCTCGCGGAAACCGATCACCTCATGTCCCGGCAGCGGCTTGCAATGTTCGCAACGGCGGTAGCGGCCTGCCATTTCAGGATGGCACAGCGGCTTGAGGAAATTCTTGGCCTTGTAGGTCTTTGCCCAGGCATACCATTCGCCATGCGGCTGGCGGTCGGGATTGACGCCGATTTCCACACAGTCGCCATGCTGCAGGACGGTCTTGAGCGACTGCAGGCGGCCGTTGATGCGGGCATACTGGGCATGTTCGCCCTTGCCGATTTCAAAGGCATAGTCCAAAGCCGTGCCGTTGAGGGGCAGCCGCGTGGGGTTTCCGCCCGTGTCGTAGACGGTGATGTCCTCGCTATAGAGCGTGGAGACCACGCTGTCCATAAAGAGCGTGTCGGCATTCTTCTCCGAAATGTCCTGGAGCATCATCTTGAACTTGTCGATCCAGCGGTAGTCGGTACTGCGTGCGTGGGAGCCGCCCTCGGCGGCATCCTGACGCTCTGCTTCAATATAGTCAAGAATAAGTCCCAGCCGGCTGCGTTCCACCATGTGTTCGGAGGAGATATGGATTTCCTCCCAGATGCCCTGGTCGCTGAGCAGGCGGATGTGCAGGCTCTGGTAGCCGTTTTCCTTAGGATTGTCGATATAGTTGATCATCGAGCCCGGGCGCTCCTTGAAATGGTCGGTGAGGATGCTGTAGATTTTCAGGCTGATGGCCTTCTCGTCGCTTGCAGCCTCGTCGGGCATGCCCATCGGGCGGGTGACATTCTTCGCATCGTAGATGAGGCGGATGATGTGGCGATAGTCCACATGGTGGAAATCGCGTCCGTGCTTCTGCATGGACTGGTAGATGCTGTAAGGCTGGCGCCACCTGACTTCCGTACGCACGTTGATGCCGCGCTTCTGGAGGATGCGCACAAGATGGTCGGTGAAGTCGTCGAGGCGCGCGCTGTTGCTCAGCTGGTCCTGCTCAAGAAGAAGGCTGAGACGCTCGAAACGGTCGGGGCAGCGGTACTTGAAGGAGAGGTTCTCCAACTCGCGGCGCACGCTGTGGAGTCCCAGACGATTGGCGAAGGGGGCATAGAAATAGTCCGTTTCGCCCGCAATCTTCATCTGCTTCTCCGGGCGCATGCTGGCCAGCGTGCGCATGTTGTGGAGGCGGTCGGCAAGCTTGATGAGCACGGCACGGATATCATACTGCAGGGATTTGAGGAGCTGGCGGAAATTGTTCTCCTGCTTGCGGCCGTCGTCGCCGATATACTTGCGCTTCGTCACGACATCCACCAGAAACGCCACATCCTTTCCGAAACGCTCGGAAATCTCATTGATGGTGTGGGGAGTGTCCTCCACCACATCGTGCAGGAAGCCTGCGATGACAGGGTTGGGCCCCAACTTCAATTCGAGGGCAATGATGCGTGCCACCGCCACAGGATGTATGATATAGGGCTCTCCGCTCTTACGGCGTTGCGGCGCATGGGCATCGTGGGCAAAGAGGAAGGCATCGCGGATGCGGGCGATGTCCTCCGAAGAGGTTCTGTCGGAAATTTGCGCTATCATGTCGTCGACCTGTTCGCGCACGATTTTTTCATAGTCAATCTTCACCATAATAAACAGTTTTTCAAGGGAATGGGAAGGGAGATGGCAAAGGCCGGAGTAGCCGGGAAGGCTGAAGCCACGGCACCGCCGCCTTTGCTTTGAGAGGGCAAAGATAATGATAATTTTACAAAAGCACGGAGATATGATAAAAAAAACGATATTTTTTTTCGCTTCCCCCCTCTATGCTGCCTGCAAAAAGGCGTTATCGGCAATCCTTCCATCCGGCATTTGGGGCATCGGAGGATTTCTCTGGCTGTCTGGCAAGCCTGGCTGCATAGAAGCTGCTGCGCGGGATGCGCATCGTCAGCCGAAGGAGGAGGAGGGATTTTCGGATGCTGAACTACATTTTTTCGAGGATAATATACGACAAAACCAACATTTTTTCGAGGATAAAAACAAGAAAAGACAACACTTTTTCGAGGATAAGGCTTCTTTCCATGCCTTTCTAATTTATCCGAAAGGCTGAAAACGATTTGGCTTCAGGGGGGGGGCAGAGGGAGAAGTCCCTCTGCCCCCCTGAGCATGCTTTGTATATGAGAAGCAGGTGACGAAGGTTTTGAAAATGCGGAACGGTGCCTGTACCCTGTTCGTTAGGCGTACCATTTTCTGTTTGGCTTCTGCGCCCGCAGCTTCATCGCTTGGCTGGCTGCCAGCAAATTACCAGCAAATTAAATCTGAATTATTTTTCTACTGAATATCAGCATGTTATGTTTTTATTGATCTCTATTTCTGTTCGTCCAGCAAATTACCAGCAAATTAAATTCACGCCCAACCAGGGATATACTTCATATAACGTTTCGCTGTTTGAGGATCAAGCGGTTTTTTTCGTCCTTCTGCGACTGACTCCTTTATCAATCTTGAAATACTTCCCGCTGAAGAGTCCTTTACGTTAAACCTGTCTCTGAGCGATTTGTTTGTCAAAGCTTCACCTTGAATATACATAAGGCAAGCATGAAGGTAGCATGACCAAAGCTTGTCTTCCATTGGCATATTACTAAATTCCATAGCAGAAAATAGCGTCACTCTCGTGTTCTCTTGGAAAACCTCAATACGTGGGGCAGGAATGAACTGTGTTTCGCACGCCAACACCATCCTGTCCCAGCCACGGCCAAGTTCCTCGCACATTTTTAATCGACGCATAAGCGAGGCTAACTTCTCATTCCTTGACTTGGGAGGATTGTCAATAATACGCATGATATCCACCAGTGGAGTACCAGGATTCGTTACCTCAATACGATTGTCAAAAATCTCCACTACTGGTGCTGCTCCTGTGATGTATAGGTCTTGGTGAATGAGGCTATTGTCTCTGACGGAAGGAAGAGGGTATTTGCTCTCTGTTAATAGTTGAACAGAATTTACATCTTCACTGCTTGGAAGCAAGGCATTCACATAACGAACAATATTCTCAAAACAAACAGCATAACCTCGAATAAATGTTTCTTCTTTCTGAATTTGCAAACGGTTCTTGCCTGAATATTGTACTACACGCATGGCTTTGCGACCTAATCTTGCAAACTCATTCAAGTTCTTGGCAAAGAGTATTGCTCCCAGATTAGTTATGGAATAAAGACCATTGTCCTGCTTCTGGATAATTCCATCCTCATTCAGGTAGTGTGCCATTGCATCCATCTCTGTAGGCTGAGGTATCTTAAGCAAGGTAAAGTACGCATCCACTTGAAGCAATCTGATGATATCCTCATACCTTTGGTCAGTCTTGACACAGACATCCTCAAATTGGGCATGACGCAACTTATCCCATA
>CAMGOT010000032.1 GCA_946060685.1 uncultured Bacteroidales bacterium
CTGCTCCGACAGTTGATATCATCTTCTTCCGTCGCGACTCGGTAGAGCCAAACTGGAGTTTTGCTCTCCTCTCGCTGCTCCGACAGTTGATATCATCTTCTTCCGTCGCGACTCGGTAGAGCCAAACTGAAGTTTTGCTCTCCTCTCGCTGCTCCGACAGTTCTTGCTTTTGCCATATCTGCTTCGTGAGCAGTCCGGCTATAAAACTGGCCTTCCAGACTGCATCTCCTCGCGCGTACGCGCGCATATAATATTATAGGAGTAGGGCATTAACGAGTAGTTGCCCAAAATGCTGTCCCATTTTGGGGCTGGTGATGGTGGAGGTAAAATCGTATGTCGTAAATATATTGCATATCCCTCAATCCATATAGCTTTGCAGTATTTGCAAAGAGAAAGTGACATATTTTATTACTACATCACGAATGTAGGGTATTTTAAAGGGAAAAGTTTGTTCGTTTTGGATATTTGCCGTAATTTTGCACTCGCAAACAAGAGATAACGGTAAACCTGCACAAGAGAATGCAATCGATACCGCTTGAAGTGATATTACATCGCGGAGTGGAGCAGTTGGTAGCTCGCCAGGCTCATAACCTGGAGGTCGCCCGTTCGAGTCGGACCTCCGCAACTAAAAAAAGGATACCAAACATGGTGTCCTTTTTTTTATTATTTCTGTCATCAGCCTAGGATTTAGCCTTGGCCTTAACTTTAACCTTAGTCGTGGCCCCGGAAACATATCCATTCGGAATAATCCCAAGCGGCCGGAGTTGGGATCAAGGTTACAGTTAAGGCCAAGGTTGAATCTAAGTTCAAGTCAGTCTGCCTACTGCAGTTCAAAGAAAGTCTTGAAAGCTTGGTACACGTACACATGGTCGATGACAGCCCCCGTTTCGCAGGACGAGTGCATAGCCCAGATAGGATTGCCGATGTCGACACCACGCAAGGGAAGTGAGCCGGTGAGGATGTTTCCTAAAGTTGAGCCACCGGCAATCTCGCTGTGATTGACGAATTTCTGGCAGGGAACATCTGCCAGTCGGCATATCTCCGCAAATACAGCGGCACTATCCGCATCGGAGGCATATTTCTGGGCAGCGTTGAACTTGATGACGGGTCCGCCTCCAAGATGAGGATGATTGGTAGGGTCGGCCTTCTCGCTGTGGTTGGGATGGAAACCGTGGGCATTGTCGGCACTTACCATAAAGGCTTTCTCTACGGCGCGGTAGAAATCGTCGGATGTCCCCCCTTGTTTCAGCACCAGACGCTCGATGAAGCAGCGGAGAAAGGGTGAGCCTGCTCCCTGCTTCGTGCCAGATCCCGTCTCCTCATTGTCGAAGATAGCGCAAATCTGCGTTTCATCGCTCACTTCGCTGGCAAATAGTGCCTCTGCTCCGGCTACACACATGGAAAGGTCGTCGAGGCGGCCGCTAAGGATGAACTCATCGTGCAGGCCGCAACGTACGGCGGGAGTGGTGAGATAAAGATAAAGGTCGAAGTCGAGGATGTCCGATGCCTTCACCTGAAGTTCCTGAGCGATGAGGTGCAGCAAGGTATCGTTCTGTTCCAGTTCGTGACTGACATAGCCCACGACGGGAAGCATGTCCTTCTGGCGGTTCAGTTTCACCCCATCGTTTACCTGGCGGTTGAAGTGTATGGCAAGGTTGGGGATGACCATGATAGGGCGTTGCAGATGAAGCAGACGAGTGATGGGATGCAGCGGTTGTCCGTCGCGTCGCAGCATGACACGTCCGGCAATACTCAGCGGACGGTCGAACCATGTGGAGAGTATCGGCCCGCCATAGACCTCGGTGTTCAGCCGCAGCATGCCGTGTTCGCCCACCATCTCTGCCGCAGGTTTGATGCGGAAGCACGGACTGTCGGCATGGGCACAGACCAGTTTGAAGCCTGCCTCGCCCAGCGGACGGCGTCCTATACGCACGAAATAAATCGAAGAGTCGTTCTTCGTCACCATCAGCTGCGTACCAGGCTGGAGGGCTGGAAGAGGGTCGGCGGCATCAATGTATTGGAAACCAGCCGCAGCAGCACGGCGTTTTAGCTCGGCGACGGCCAGGAAATTGACGGGCGATGCGTCAAGAAACTGCATGAGGTCCTGCACAAGTGCCTCTTGGCGTTCATTTAGTGATGTCATAGGTTGAGGAGGAAAAATATTTGAAGGATATTCTGTCTGTTGGGAATGAGGAATTGGGAATGAGGAATTAAGGAAGCCGGATGGTCAATTCCGCATTCCTGATTGTCCATTGCTTTTATCGTTTGGATTTAAAGAAAGTCCGCATCAGTTCGGCACACTCGGTTTCGAGTACACCCGCCGTGACCTGAGTTTTGGGATGAAAAGCCTCTGGGGCATAGACGGTGTAGCCCCGTTTAGGATCGGGAGCACCATATACCACCCGCGCCACCTGTGCCCATCCGATGGCTCCGGCACACATCACGCAAGGCTCCACGGTGACGTAGAGCGTACATTGCGTAAGATATTTTCCATGCAGCAGATTGGCAGAACCCGTGATGGCCAGCATTTCAGCGTGGGCAGTAATGTCGCAGAGTGTCTCGGTCAGGTTGTGTCCCCGTGCGATGATACGGTCCTGACATACCACCACTGCCCCGATAGGGATTTCATCGCGTTCCAAGGCCATGCGTGCCTGGTCGATGGCACGGCGCATATAGTATTCGTCGTTCATGGTCAGTCCTGTTCTACCCCTTTCAAGGAAAGTGCGATACGCTGACGGTCATAGTCAATCTCCAGCACCCGCACGCGCACCTGCTGCTGTATGGCCAGCACCTCCGAAGGATCCTTCACACGGTGGTCAGCACATTGCGACACGTGTACCAAGCCTTTTACTTTGATACCCAAATCCACAAAGGCTCCGAAATTGGTGATATTCGTCACCACACCGGGCAGAATCATTCCTCGTTCCAGATCCTCGATGCTGCGAATACGGTCGTTGAAGGCGAATACCTTGGCAGTCCCGCGAGGGTCGCGTCCGGGCTTGTCCAGTTCCGCCATGATATCATTCAGCGTGGGCAGTCCCACCTCTGCCGTGCAATATCGCTTCAAGTCGATTTTCCTACGTGCATCGGCATCCGCTATCAGACTCGGCACATCCATTCCCGCATCCTTTGCCATCTGCTCCACCAGTGCATAGCGCTCAGGATGTACGGCCGTATTGTCGAGAGGATTTATGTCGTAGTCCTCCTGAGGCGGAATGCGCAGGAATCCCGCGCATTGCTCAAACGCCTTTGCCCCGAGACGCGGCACCTTGAGCAAGGCACGCCGGGAGCGGAAAGGTCCGTTGGCAGTACGGTAGTCCACGATATTCTTGGCAAGAGCCGGTCCCAGTCCGCTCACATAGGTGAGCAGATGCTGCGAGGCGGTGTTGAGGTTCACTCCGACGGCATTCACGCAACTCTCCACAGTCTGGTCGAGCGAATGCTTGAGTGCCGACTGGTCGACATCATGCTGGTATTGCCCCACACCGATAGCCTTGGGGTCGATTTTCACCAGTTCTGCCAGAGGGTCGGCCAGACGGCGGGCAATACTCACAGCACCACGTACCGTGACATCATAGTCAGGAAACTCCTCGCGTGCAATTTTTGAGGCACTATAAACGGAAGCCCCATCCTCGCTGACCAGGAATACCTCCACTCCCGGCAATCCCGCTTCGCGCACCAGCTCGTCCGTCTCCCTTCCTGCCGTTCCCGTACCGATGGCAATCGCCTCGATGCGATAGGTCTCCACCAGATGCCGGAGCTTCATCTGCGATTTCGTGTATTCCCGTTGCGGCACATGAGGATAAATGGTCTCATTGTGCAGGAGCGTGCCCTGTGCGTCCAGGCACACCACCTTGCATCCTGTGCGGAATCCGGGGTCGATACCCATGATGCGCTTCTGCCCCAAGGGAGCTGCCAGGAGCAGTTGCTTGAGGTTGGCTGCAAATACGCGTATGGCTTCCTCGTCGGCCTTAGCCTTGCTCTTTCCTGCAAACTCCGTCTCGATGCTGGGTTTCAGCAGTCGCTTGTAGGCATCCTGCACAGCAGCTTCCACAAGCGGTGCTGTGGGAGTGCCACGCTTCACGTAAGGGCGGGCGAGACGTGCTGCGGCATCTTCCTCGTCGGCAGGAGAAATGCTGACACGCAACACTCCCTCAGCCTCTCCCCTGCGCATGGCGAGCAGGCGGTGGCTGGTGCATCGGCGCAGCGGTTCCGACCAGTCAAAATAGTCGCGGTATTTCAGGCCGTCGCCCTCATCCTTCCCCTTCACCACCTTGCTGCTGATGATGGCATTGAGCGTGAAGGTAGTGCGGAGGGTGTTGCGGGTGGTCTCGTTCTCGCTCACCTGTTCGGCAATGATGTCGGAAGCCCCCTGCAGGGCATCGCTGATACTCTCCACCTGTTCGTTCAAATATTTTCGAGCTTCGGCTTCAGGGCTGGTCCAGGGCTTGAGCAGCATCGTTTCCGCCAGCGGCTCCAGTCCTTTTTCGCGTGCCACCTGCGCCCTTGTACGGCGTTTGGGCTTGAAGGGAAGATAGATGTCTTCAATCTGGGTAGCGTCCCATGAAGTCTCGATGCGCCGGCGAAGTTCCGGGGTGAGTTTTCCCTGTCCCTCAATGGTCTCCAGGATAAATTCCTTCCGGTGCTGAAGTTCCATGAGCCGGGCATGTTCGTCGGCAATGGCTGCCACCTGCACCTCATCAAGATTTCCTGTGGCTTCTTTTCTGTAGCGGCTGATAAAAGGTATGGTGGCACCACCGTCAAGTAGTGCTACGGTATGTTCCACTTGCGTCGGCTTCAGTTGCAGACGTTGGGCAATAATGGCGTTGATTGGCATATAGGGTAAAGAGTATATCTGTATGTGTGTGGGCTACGTCGTCCGCTCTCCCCAACTTCTGAGCGTGCAGGCCCATAAGGATGGAGGATTCGGTCGTCAGGAATATCCCCGTGCAAATATACGCTTTTCCTGAGAGACAGGACTTCCTTTTCAGCATGAAAATGACGCGCTGCCCGTTTTTTTTCGTATTCCAGGAATATTTTTATGACATCCTTTGCTTTAACCGGCATTATTCATACTCATTCCCAACAGCGAGGGCTAGCTGACTGCACCTGGAGCGCAATGCCCGCGCTTCCTCTTGGCTTCGCTTTCTTCCCCAGAGGAAAGCGAAGCCAACAGACAATTTATCTTCAGAAACAATCCAAAATCTAACAAAGCAGATTTATAGAACACCCCTGAACCCACCTTATCTAAAGTTTGCTTAGTGCCTGCGTCTGCCTGCGATAGAGGAAGGTGGATAATGGCGATACCGGCCAAAGTTTGTCAGCAAAGCCATGAAAGCCGCTTAATGCAACACTTTCTTGCCCTTCACGATATAGATGCCTTTGGGCTGCGCGCTGAAATTTTTCGAAGTGTCTGCGCGGCGGCCGTCGAGGTGATAGACGGGTGCAGAGTCAAACTTGCTTGAACTATGCCGAGTCGTGAAGGAGAAAGGCGAAGCCAACCAGATTTGAAGTCATTGGCACAGAAAGCTGAGGTTCTCAATGTGGATATACACGAGTTGATTTGCCATACCAAAGTGGAGTGAAAAGAATATGAGATATACTATCGAAGAGATACGTCAGATGCCCGAAGGGCAGACTTTCGACTGCAAGAGCATTCACATCGAACCGAAGGCTCTCGCCAACACTATTGTCGCTATGGCAAATGCCGATGGCGGCATGATAGCCGTAGGTATATCCGACAAGACTCGCCGTATCGAGGGTGTTGACCAAGACAAGGCTCACTTGAACGAGATACTGCGCACTCCTTTCGATTTCTGTGTGCCCACTATCTCTGTCACGACAGAATTCATGCCTTGCCAAGACAGCGAGGGCAATGACAACCACATACTGATAATCCATGTCCCTGCCAGTCCTCGCCTCCATGCCAACCAAGCCGATGAGGTGTTTTGGCGAGTGGGCGACAAATCGCGCAAGCTGCCCTTTGAGGAATGTCTGCAACTGATGTACGACAAAGGGGAGCACTATTATGAGGACAGTCCTGCCTACGATGCCACCATTGAGGATATTGATATGGACGCCGTAAAAGCATACATGAAGCGCATAGGTTACGGCAAGTCTCCGATGGAATACCTACAAGAGAACAAAGGATTCCTGACCAACAAGGGCGATGTGCCACAAGTGAGCACTGCCTGCATCTTGCTCTTCGGCAAGCGTCCTCAGAATTTCTTCCCCCGTGCCCGTGTCCGTTTCATCAAGTACTACGGCACAGAAGAGAAGGTCGGCAGGGAGATGAACGTCATCAAGGATGTCACCTTTGAGGGACGCATCCTCAACCAGATACAGAAGACCATCGAATATCTTGAAACCCAAGTGAAGGAGCATTCCTATCTTGGTGAGGACGGACTCTTCAAGACCGACAGAGAATATCCAAAGTTCGAGATACAAGAGATGACGGTAAACTCGGTTTTATGTAAATGTTTACATAAGCCATACGCCATTCGGCTTCCGGCAGCGAAGTGCAAATCATCGTGGATGATGGATGCCTTGCTGTCGGCAATGTGTCAGCTGATGGCCAACCGCTTGACAAGGATATGCTGTTCCGACGTTTCCGCTCCGGCGATGTGCGGCAAAAGGGCAACGAATTGGGGCTGGCCATCGTCAAGGCCATTTGCGACTTGCATCATTGGGAGGTGGAATATAGGTTTGAAGCAGGGAAGCATAGCTTTTACGTGTATTTCCAACCTCAATAGTCATGCACAATAATAGTTATGCACAATGATGTGGAAGCATGATGTCGTTTTTCTGTCCTGATTGCTGCCCTGGCCGCTTTCCTTTGCCTTGCCCGATTTTAATCCTTGCCATCATTTGGCTCCGCAAATTCCTTTTGCAAAGCCGTTTAATGCCATTTCTTCCGTGTTGTTGGTTTGGTTCCAGCATTTTTTCGTAATTTTGCCGCATGAATGCACTACAACTTCCTCCGCTATGGCATCACGACATCCATGATACCGTTGCCTCCACCTTGCTTTGCTGCAACCCTTCACGTGTGGAGCCGGGGCATTTCCTGCTCGTCACGGCAGAGGAGCAGACGGCCGGACGCGGGCAGCGCGGCACCGTCTGGGAGAGCAGCCCAGGGGAGAACCTGACCTTCTCCATCGGATGGCGCGATATAGGAGTTGCCCCGCGCGACCAGTTCCTGATTAGCGAGGTCTGCGCCTTGGCCGTGGCCAGAACTGTGGAGGAGCAGCTGCGAAAGGCGGGGCGTTCCGACGAGGTGTGCGTGAAATGGCCCAACGATATTTACGTCGACTCACGAAAAATCTGCGGCATGCTGATTGAGCATTCCCTCGTCGGCCATCGTATAGATGCAAGTATGGCAGGCATCGGCATCAATGTCAATCAGGAGCATTTCACGAGCGATGCCCCCAATCCCGTCTCCCTGCGTCAACTGACGGGATGTGCCTGCGAGCGTGAGTGCGTGCTGGAAGGGTTCATCCGTGGCTTCGAAGAGGGTGTATCGCTCCTTCGGGAAAAGCTGTATGCCCAGGTGGAGAGCGATTTTGCCGCGCGCCTGTTTCGCAGGAAGGGCTGGCACGCCTATCGGGATGCCGAAGGGGCATTCAAGGGGGAGTACGTCGGCATAGCCAGGAATGGCATCCTGACGCTCAGAAAGCACGACGGCACCACGCACGACTATGCCTTCAAGGAGGTGGAGTATGTCATATAGCGGCTTTCTGCTGACGGAGGGGATGGCGTAGGCTTGCCCCTGTTCTCGCCTTACATTTTTTGCAAAACGTATAACACAGATAACATACAGACATATTATGAAATTCAAAAGGATTCTTCTAAAGCTCAGCGGTGAGAGCCTGATGGGCGAACAAGGCTATGGTATCGACGTCAAGCGTCTGAACGAGTATGCCGTGCAGATTCGCGATGCCCACGACAAGGGTGTGCAGATTGGTATCGTGATTGGTGGCGGCAATATTTTCCGCGGACTCAGCGGGGCTGGCAAAGGCTTTGACCGCGTGAAGGGCGACCAGATGGGAATGTGTGCCACGGTCATCAACAGTCTTGCTTTGAGTAGTGCTTTGGGAGCTATCGGCGTCAAGAACCGTGTGCTTACCGCCATCAGTATGGAGCCTATCGGTGAGTTCTATTCAAAGTGGAAAGCCATAGAAGCCATGGAAAACGACGAGGTAGTGATTATGAGTGCAGGCACGGGCAATCCCTATTTCACCACCGACACCGGATCGTCGCTCCGGGGCATCGAGATTGAAGCCGACGTCATGCTGAAAGGTACGAGAGTGGACGGTGTCTATACCGCCGATCCTGAAAAGGATCCCACGGCGACAAAGTTCAGCGACATCAGTTATGACGAGGTGATAGCCCGCGGATTGAAGGTGATGGACATCACCGCCACCGCCATGTGCAAGCAGAACAATCTGCCCATCTATGTCTTCAATATGGATATCGTGGGCAATCTTGCCCGTGTGCTTGAAGGCGAGGAAATCGGCACATACGTCCACGCATGAAGCACACGCTACGTTTGTTTCCTGTCGGCCCCGGACGCTGCCTAGCTCCGTCGCGACTCGGGAAAATCCAAACACGTTTGGCTTCTCCTCTCGCTGTTCTATCGCTGTTCCTTTCGACCTCCTGCGGCACGGGCAATCGCCTGGCGTTGGCATGGGAGGAAGATTTTGAGGGGAGTGCGCTGGACGAAAAGACGTGGAGCCGTACCACGCGCGGCACGGCAGACTGGAACAACACGCAGTCGCAAGACCCCGCCTTGCTTGAAGTGCGCGATGGCATGCTCGTTCTCAAAGGCATCAAAAATCCCAAGCCTGCTACGCCAGCCGAATTGCCTGATGGCCGAATTTCGGTGGAATGCGACACGGCGGCCTATCTGACTGCCGGCGTGGTGACTGCCGGAAAACACCTCTTTGCAGCAGAGGGACGTCTGGAAATTCGTGCCAGACTTTTCGGAGCCAGGGGAGCATGGCCTGCCATCTGGCTGCTGCCCGACGAACGTTCGGGAGGGTGGCCCCACGGTGGGGAAATCGATATCATGGAGCGGCTGAACCACGACGGAATGGTCTATCAGACGGTACACACCACCTATTCCCTCAGCGGTCATGAAAACGAGCCTCCACACTATGGCACGAACACCATCCGCCCCGATGAGTTCAATGTTTATGCCGTGGAATTTCATCCCGACAGCCTCGTGTTCAGCGTGAACGGCATCCGCACCTTTGCTTATCCCCGCGTGCCGGAATTGGAGAAGGCCGACCAGTTTCCTTTCCTGCATCCCTGGTATCTGCTCATCGACATGCAGCTGGGTGGAAATTGGGTGGGAAAGGTGGCTCCCGAGGAGCTTCCCGTAGAGATGCACATCGACTGGGTACGCCATTATCTGCCAAAGTCTTCGGCCAGAAAATCCCGGACAGCAAAGCTGTAGCTTTTTTGCAAGGGAAAAGGAATGGCATGGTGAACTTGGCTTAAGGGATGTTCTATAAATTAGCTTGAGACAATTTTCTTTCCTATCGCACAGTAGATTCCTATCCTTTAAACGCGCACATAGCGGGCTATGTAAGTGTTTGAAGCATTGGAAGATACAAGCGAGAGGTTGAAAAGTGGCCAAGCATAATGACACTTCCTAAATGAATAAAAAACTAATTTATAGAACATACCTAAAGCAATCAGGAAGGAGGAATTTTGGGCAAATCGGGCCTGATAGCAGGCTGAAGGGTAAAGAAAAGCCCGAGCAAATACCGGCTCTCAGACATTGCCCCGGGGCAATTCCTCCTTCCTTCTTCCTTCTTGAACAAAACTTATCCTACACCACAATCAACTATGGAATTTCTTCAACTCGTGGCACAGCGCAGCAGCGTGCGTGCCTATACCGCAGAAATGCCCGACGATGCCACCATCGTCGGGCTCCTCGAAAGCGCACGTCTGGCACCTTCTGCCTGCAATCGTCAGCCCTGGCATTTCTATGTCGTGAAATCCCCGTCCGCGAAGCAGAGGCTCTGCGAAGCCTATCATCGCGAATGGTTCCGCACGGCACCGCTATATGTCGTCGTCACCATCCGTCATGACGAGGAATGGGTGCGCCCTGCCGATGGCCACCGTCATGGCATCGTCGATGCCAGTATTGCCGCCGAACATATCTGCCTTGCCGCCACGGAAGCCGGGCTGGGCACGTGTTGGGTGTGTGCCTTCGACCCCGAAATCTGCCGGACAGCACTACCCCTTGCCGCCGACGAAGAACCCGTCATTATCCTTCCCATCGGTTTTCCTGACCCCAATGCCAGGCCCAACGAGAAGAACAGGAAGGGGGCCGAGGAAATCATTACGGTAGTGTAGAAAGGGGAGACTGCCGGCTTACCCTAAACGAACTGCCGGGGAACAGTCGGCTTTCAACACTCCTCCAGGGGGCTGTCCCCATCTTTTCTTTCCGCAAAATATCTTCATGAACGCATTTTACACAGTATTGTTGCTCATCGTCAGCAACTGCTTTATGACCTTGGCATGGTATGGTCATCTAAAGCTTCAGTCGGTAGGTGTCATCACCGACCATACGCCGCTGCTTGTCATCATCCTTTCTTCATGGCTGCTGGCCCTCCCCGAATACATTTGCCAGGTGAACGGCAATCGTATAGGTTTTATAGAGAATGGCGGCCCCTTCACATTGATGCAGCTGAAAATCATCCAGGAGGTGCTCTCCATCACGATTTTCACCCTCTTTTCCGTATTGGTGTTCAAGGGCCAGCCCATCCATTGGAATCATATCGCGGCCTTCCTCTGCCTCATCGCCGCCGTCTATTTCGTGTTCTTGAAATAGGCGCCACCCCCGGTAGGGGCAGCACAACGCAGCCATAGGTGTATTTGTCGTGGTGCTGTCCCTTCCGGGGGTGTAGGGTATTTTCGGCATCGCCCTGGGAAAGGGGGGCGGGGCTATTGGTATTTGATGTTGTAGTTGAAATTGACGGAAAGGGGGAGCGGCTTTTTGGTACGTTCCATCCTTTCCATAAGGGGATAGACCTTTTCGATGCGCTTCTTCAGTTTCGGCGACACCTTCACCGTCTTTCCTTCAGGAGTGGTGACTTCCGCCGCTCCGTTCAGCACCTGGCGGCACAATTCAGAATACTCGTCGAACTGCTGGGGTGGAATTTCTAAGACGGTCATGCGCTGGCTGACGCTGATGGGCATATAGATGCCGCGGACGTTCTGGCAGATGATGTCCGTAACTTCATCTGCGGATTCCACTATCCGCGCCTTCAGAATCTGCCAGTCGTCCTCGATGATGTGCAGGGAGCAGCATACCTTTTTCGTCCTGCACGTCAGCACGTCGATGGTGCGCCCATCCTCCGTGTAGCTGCCCTCGTAGACGAAGCGCTTCCTCTGCTTGCCATTCTTTCCCCACGGCAGATAATAGTCGTAGGCCTCGTCGAAGATGTTCTTGTCGAGAAACTTTTTGGGGTTGAGGAAGAATTTCTTCTCGGCATCCGTCATGTCGTAGTTGCTTTCCGCGATGCGCTTGTCCGCGTCTGTAGTCCGCCCTTTGCTGTAAGTCCGCGTCATCTCCACGCTGACGAAGGGCGACTCATTCTCCATGATGGTGGTGGCCAGCGGCTTGTAGCCCCCAATGCCCAGCAGCATCTTGAGCATTCGCTTGTAGAAGGGTGGTGCCGCGTTGATGATGTCGAAATTGTAGGCGGCGAAATCATAGGATATTTTCGCCTTGTAGTTAAGCTTCTGGCGGTTGGCTTCTGCTTTTGCCCACATTTTCCCCAGGATATAGGCCGCAGGATCCTGGCCGTTGGGGAGGGCGTAGGCTGTGGGCAGGCCGATGGGCTGAGCCTCCATGTTGACATCAAGAGCGGTCGTCTGATCCCCCGTGATGCTGACCGTGGTTTTGTGTTTGGCAAAACCGATGCGCGAGAATTCGGCTTCGTAGGTGCCGGCGGGAAGCGAGCGAAACCGATAGTCGCCGTATTCGTTGGCCACTTCGGTGATGCCCAGGGAGGGAATGTGGATGGTGGCATAGGTTCCCGGCAGGGTGTCGGAAAGCGTGATATGGCCTTTCAGCGATTGCGCGTGGGCAGCCAGGCTCAGGCAAAGCAGGAGGAGGAGATGGATGATACGGTTCATGATGATAGGTCGGGATAAGGTGAAATGTGAATTGCAGGATCAATCTTGGGAAACACGTTCGGGAATCGTACTGATGCCTGCGCCCTGAAAGAAAAATCCCTCTGCTCATTCTGCTTTTTAGGGCGGAAAGGCAGAGGGAGGATTGGTTTTTGAGCGAATATCGTGTGCTTTTTTAGAGGCATTTTATATTACACCCCTTTCTACGATGATATGGGCAACATGGGGCCGGGTTCTCTTTTCTTGCTGGTTGGCTTTTTGGCTTTTTAGCCTGCCGTCCCCTGTCGGTTTTCGTGCTATTTTGCCACGAGAGCCAAGGTGTCGCTGGCAATCATCAGTTCTTCGTCGGTGGGCACCACGACCACCTTCACGCGGCTGTCGGGAGTGGAGATGACCTCCTCCTCGCCGAAATTGGCACGGTTCTTGGCCTCGTCGAGCTTCACGCCCAGGAACTCCAGCCCGGAGGTGGAGTTATAGCGGATGTCCCACTGGTGTTCGCCCACTCCTGCCGTGAAGACGATGGTGTCGACACCACCCATGGCAGCAGCATATGCACCGATGTACTTCTTGATGCGGTAGCTGTACATCTCCAGCGCCATTCCTGCCCGTTCGTTGCCAGCTTCAAATGCTGCCGTGACTTCGCGCATGTCGCTGCTCACTCCGCTGATGCCCAGCACGCCGCTCTGCTTGTTGAGCAGGTTGCTCATCTCATCGGGTGTGAAGCCCTCGTCCTTCATGATTTTCAGTACGGCGCTGGGGTCGGTGTCGCCGCTGCGCGTTCCCATCATCAGACCCTCAAGAGGAGTCAGACCCATGGAAGTGTCCACACAGCGTCCGCCATCCACGGCACTAATGCTTGCGCCGTTGCCGATATGGCAGGTGATGATTTTCTGATCCTCTTTCTTCACGCCGAGGAACTGGCATACACGGTCGGCCACAAAGCGGTGGCTTGTGCCGTGGGCACCATAGCGGCGAATCTTGTTCTCCTCGTAGTACTTGTAGGGAACGGCATAGAGGTAGGCCTTGGCAGGCATGGTCTGATGGAAAGCCGTGTCGAACACGAACACCTGCGGCAACTGTGGAAGCAGCGCCTTTACAGCCTCATAGCCCTTGAGGTGGGCAGGATTGTGCAGCGGAGCGAGGTCCATATAGGTGATCCACTCCTTGAGCATCTCGTCGTCCACCAGCCGGCTCTCGGCGAAGCGGCCTCCTGCCACGATGCGGTGGCCGGCAGCAGCAATCTCGTCGATGTTCTTGATGGCACCATATTCAGGGTGGAGCAGGGTGTCGAACATCATTTTTATGCCTTCCGTATGGGTGGGGCAGGCGAAGGGGATGATTTTGGTCTCGCCATTGATTTTTGTCTTGAGGAAAGCACCTTCAAGACCGATTTTCTCGATACCGCCTGCGGCGAGTACGCTCTGGTCGTCCATCTCATAGAGTTTGTACTTGATGGAGCTGGAGCCGCAGTTGACTACTAATATCTTCATTTTTGAGGTTAGGAATTTTTTTGAGGGGGGGGGGGAGATTGAGGGTTGGAAAGTTATGCTTTTGCAGCCTGAGCCTGGCAGGCTGTGATGGCCACCATCTTGTAGATGTCGTCCACGCAGCATCCGCGGCTGAGGTCGTTCACGGGGCGTGCTATACCCTGGAGGATAGGACCGATGGCCTCGGCATGTGCCAGACGCTCCACGAGCTTGTAGCCGATGTTGCCGACCTCCAGGCATGGAGCCACCAGCACGTTGGCCTTTCCTGCGATGGGGCTTCCCGGGCATTTCTTCGCTCCAACACTCTCCACCAGAGCGGCATCGGCCTGCATCTCACCATCGATTTTCAGGTCGGGAGCCATCTCCTTGGCGAGACGTGTAGCCTCAATCACCTTGTCGCACACCTCATGCTTGGCACTTCCTTTCGTGGAGAAGCTCAGCATCGCCACGCGGGGATCCATTCCCGCCACGGCCTGTGCCGTCTGTGCCGTACATACGGCAATCTGTGCCAGCTGGTTGGCATCGGGCATCGGCGTCACGGCCACATCGCCCATTACGATCACGCCGTCATCGCCATATTCGGTGGCAGGCGTGATGAGGAGCATGGCCCCGCTCACGCAGGTGATGCCAGGCGCGCACTTGATGATTTGGAGAGCCGGACGCAGGGTGTCGCCCGTGGTGCTGAGGGCACCGCTGATTTGTCCGTCGGCATCGCCGCTCTTGATGATGAGGCATCCGAAATAGAGCGGGTCGAGCACTTGCTGGCGCGCCTTTTCGATGGTCATGCCCTTCTTCGCACGCAGTTGTGTGAGGAGTTGGGCGTATTCTTCCGTCTTCTCGCTGGTAGCAGGGTCGATGATGGTGGCCTTGCCAATGTGCTTCAGCCCCAGACGCTCCGCCAGGGCATGGATTTCATCGGGATTGCCGATGAGGATGATTTCTGCAAGTTCATCGCGTAGGGCCATATCGGCGGCGGTGATGGTGCGCTCCTCAAGACTCTCGGGGAGTACGATGCGCTGCTTGTCAGCCTTTGCGCGGGCACAGAGTTGTTCGATGAGATTTGCCATGATATATTTTTGGTGTATTTTTGGAATATGCCGTGGGAAGAGAGGGGGCTAAGGGCCCGGTGCATTCTTGCCCTGCAGCGGCTCTCCGACGATGGGGGGAAGGAGTTTCCTTGCCATCGGACGCCGCAGGTGCCGCATCCGAATCGTATCCGGCATCGCCTTCCTGCCGCCACCCGTTGCAGGTGGTGTTTTTCTGGCGGCAAATTTACGATATTATTTCATCCTGCAAATGGCATTGTGCGGAAATTCTTCAAAAATATGCTCTTAAAAATAAAAAAACGAGCGGCATTTCCAGTTGTCTCATCGGAATGCAGTAATTTTGCAGGCAGTTTATTGTAAAGGTCCGCGTGGAAAAGCCGCAGAGAGCGGTGTCGCATTCACCCCCGTTTCCACAAAGCCGCGCGTGCCTCCGCAACTTTTTTTTACATCAGAGAAATTATATGAAAATAGGTTTTGACAACGAGAAGTACTGCCGCATCCAGTCGCAGCACATCAAGGAGCGTATTGCCAAGTTCCAGGGCAAGCTTTACCTGGAATTGGGCGGCAAATTGTTTGACGACCACCATGCCAGCCGTGTGCTGCCCGGTTTTCAGCCCGATTCTAAGTTGAGTATGCTGAAGCAGCTGGCAGATTCGGCGGAAATCGTCATCGTCATCTCTGCCGTTGATATCGAGAAGAACAAGGTGCGCGGCGATTTGGGCATCACCTACGACGAGGATGTGCTGCGTCTGCGCACGGAGTTCCAGAACCGGGGGTTCCTGGTGGGGTCGGTGGTCATCACCCACTATAACGGCCAGCACTCCGCCGATCTCTACCGTGCCAAACTGGAGCGTCTGGGCATCAAGGCCTATTATCACTATACGATAGAAGGCTATCCCACCAACGTCACGCTGATCGACTCCGACGAGGGCTTCGGCAAGAACGACTATGTGGAGACGGAGCGTCCGCTGGTCATCGTCACGGCCCCCGGCCCGGGTAGCGGCAAGATGGCGGTATGCCTCAGCCAGCTGTACAACGAGCACAAGCGCGGCGTGGAGGCAGGATATGCCAAGTTTGAGACCTTCCCCGTATGGAACCTCTCGTTGAAGCATCCCGTCAACATCGCCTACGAGGCTGCCACCGCCGATCTCGACGATGTGAACATGATCGACCATTTCCACATGGAAGCCTACGACAAGGTGGCCATCAACTATAATCGCGACATCGAGATTTTCCCCGTACTCGACGCCCTCTTTACGGGTATCTATGGCTACAATCCCTACAAGTCGCCCACGGATATGGGGGTGAACATGGTAGGCTTCTGCATCAGCAACGACGATGCCTGCCGCGAGGCCTCCAAGCAGGAAATCATCCGCCGCTACTACAGCGCGCTCAATCGCCTGGCCGACGGGGCGGGGAATGAGGACGAGGTCAACAAGATAGCCCTCCTCTTCAAGCAGGCAGGCATCTCCACCGACGACCGCCGCTGCACCGTGGCTGCCAAGGAGCGCAAGCATAAGAGCGGCGTGCATGCCGCTGCCATCGAACTGGCCGACGGCACGCTCATCACTTCCGAGACGAGTCCGCTGCTGGGCCCCAGCGCCGCCCTGATTCTCAATGCCACCAAGCATCTGGCGGGCATCGACCACAGCGTGAAACTCATACCGCAGGAGATGATCGAGCCTATTCAGAAGACCAAAATCGAATATCTCGGCGGCAACAATCCGCGTCTGCACACGGACGAGGTGCTCGTGGCACTCTCCGTGCTGAGCCAGCATGACGACGATTGCCGAAGGGCTCTCACGCAGCTTCCCGAACTGCGAGGCTGCCAGGTACACTCCACCGTCATGCTCTCCGAAGTGGACCGCAAGATATTCAAGAAACTCGGTTGCGGACTCACCTGCGACCCTGCCAAGAAACCCAGTTGAATCCCTTTATGAAAATACTCGTGACGGGAGCCTCCGGATTTGTAGGCTCCTTTATCGTGGAACGCGCCCTGGAATTGGGGCATGAGCCGTGGGCCGCCATGCGCGCCACTTCCTCGCGTCGCTATCTGCAGGACAGCCGCATAAATTTCATCGAACTCAATCTGGGCGATGATGCCACGCTGGAGCGGCAGTTGGCAGCCCATGTGGCAGAGCATGGCGCGTTCGACCATGTGATACATGCGGCAGGTGCCACGAAAGCCCTGTCCGAAGAAGATTTTCGCCGGACCAATACGGATGGCACGGAGCGGCTGGCACGGCTGCTCCTGAAGACCGGGGCCTTGCCGCATGCCGGACGCTTCGTCTTCGTGTCGTCGCTCAGCGTGATGGGAAATGTCAACGATGCGCCCGTGCGTGACGCCCAGGGCCGCATTCCCCTCGGGGCAGAGCGTTATCGGCCCTTCTGCGACTCTGACACCCCTGTGCCCAACACGGCCTACGGGCGTTCTAAACTCGAAGCCGAGCGGCGGCTGGCACAGATTCCCGGGTTGAACTATATCGTGCTGCGCCCCACGGGAGTCTACGGGCCTCGGGAGCGCGACTATTTCCTGATGGCCGACAGCATCCGGAAGCATGTGGACTTTGCCGTGGGCTATACCCCGCAGATCATCACCTTCATCTATGTCCGCGACCTTGTGGAGGCCTGCCTGCTTGCCCTGACGCGTGGCGAGCGTGGCAAGGCGTATTTCCTGAGCGACGGTTGCGACTACGATAGCCGGCGCTTCTCCGATTTGCTGCAGGCTGCGATGAAGGTGCGGGGAGTGCTGCACATCGTTGCGCCCGAATGGGTGCTGCATGGCGTATGCGCGTTCAACACCTGGCTGTCGCGCCGCACGCATCGGCTGTCGACATTGAATATGGACAAGTTCAGCATTCTCCGCCAGCGCAACTGGAGGTGCGACATAGAGCCTGCGCGTCGGGATTTGGGCTACAACCCGCAATGGGGGTTGGAGCGTGGTGTGTACGAGGCGGTGGCCTGGTACAAAAGCAACGGATGGCTTTAGCCTGTAGGGAATAGCTGGCAAGAATTGCCTGTTAGCATAAAGGGGGAGACGTAGCCAACGCCTCCCCCTTTCCTTTTTATGCTGTTAGGAAATCTTATGCAGACGGGAAACTCGTGCTGGAAGGAAATGCCAAAAGGAGATGTCCTGAATGCGCTTTGGACTTTGGCCGAAACGGGATGGGCGTTTTGTCCTGTCATCCTCAGTATATGGCCGAAACTCGCCAGGAGGCGAGTTGGTTGTGAATGAGTTCTTTAGCACGCCCTGAAACACAGTCTCTTTTAACTTGCGAAAGTTGAGTGATGTTTTTGAGCATGTTTTCATGTGTTTTCTGTCTTTTTCGTGTTGTGAAATCATGGAAAGGAGCCATTTTGGAACGTGCAACATGCTGATTTTCAGTCTTATAGGGAGAAGGTGCAGATGCCGCTACGACAGAAGACCGTTCGACAGTTATTTTTTTTGAGGGGTGTGTTTACCCTCTTATATTAACGTGAGTTCGACGAAATATAAGTGCTTGAAAATTTGGTGATTAGTGAAAATTGTTGTAACTTTATAGTGTTGAAATACAAAGAATTACAAACAATAATCGCTATGATTACCGAGGACAAAGTTTTTCACTTCGTTCAAGGAAACTCCAGAATTATTTTGTATTGCAGATGATTTTTGCAAGTTTTTTGATGCATGATGAAAAAAGACACTGGTGAACCAAAGGATGGAATAAAAAAACGATAGGTATCTATCACAGACGGGGTAAATGAAGAGGTGCTCAGCCGCTACGGGAATATTTGGCACAACTCTAAAGCATTTTTCACTCAAGCAGGAAACTGTTCTGGCGCAACGTGGAAATGACAGAATGTCATTGCTGTCCAGTAAATCCCAAGGAAAGCTGATAAATTGTCAGTTGTGGTGTGCTTAGCATAGCAATTGCTTCATTATGAATATACTTGGTAATTTTACCTTAGTTAGGCTTGGTCTTCCTCATTGACTCCGTCTTACTCTGTCACGACTCGGGATAATTCGAACAAGTTTGGTTTCTCTTCTCGCAGAACGAAACGCCGGTTTTATTGAGGGGGCAATGGACGGATGTTCCGTCAGAACCACGGGAATTCAGGACAGAAGAGTCTTCTGCACTTTGCCGTAATAAGTAATCAATAAACAATCAGCCACGGCTAATCACTGTCAAAAGATTGCTATGCGACAAACGCTCCCCAAATAGTATGAGGCAAAATGAGGGGATAAACAATCGCAACCAACAACAAGACAACTCCTCTGAGGAAAATAAACCAATAGCGCATGCCGTATTGAGCTGCTTACAACTAAAGTTACAGTCACTAAAATTTCATAAATGATGGAAACAACACAAACTATTTTCGCGATTGTCGGAGCAATTACGTTGCTCTGGCTCACAGTAAAAATTATCAAATGGGCTCCGATATTATTGCAAGGGTTCCTTGAAGCAGGTTTTCGTTGCGTATGCAACCCCGGTGACTTTTTAAATAATTTCAGATGGATAACATCGGAAATGGAAGCAAGGGGATATGAAAGAGCAAGGATATTTGACGCAGGAAGTGATTATCCCAGACTGCTTATGAAAAATAAGGAAACAGGTGCAGAGATGGAAATACTTCTTAATGCTCCGTTAATTGCAGAAAACGGTTACAGCATTAAAGTTACCAACAAAATAAACAAAACAGCGATTGTCATGCAGGATAAGGAATCTGAAGAGAACAAAAGACTTCTGATGACATTTTTGGATTTGGAGTAGAGGTGTTAACAGGCAGATCAGACAGTCAATCTTTAAAGGGCTGTAAAGGAAGCGGGCGGAAATAGAACCGTACGGAGGTGATCGGTATGTCAAAACCTTCACTTGCTGGAATCAACTCATGGCACTCATGTTCGGACAACTCTGTAATCGTGAGAGTCTGCGTGATGTTG